>CAYVVU010000038.1:0-4846 GCA_964455305.1 uncultured Thermoplasmata archaeon
CATAAAGATAGCAGTTCTTTATGATTACATGCAGGGTTGTGTTTCCTATGTATATGGAGTATCCGTAGTAGAGGCCTTCAATAGCATATCCCTCTATGATGTAGGGATTTTGAGCGCTTCCGTTGCCTTTCCATCCCTCCTTTTTGGCTATGGATGAAAGTTCCAAATCACTGTTTATTCTAATAGGCTCGTGTTTCACTAATCTATGCTGTTGGATGTCGTTCGCAAGCGAAAGAAAATTATCTGCAAGAAAAAACAAAAATATTAAAAAAGTCAGAATTCTTTTATATCCGAGCATCACAGCACGATATCAATCATTCTCGCAAGCGCTTTCTTGCCCCTGTAATCTGGCAGAAGGATCGGCGCTCTTCTCGTTCTCGGTACTCCGAGTTGTTCAACCATCTTTGTGTACTCCACCACATGCTTTAGAGATAACTTCGAGGGTTTGCTCACCTTCTTCGCGTGTTTTGCAGCGCTTATTCCTGCCCTCCTGCCAAATACATTGTAGTCCAATAGAGAATTACCCATAAGGCGGTTTTTGCCGTGAACTCCACCTTCAACCTCGCCGCCGGCGAAAAAGCCCTTTATCGGGCCCTTGGCTCCGAGAACCTGGGCGTTCGCGTTGATTTCCACACCGCCGTTCTGGTAATGAAGCGTGGGGAAAACGAGTATCGGATCGCGGGTCATATCTATTCCGAAGCGCTTGAACATCCTGTACATGGCGTCAAGATACTTCTTTATCGTTCCCTCGCCGCGGATCTCTTCAATCATTGGCGAGTCAAGCCACACTCCGACCATTCCGGTGGGTGTGGTAACGCCGTTTCCTCTTCCATAACATTCGCGTATTATCGCGGCGGCCTCAACATCCCTCGGCTCTAGGGGGTAAACGAACTGCTCTCCGTGACGGTTCACAACTTGCGCCCCGAGCCCACGAACTTTCTCGGTTATCAGCAACCCGACAATTTGCTCGGGATAAGCAGCGCCGGTAGGATGGTACTGCACGGAATCCAAATCCCTGAGTTTCGCTCCGGCACGATAAGCCATTATAAGGCCATCTGCGGTAGCGCCGTAATGGTTCGTTGTTGGAAAGCCCCTGATATGGAGACGGCCCCAACCTCCTGTAGCAAGAACCGTGCTTTTTGCCCTTATCACATAATACTGCCTCGTCTCCATGTTCCATGCAACACAGCCAGCAATACCTCCCTCCTCATCGGTTAGGAGTTCCACAGCGGGCGTGAATTCTAAGACAGGTATGCCAAGATTTCTGGCCTCGTCGCGTATAACCCGCATTATCTCCATTCCTGTGTAATCCTTGGCGGCATGCATTCTTCTGCGCGAGGTTCCGCCACCCCATGCTTCCATGAACCTATCTCCTATTTTGTCGTACATCACGCCCAATTCCTCGTGCCATTTTATTATCTTTGGGGCATCCTCAACCAAAGCGCGGACCAATTCCGGCTTATTGGCGAAGTGTCCCCCACCCATAACATCAATATAGTGTATTATCGGGGAATCCCTTTCCCTATCCGCAGCTTGGATTCCGCCCTGAGCCATCATAGAGTTGGAATCTCCGTGGCGGAGTTTAGTTATTATCAAAACATTCTCGGGTGGAATTCCCTCATAAACCGCCCATATGGCCGCGACCGTTCCCGCGCCCCCTCCTCCTATCACGAGAACATCCACATCGTAATCCACATCGTTCAAATCAATTTCTTCCGGCTCTATGAGGGGATACGCTTCCAACAAATCCACTACCTCATTGGGGGCTATGTCCCCCTTGTTTACACCTATTCTTATCTCTCTCTTTCCACCAGGCCTGTAATCTGGATGATATTTGTGGAGTACATCCTCCCTCTCTTCCGCGGTCATCTGACGGAAAACTTCTTTGATTCTTCGTTCTCTCGTTTTTTCAACCATCTCTATGCTCTCACGCATATATTCGGGATATCCTCTAATCAATTTCAATTCAGCCATTTTTATCAATCCTCCTCAAGGAATGGCAATTCTCTCGGATCTTCCTCCACTTCCTTCCTCCTTGAGTAGTACAGCTTCTTCAGCTCCTCCTCGCTTAAACTCATAATTCTTTCAAATGCCTTATCGTACAGTCCGCTCTCTATCTGCATGATTCTATTTTCCAGATGTTTGGGTGTTGGAGACATGTACTTTCCGTATATTCTTCTCGCCATCTGGGCGAGATGGTAATGCCTTATTTCCGAGGGACATCTAGCGGTGCACAAACCGCACTGAACGCAGTCAAAACTGAGTTCGGCGACCTTCTTTATATCGCCCCGCAACGCCGCCTGAATATAATCCATAACATCCAGTTCCTGCGGGCAACTTCTCGTACATGTGTTGCACGCTACACACTTCGCAATTTCCGGATAGTATCTGAGAAGCACATTTTCCTCGGGTTTGACCTCCTCTATGTTGTAATTCGCTCTTGGGGCGGGAGTGAACGGTAGTTGGGTAAGTATCATTCCGTCCTCCGCCGTAGTTTGACAGGCTAAGGCGGTATATATTCTAAAATCGTCCCTCTTGCGGTAAACGGTGGCGCAGGCTCCGCAGAATCCCGCTCGGCATCCGCAACCCCTTATGAAGCGGTATCCCGCATATTCTATCGCCTTCAGTATGGTTAATCCCGCAGGTACCTTGTACCTTTTTCCCATGATTTCTATGGTTATCCAGTGTTCTGGCTCGAACTCCCTCTCCTTCATAACCTTCTCTATATCCACGCCTTCATCTATCCGTTCAAGTACATCCACTTCCTTTTTCTCGGGCATTTCTACCACCTAAATAAATTTAGAGAGGTGGTGGGGGTTTAATTAATCCCGCCTTCATAAGCGTTTTGGTTTTTTCCCTCGCCTCTTTTATTATGGCCAGCGCGTTCTCGTAAATCTCGTTGCGTGAAAGTTTAATGCGGGCAACTCCCTGCTCTATCGCTTTCATGGCTACTGCGGTGGCTTCATGCGGGAATACCTCCCAATCGTCCATCGTAGGCACGATATAATCCTCCCTGAGACCTTTTTGTTCGGCAACCTCCGCTATGGCGTAAGCGGCCGCTATGTGCATCTCATCGGTAATGGTTCTCGCCCTTACATCCAGCGTTCCTCGGAATATTCCCGGAAATCCGAGCGAATTGTTCACCTGGTTCGGAAAGTCGCTCCTGCCGGTACCGAATATTCTGATACCTGCTTCTTTCGCCTCCCACGGCCATATCTCAGGTATCGGATTTGCTTCCGCGAACATAATGGCGTCGTCGTTCATCTGCGCAGCCCACTCTTTCTTTATAGTTCCCGGACCCGGCTTGGATGCGGCAACGCAAACATCCGCTCCCTTCAGGGCTTCGGCTATTCCTCCGGTTCTTCCCTCTCCGTTGGTTTCCATGGCTATCTTGTACTTGTACGGATTTTTCTCCTTCAATTCCTCTATGTCCTCGCGGTTCGGATGCAGGATTCCCTTCGAGTCCACGGCAATAATGTTCCTCGGCGGCACACCCGCCTTGATAAGCGTGCGGATAAGACATGTGTTAGCAGCCCCAACACCAATTATCGCATAGAGCACTTCGTTCAACTTCTTCCCCACAATTTTCAGACCGTTTATTATTCCCGCGAGGGTTATGGCGGCGGTACCCTGCTGATCATCGTGCCATACGGGGATATCCAACTCTTCCCTCAATCTATCCAGTATGTAGAAGCATTTTGGCGAAGCTATGTCCTCTAAGTTTATTCCTCCGAAGGTCGGAGCGATCCACTTCACCGCCTGTATAAACTCGTCGGGGTCCTTGGTATCTATCATTATCGGGAAGGCGTCAACGCCTCCCAAGTATTTGAAGAGCAGGGCCTTTCCCTCCATAACCGGCAAGCCGGCAAGAGGACCGATATCCCCGAGGCCGAGAACCCTAGTTCCATCGGAAGCTACGGCCACATAATTCCACTTGTTCGTATGCTCAAAAACCTTCTCGGGGTCTTTGGCTATCTCTTTGCAAGGTTCTGCCACGCCTGGGGTGTACCACACGCCAAAATCGTCAAAGGAAGTTATGGCGCATTTCGGCATCACTTCAACCTTGCCCTTGTAGAACGGGTGCCATTTCAGTGCTTTTCTTCCCGGAATCTTCGCTTTTTCCTTCAATTCCTCAACGGTAACCTTTTTTATTTCACTCATTTTTCATACCTCCCATATTTTCGTATATGAACTTGGGCATGTACTCCACCGGGAGTACATCCTGCTTTTTTAGATTGTAGTGACATAAGGGGCAGAGAGTCAAGATTATTTCCGCCCCGTTGGCTTTGGCATCCTCCGCTATTTCTTTAACCCTTTCCTTCACAAATTCCTCCCTCACGGTGGAATGATAAGCGCCGCAACACTCGTTTCTCATCCACCATTCCACGGGTTCAAATCCGAATCTTGCCAGTATTTCCTCCATAATGCTGGGGTCCTCTGGGTCATCCACCGCAACCTCATCCGGCCTAAGTAATGTGCAGCCGTAATATGCGGCTACCTTTATTCCCTTGGGAGGAAGATTGAAATTCTTTTCCCTCATAGTTTTTGCGAGAATTTCTATGAAATGATGAATCTTAACACTCATAGGATAATTTTCAAAGCCCTCATCATCCTTAAGATAGTTTATCACTCTACTTCTTGCATCCTCATCCTCCTTCATATGATTATGAACTCTAAGCATCGTGTTGTAGCACATAGGACATATTATTACCAAATTATCGCCTTTCATCCTGAGAAGGTTCCTTACAGCTCCTATTTTCCTCATTATATCGTCCTTGGCCATTGGAAACATAACTCCGCAGCAGTTCCATTTTTCAAGTTCTCGCAGTTTTATTCCTAATTTTTC
>CAYVVU010000038.1:4856-7521 GCA_964455305.1 uncultured Thermoplasmata archaeon
ACTTTTCAGGGAGCATCCAGGAAAGTAATCATATTCCAAATTACCACCTCCCGTATTTTCTGAAGGATGCTACCATGGCTATCTGAGGCATATCGTGGGATACCTTGGGGCTGTATTTTATCTCATCTGGCATGTATCTCTGCTTCACTTGCCTAAGGGCTTCCATGATCGCGGCGATGTCCACTCCTCTCGGGCATCTTACACTGCAAACTATACAGGATGCACATACCCACGGACTCTCAACCTTCGTTATATCCTCATCGCGGTACTGCAGCATTCTGAGTATTTTAGATGGAGGTGCATCCATGTATTCCGCTAAAGGACAACCTGCGGTGCATCTTCCGCACTGGTAACATTTGAAGAAGTTCTCGCCCGATAATTCCGCAACGAGTTCCACGAACCTATCCTTATCTATTTCCATTTTCCCCACCTTTTAATGGGCCCAATTTTCTTATTTCCTCAACGAATTCCCTAACTACCTCCGCGAATTTCTGACCTTCGGCGGCGGAAATCCATTCCAGTCGCAATCTCTTCGGCGAAATTCCAACTTCCTGAAGATATTTCTTCATTATGGCCACTCTTTTCATTGCTTTGAAATTTCCTGATATATAGTGACAATCGGATGGTATATGACATCCTCCTATGAGCACGCCGTCCGCCCCGCTCTCAAATGCGGCGATTACATACTGCATATCCACCTTGCCGGAGCACGGAACTCGGATTGGCACGACATTCGGGGGATATTCAAGGCGAGACACGCCAGCCAAATCCGCGGCGGCGGACGCACACCACCTACACACGAAAGCCACTATCTTAGGCTCCCAGCTCATCTCCCTCACCCAACACCATCTTTATCATAGCGAATATCTGCTCATCGTTCATATTTCGGAGAGATATAGCACCTGTCGGGCAAGATGCGGTACAGGAACCGCAGCCCTCACACATGACCTCGTTAACTTCCGCATATTCCTCACCAACTTTAACCGCACCGTAAGGGCAAACGGATTCGCAGGTCCTGCACCTCACACACAAATCCGGATTTACCTCGGCCACCAACGGCTCGTGTGTAAGATAATCCTGCGATAGAATTTCCAGCGCTTTTGATGCGGCGGCAGATGCCTGCGCAACACTATCCGGAATATCCTTGGGAGCGTGAGCCGCACCGCATATGAATACGCCCGGCGTGGCAGATTCTACAGGCCTGAGTTTTGGATGAACTTCCTTATAGAATCCATATTCATCCCTCTGAACGCGGAATATCTCCGCCACCTCACTCTTCGGAACCATACCCATGGCGAGGACGGCCAGGTCCACCTCTACCTTAACTGGTTTGCCAAGGAGAGTATCGGCGGCGTGAATTATTACTTTTCCGTCCCTCTCGTACATCTTGGATACCTTGCCTCTTATGTAATGAACATTGTACTCTTCCTGTGCCCTTTTCACAAATTCCTCATAACCCTTGCCCGCGGCCCTTATATCAATATAGAAAACATACGCCTCTCCGTCCGGAACATGGTGCTTGAAGAGCATCGCGTGTTTGGCTGTATACATACAGCATATCTTTGAGCAGTATTCTAAATGGTTTTCATCCCTGCTTCCGGCGCACTGTATAAACGCTATTTTCTTCACCTTTTTGCCATCAGAGGGCCTAACTATCTCTCCGCCCGTCGGGCCAGAAGCGCTTAACAATCTCTCAAATTGCAAAGAATCTATTACATTCTCGTATCTGCCCGCCCCGTATTCCTTCAGATTGGTTTTGCTGTATAGTTCGTAGCCCGTCGCAAGTATAACAGCGCCGACTTCCTCCTCCACTATCTCATCCTTATCGTCGTAGTTTATTGCCTTTGGCTCGCAGACCTCAGCGCATTTTCCGCAAACTATCGGAGAGAATCCGAGGCAGTGGAGAGGGTCAATTATGTAGGATGGGGGAACCGCCTGCGGAAACGGTATGTATATTGCCTTTCTGACTGTTAGGGATCTGTTGAACTCATCCGGAACAATTACGGGACATACCTGTTCGCAATCTCCGCACATCTTGCATTTTTCTGGATCAACATACCTCGCCTTCTTCCTTATCCTGACCTTGAAATTTCCAACAAACCCCTCCGCCCCTATAACCTCGCTGTTCGTATACAACTTTATTCTCGGATGTTTGGATACCGCTACCATTTTTGGTGTGAGAATACATTGCGAGCAATCCAGCGTGGGGAAGGTCTCGCTCAACTGAGCCATATGTCCTCCTATGGTGGGTTCCTTTTCAACGAGAATAACCTCGTAGCCCGCATCCGCTATATCCAGTGCGGCCTGAATTCCTGCAATTCCTCCTCCCACAACCAAAGCCCTTCTCGTAACGCCGACCTTTATATCTTCAAGAGGCATGTTTCTCAGAACTTTTTCCACCGTTGCCAATGTGATTTTTATCGCTTTTTCCGTGGCTTTCCTTATATCGCTGTGAACCCAAGAAACCTGTTCTCTTATATTCGCTATCTCCACCATGTAAGGATTCAGGCCCGCCCGCTTTGCCGCTTCCCGGAAAGTGCTCTCGTGCATGGTTGGCGTACAACAGGCAACAACAACGCCATCCAATCGCTTGGATTTTATGGCATCCTCAATCAATTTTTGCCCCGGGTCGGAGCACATGTACTTGTAGTCCTCGGCGTGAACC
>CAYVVU010000038.1:7531-14034 GCA_964455305.1 uncultured Thermoplasmata archaeon
CTCCCTAAGACCTTCCTCAAACGCTTTGAGATTCAATTCCAGAAACCTTCTGGGTACGCTATCCTCCACGGATTTTCTCATGGCTTCTCTGCTTATGAATCCCGTTACGGAAGTGAAGAACCCGAGCATAACTATGTTCGCCACTATTCTATTGCCTAATTCCTCCGCTATTTTCGTGGCCTTTATCTTGTAAACCTTTCTTCCCTCTGCCCTCTCATCTATATCTACCAAATCCTCATCTACTATTACGAAACCGCCTTCCTTTGAAAGATGTATGTATCTATCGTACGCTTCTTTGGACATTAACACCAAGGCATCGGCGGAAATCACATACGGATAATCTATGGGCTCATCGCTTATTACCACCTCGCTACTGCTCGCCCCGCCGCGCGCCTCAGGACCGTAGTTCTGTGTGAATACGGCGTTTAGATGATCATACAAACTGGCCGCCTTTCCGGTTATGTATCCCGCGAGTATTATTCCCTGACCGCCGTAACCTCCGAATTTAATCTCCCTACGCATCTTCAAACCTCCTGATTATCTTGTAGTATACATCCTCGTAACTTTCCTCTACCTTAACATCGCGGAAATCCCCTACCACTATTGGTTTATTTGGCCTGATCTCCATCTCTTCAAAACTCGCATCGTGTTTTACAACGCTGTTCTCCTTAATACTCATAAGGTATTGCAGGGGGTCCCTCATCTTGTTCTTCCTTCCGAACTCCGTGGGACATATTGATATCACCTCTATGAAGCGGAATCCCTTGCGCTGCAGCGCCTTTTCAAATGAGCGCATGAGGCGACGGGGATGTGCCACGGTCCATCTGGCGACGAAAGGAGCATTGAGAGAAATCATAAGGTGAGGTAAATTCATCGGACGCTCGGGATTTCCGTAAGGTGTGGTGGATGTGAACGCACCGCTGGGTGTGGTAGGCCCATGCTGACCACCCGTCATTCCGTAGTTATAGTTATTTACGCAGACCACGAGCATATCGTGGTTTCTTCTTGCGGCGTGGAGTATATGATTTCCACCTATGGCAAATAGGTCTCCATCTCCGCTGAAAACAATCACATTCAAATCGGGACGAGCCAGTTTCAATCCGACCGCGAATGGTATAGCTCTTCCGTGAGTAGTGTGGAATGAATCAAGATACACATAGCCAGCGGCTCTTCCCGTGCATCCTATACCCGAGACCATAACCGTTTTGTCAAAATCCAGTCCGACGCGAACCATCGCCCTTAAAAGGGAGCCGAGGGCTATTCCTATACCGCATCCCGGACACCAGACATGCGGTAGACGATCAGTTCGCAAAAGACTTTCTATTTCCTGTCCTACTTTTTTTTCTTCTGAGGAGATCATCTGCCGGCCACCTCCCTTATACCGCGGAGAATTTCCTCCGGTCTGTGCACCGTGCCTCCCATCCTAGGAACGAGTTTAACTTTTCTCGCCCCCGTATGGCGTTCCACCTCTCTGGATATCTGCCCGTGATTTATCTCCGCAACTACAAAATCCGCCTGTTCCGCCAGTTTTTTAACTATGTGGGATGGAAAGGGCCATATTGTTATGAGGCGCAGTAATCCCGCTTTTATACCCTCTTTTCTTGCCAAGTCAACAGCCATCTTCGCAATTCTGGAAGTTATTCCGTAAGCAATTACAATCACTTCAGCATCATCGCACAGATGCATTTCAACCCTTGCCAACTCCTCCCTCCTTGAACTTATCTTCTCGTAAATTCTTTTGATTAATTTTTCCTGGGCTTCCGGACTCATATTCGGATAACCCCTCTCATCATGCGTAAGGCCTGTTGTGTGGAATCTGTATCCCTGTCCCGCTATGGGCATAGGCGGTATTAAATCCTCATCGTATTCATATGGTTTGAACCTCTCCCGAGGAACTTTCGGGGTTTTTCTCCAAACAATCTTTTTCTCTATCTCCTCGGGAGGGGGAACATGAACCTTCTCGTACATATGGGCGATGACTTCGTCCATCAGGAATATTACGGGTGTGCGGAACTTTTCCGCTAAATTGAAGGCATCTATTACAAGATGGAATGCCTCGTTTGGTGAGTTTGGGTAAAGGGCGATTATATCGTAAGAGCCATGGCTGCCGAATCTCGCTTGCATCACATCGCCCTGTCCTATCATTGTGGGCAATCCTGTTGAAGGTGCCGCCCTCTGAACATCCACAACCACGCAGGGAGCTTCCATCATTATCGCAAGACCTATATTCTCTTGCATGAGCGAGAACCCGGGGCCAGATGTGGCGGTCATGGATTTCACTCCGCCCCAAGAAGCGCCTATGATCGCGGCCATAGAGCCTAGTTCATCCTCCATCTCTATGAATTTTCCGCCCACTTGGGGCAAGCGGGCGGCCATATGCTCCGCGATTTCGCTGCTCGGAGTTATCGGGTATCCTGCGTAGAACCTGCATCCTGCGGCGATGGCACCTTCGGCCACAGCAACATTACCGCTCCAGAAATGAATACCTTCGGGAACTACTGCCTTACTTTTCATTTTCAAATACCTCCACATATATGGCGAAATCTGGGCATATCATTTCGCAGAACTTACACGCTATACAAACTTTATCTGGCGGAGATTCCACAAATTCGGGGGGGTGGTAGCCCTTTACATTGAATCTTTCGGAAACTTTAAGGACTTTCGTCGGGCAGAATGCAATGCAGAAGCCGCAGCCCTTGCAACGATCCTCAATTATGTGAGGTCTTCCTCTGGATTTTCTCAAACTGCTCACCTTTTTTTTGTATATTTTTTCCTCCATCGTGGTTTTTTGCATTACGGGGGGTATATCATCAGAGGATATAGTGGTTATGCTCATCCGAACCACCTTCTATCATTTCTTTAACAATATTCACGGCTTTTTCCAAACCCTTTTTTGCCTTTTCGCTAATTTCTTCCGAAAATTCAACATTTTCCACACCAACGAGCACTATCTTTATCTTCGGAACCTTCTCGCCAACTTTCCTCAAAATCTCAAGCGATGCCCTGATGCTCAGAGTGTGCGGAGAGTCAAAATTCATAGGGGCGAAATTCTCGTCCACTATCGCAACGGTTCCAGGAGGTATTTCCGTGGATGAATCCACTATCACCGCGTAATCGTAGCCAATTATCCTCTGAGCCACATCCATTCCGTGAGAGAAAATTTTATCAAGTTCCGCATCAATATTCATTTTCTCAAGGGCATCTATAACGCGGAGGGCAACGGAATCATCGCCCATGATATCGTTTCCTATCCCCACTATGATTTTCTTCATGTATTTCTCAGCCTCCTCACCCTCCCATCTTTGTAATGAACTATTATCTCTATGGGAGGTGTGCCCAGGGAGGCGTGGGAAGCGCATGCCATACAGGGGTCGTATGCTCTGTAAAACATTTCTATGGTGTTGAGCAAACCTTCGCTTATCTCACCACCTTTTATGTAATTTTTTGATGCCCTCTTTATGGCGAGATTTATGGATGCGTTGTTGTTTGTAGTTGCAACTATTAAATTCACTTTCTTTATCAGCCCTTCTTCGTCCACCCAGTAGTGGTGTATCAATGTGCCTCTCGCCGCCTCCACTATCCCTATGCCTTCACCGCCCACCTTTATGATGGGGTTTCTGATGTTCTGAGATGTTATTCCCCTGTCCTTTACCAGTTCCATTCCTCTTTCGGCAGCGTAAAGAACCTCTATCAATCTCGCCCAGTGGTATAGAAGTACCTGCGATGCTGGCCTTTCACCTGCGAAATCGTAGAATTCTTGGAACTCCGCGTTGGCGAGAGGTGTAGCCATGCCCTCAGATACATTTAACCTGCCTAGGGGTCCAACCCTATATATCCCGCTGTCTCTGCCGTCAACGAATCCCTTCCATCCTACTTTTTTCAGATACGGGAATTTTACATAACTCCATGAGAGGATCTTCTCCTCTATGACCTCCAGATATTTTTCAGGCGGGAACTTCACAAATTCCTCCCCATCCGGAGAGGTTACCCTTACTTTGCCATCGTAGAAATTCAGGCGGTTTTTATTGTCAACCAATCCCATATTATAAACATACTGTTTGTTTTCCTTTATAAGTTTGAGATATTCATCGTTCTTCAGAACGATTTCTTTGAATATTTCAAGAGATTTCTGGGCGAATTCAACACAGCTTTCCAGCATGTTCTCAATTCTCTGTCTTTCCTCCTCATTTATCGCTTTGGTTACTCCACCGGGCATACCGCAAACAGGATGCGTTGCTTTTCCACCTATTATCTCTGTGATTCTCTGACCGTAAGCGCGATGTTTTATCACTTCCCTGCCTAACTCTTCTCCAACTTTCTCAATAACGCCAAATATGTTCCTCTTCTCTTTCGGGGCTGTTGGCCCAACTATGAAATCCGGACCTCCGAGAAAGTAGAAGTGAAGTATATGGTCGTATATTATGTAACCACAGTACATCAATTCTCTGAGTTTCTTCGCGGTTTCAGTGGGTTCGGTATGGAAAGCCATATCAAGCGCTTTCGTGGAAGCCATATGGTGCGCTACGGGACACACTCCACAAATCCTTGATGTAATTTGGGGCATAAGTTCTGCCCTTCTGCCCTCGCAAAACTTTTCAAAACCTCTCAGTTCCGGAATTTGCAGGTATGCATCCTCAACATTTCCATCATCGTTCAGAAAAATCTCTATCTTACCATGACCTTCCAACCTTGTTATGGGATCTATGGTTATTTTTTTCACCTTTTGCACCTCCTTTTAGCAGCGAAGGATTTGGCATAAGAATAAAGATAAAATGTACCTATGTAATCTCTAATTTTTTCTGCGAGTTTTTCCGCGGCTTCTTCATTAAGTTCCTTTTCGCCTGACAATTTCAAGATGCTCCCTATCATTGATATGAGCTTCGCCCCCGCATCTCTGACATTGGAGGGAGGCCCCATGCAACCAGTGCACGGATGATTTGCGTTCAGACATCTGGTTGAGCATCCCGCCCGAGTAACGGGACCCATGCATATAACTCCCTGTTCCAGAAAACATCGCCCGTCATCCTCTATTTCCCATATCCTTTTTATATCCGGCATCTCCTTTATTCTGGGAATATTCTCACCCGGCGAAGGATTGCGGGGACATTCCTTACATTGAGTATGCTCCGGAGCCAACACGCTTCCCTTCGGTGGCAGTTTACCCGAGATTATTTTTTCAAAGGCCTCCGCCACGAGTTCTGGAGGTGGTGGACAGCCGGGAAGATAATAATCAACTTCAACGACTTCATCCAGAGTTTTGAGACACTGTAAAACGACAGGTAGAGTCAAATAATCTCCTTTGGGAGTGGGCATCACGCCCTTCTCCACATCTTCTCTGTTATTGCTTTCCGCCTCTAGATACGCCCTTCTGAGTATAGCGTCTTTTCCGTAGTAATTTGCCAGACCAATGACGCAGCCGTGGATGGCACAGGAACCGAAAGCGACCATAATTTTGGATTTTTGTCTCAAAAGTTTTGCCATGTGTTCGTTTTCGTCGTTTCTTATTCCTCCGTTAAAGAAAACCACATCAAAGTATTTATCGGGCAGAGCCTCCACATCATTGTATTTTGTGTCCATTGCGACCGGCCAGAATTCAATATCCACATACTTTATAACATCCAGAATTTTTTCGTCTATGTCCAGCACCGCTATCTCGCATCCTCCACAGGATGCAGCCCAGTAGAGGCCGACTTTGAGTTTTTGCATATGTATCGCCTCACTGTGATGGATGAGGGGGGATATATCACAATCAAATAAAAAGGTTAGCTGTGATTCTTTGGGAATAACCAAAAATACTTTCCGAAATATTTATATTGTTTCATTGCGATACCTTTCGCGATAATTGTTGTAGTGAGGAGGCTGTACATTATGAAGTTAAGGAGGTATATAGGATTGGGTGTGGTTATAGCCGTGGTCATACTTATTGCTCCCACGGCGTTTGCGGCAGTTGCCGGCGAGGAAAAGGAAATTTCTCTAAGTGATTTACCCCACAAGGAGTATGTTCAGGGCACTGAGACATTTCGGATAAACTGGGAGGGGCAGAGATTCATAGCGGTGTTCCGTATATTGAATGCCTCTTATGTGAGTTATGGTTCGGGTATGGATGTATCTGGCAAGGATTGTGTTTTTGTAACTCTCGTGTATCCTTCCGAGGAGACTGTGTCTGTAACTTCGGATGGGGGTGCGGAGGTTGATATATGGGCTGTACCTCTTTACGAATCCGTAAATCTCAGCGGAAAATTTGATGGATTCAGAGAATTTGTTATCATGGGCGAGATGAGAAATGTATATCCCTTCAACTATTCTGACGATACAACATATTCCATATCTCATACGATATGGTTCTCTCTACCTGTAAAGAAATACATTCTGAACTGGAGCAGTTATTCCGATACTTTCGTATTCTGGATGAATGCGATGGGTGTGGTTATGTATCCGATGGTGGAGGGCGAGGAGTACGATTCATCTGGAATATTTGTTGCTGGCGGTAAAAACTACTGTAT
>CAYVVU010000039.1:0-13600 GCA_964455305.1 uncultured Thermoplasmata archaeon
GAGGTTGAGAATTCACGGGGTTATAGTGGAAGGGCCTGAAAATGTAGTGAACAGCTACCAGACGCTGAATTTTCAGTGCGGAGATGAAATCAAAATTTGCAAGGATTGGGAGGAAGAGGATTTGGAATACTTAAAAGAAATAGTTGAGGAATCCTCGCTTCCTAGTTGTATAGCGGTGGGGATAGAGCACGGAAGCATTGAAATTTTTTCCATAAAAAGGAGCTCGTTTGAGAGAATATATTCAAAGGAATGGAGTGGAGGAAAAGATATCGGCATGGAGAATATGAGGGAAGTGTTCAGCGAAGTTCTATCCAAATTGGAGGAAGTTGCGAAGGATAAATACATAATTATCTATGGGCCGGGATTCATAAAAGAGGATTTCATTAAATTCCTGAAGGAGAGAAATCCGGATATTAGGGTGGAGGCAATAAATACCAATCATGGCGGAATAAGGGGAATATACGAACTCCTCAAAGGCAAAATTTCTCCAATTCTAAAAAAATATCGCATTGCAAAAGAAACACATTTGGTTGAGAGATTGATGGAGGAGATAGGCAGAGAGGGATTATACGCTTATGGAATTGATGAGATCAGAAAATACGCGGAAAGCGGAGGAATTGAATGCCTTCTCGTTCTGGAAAATAAGTTCCATGAAGAAGATGTAAGAAAGATTATGAAAATGGTCAAGGAATCACGAGGAAAAATCCATGTAATATCTGCGGGGCACGAAGGGGGAAAAATTCTGAAATCTTTGGGTGGAATCGCTGCGATAACGAGGTTCAGAATTTGACCAAAATCTTAATATTGTTGTATCTTATTTATCATAACGATGATACAACAAATAGAATTCTGGGACAGAGAACGAGAGATGAAATTTTTAGAAGATAGATACAAAAGTGGAAAAAGCGAATTGGTAATAATATACGGAAGAAGAAGGATAGGCAAAACAAAAATACTTGAAAAATTTGTTGAGAAGTTTGGGGGCATTTATTTTTTGGCGGCAAAAACATCAATTAGAGAGAATATTCAACGCTTTGCTAAGATAGTATCGATTTACACAGGTAAAAAATATATAGAATCTTTAAAAACATTGGAAGATATATTTACTGCATTACTTGAAGTTTCAGAAAAAGATGAACGGATAGTAGTGATAATAGATGAATTTCCTTATTTAGTTGATCTCAATCCACAAATAATATCTGAATTGCAGAGATTATGGGATACCATTTTGATAAAGGATGGGCGTGTTTTTCTTATTCTCTGCGGTTCAAGCATATCCGTGATGGAAAATGAAGTGCTTTCCTATAGAAGTCCTCTGTATGGTCGGAGGACGGGTTCATGGAAAGTTGAAGGTTTTTCCATAGAAGATTTCATAAGGCTATTCCAAAATAGCAAACCTGATAAAGTAATCAAAATATGGTCAATATGGGGAAATGTCCCGGATTACATAAAGGAGTACAATATGAATAGAAGTTTAGAGTGGAACATCAAGAATAAAATCCTAAAAAAAGGTTGCTATTTGTATAGTGAACCAGAAATTTTACTTAGACAGGAATTCAGAGAGCCACGGAATTTATTTTTGATTATGAGAAGCATTGCCGAAGGAAATCATACACCAGGAAAGATTCAGAGCGCTTCTGGAATTGATAAAGGTAATATATCAAAATATCTCAACATGCTTATGCGGATAGAGCTTATTGCATATGAAAAACTATACGGCAAGAAAAAAAGAGGTCTATATGTGATAAAAGATAATTTCTTCAATTTTTGGTTTAAGTGCGTTTATCCCTATATAAGTGAGCTTGAGATAGGAAATGTTGATGAGGTTTATAAAAGAATAGATTTCAATAGATATTTCGGATATATGTTTGAAAGATTTGTTAACGAAATTTTCCGATCAAAGGGATACATTACTTACAAATATTTGCATAAAGGAGAAGAGATAGATATGATAGCCGAAAGTAAAGCAAAGAATGAACTAGTTATATGCGAAGTCAAATGGGGTACGGCCAATTATACAGACATAGCCAAACTTCTAGGGAAAATTGACAGGCTGTCTATACCGAGTAATGTCCAAAAAAAGGTTTTAATGGTATGTAATAACTACAGAGGAAAAGAAATTGAAAATGTAAATATAGTCAAACTCAAAGATATTTTCTCCTTTTCTCATATACAATAATGCCCGCTATAAGGAATATTGTTGCAATGAAAACATCTCCCGTTCTTATCTCAGTTACGGTAGTATTGTAATCTCCGGGGGTTGGATTTGCATAATCGGCGAAATCCGCTGTGCAGTTATCTGTATCGTTTCCGTCGGGATTACGACCAATTGAATGTCCCGCCGCAACATCAGGTGCTGCAGTTTGGTTGTAAGGGGCATAGTCCAAATCTCCGCAGCTTCCATACCATACGACATCAATTTCTACACCGGAGGAATCAAAGAGATGAATATCGTCTCCACTGTTTCCGAGTGCTATGCCAGTGGAAACTACAACCATATCGGGAACGGAGGAAGTTGTGTTTACAAATTCAAAATCAGGGTAGAAATTGTATTTTGCATAGAACGCGGTGCCATTATATGCAACGACTATGAAAGAATCCGCCTGTATTATAGTGCCATTTGGAAATCTGTAAGAACCTTCGCCGCCGGGTGATTCGTAACTAGGATCGTCCGTCAGATACCATCCCGATATGTTTACTGGAGTTGAGGTTGGATTGTATATTTCAATCCATTCTTCATCTGGTTCTGTACCCGGGGAATCATAAAATACCTCATTTATAACTACATGATCAGCTGTTCCTCTAATAACACTTACAGATTCAGATTTTGCTGGAGTTATGCTCAGGATCAATAGTAATACCGCACCAACTAAAAGAGTAACTCCAATAATACTGCTTCCATTGTACCCCTTATTTTTTTGATATGAGTTCTTTCCAAGCATAACTACCCTCATTATGACATCTTTTATAAATTTTTCTATATCACATTGGGGATGGCTTGAGAAAAATATACAAAACTTTCAAATTCAAGGGAATGATGGAAGATTTATAGAATAAGTTGTAACCAATGGTTTAAATTCCAGAAATAATTTAGGGAAAAGGGCGTGGAATCATGGTTAAGATGAGCGAAGATATGCGGAGATACTTTGAAGAACTTGAGCGGAAGGTGGATGAGTGTTACAGAATAGCGGAGAAAGCGAGAAAGAAGGGATTAGATCCTCATATGAGTGTGGAAATTCCCCGCGCAAAGGACTTGGCTGAGAGAGTTGAGGAATTGGTAGGCGTTAGGGGAATCGCTAGAGAAATAAGAGAGATGCTCAAAGAAGAGAAGAGAGAAATCGTTGCCATCTTAATGGCAAAGAAATTGGCATCCAGATTGAAAAGAATAAATGTGGAGGAAGCATTAGATAAAGCGGTCAGGGTTGGTCTTGCCATACTGACTGAAGGAATTCTCGTAGCGCCGCTTGAAGGCATATCGGAGATAAAGATAGACAAGAATTTTGATGGCAGTGATTATGTTCAGATATTTTATGCTGGTCCTATAAGAAGTGCGGGAGGAACCGCCCAAGCCCTTAGCGTTCTGATAGCGGATGTGGTTAGAAAGGAGTTGGGCATAGATAGGTATAAGCCTACCGAAGAGGAGATAGAGAGATACAAGGAGGAGATACAGTTATATAACAGAAAAAAGAGGTTGCAGTATATGCCAACGATGGAAGAGGTGGACATTGCAGTGAGAAACTGTCCGGTTTGCATAGACGGTGATGGTACCGAGGATTATGAGGTCAGTGGTTACCGAGATTTGCCGAGGGTTCCGACGAACAATGTGAGGGGAGGAATGTGTTTGGTTCTGGCGGAGGGTCTATTACAAAAGGCGCCCAAAATCAAAGGTTATGTTGAGAAATTGAAAATAGAAGGCTGGGATTTTATTAAAGAGATTGCCGACAAAAGGATAAAGGCGAAGAAGGACGAGGAAGAGATAAAGATAGAGGCATCGGATAAGTATATATCCAAACTCGTGGTTGGCCGTCCGATTTTCGCACATCCCATGCGCCCTGGAGGTTTTCGCCTGAGGTACGGAAGGTGTAGAGCAGGTGGTTTGGCGACGATAGGATTCAACCCGGCGACGATGGTTATATGCGGAGAATTCATAGCTATTGGAACACAAGTAATGACCGAGCGCCCCGGGAAGGCGGGTGGTGCTGTTCCCTGCGATAGTATTGAGGGGCCCATAGTAATGCTCAACGATGGTAGAGTTATCCAAATAAACGATTACGATACCGCTATGAAATTGAAGGATAAAGTTGCAGAGATAATAGATTTGGGTGAAATCCTCATACCTTTCGGGGAGTTTCTGGAGAACAACCATCCCCTGTTACCTTCTCCTTTCACTGTGGAATGGTGGGTTCAAGAACTCAGAAGGGCGGATGTAGATAAAAAATACTCTGAATTCTTGGAAAAAATCCCTTCGCCCGAAAAAGCATTTGAAATTTCGGAAGTTCTTGACATACCGTTACACCCCCACTACAATCTGTTCTGGCACGACATTTCCGTGGAGGATATTCTATATTTGAGAGATTATGTGGCTAAAAATTCTGAGTATGATGGAAAAAATCTGATGATAAAGAGAAGCGAAAAAATAAAAAACATTTTGAAATATCTGGGGGTTTTCCACGAGGATGGTGATGGCAAAATTGTGGTGGATGATAGGTATTCGTATTCTCTACTCAAATGTCTGGGTCTTGAATACAAAGATGGTAAAATATTTCCCAAGAAAGTTGAAGTAAGTACATCCGATCCAGTAGAATTAGTTTCCAAACTGGCCGGAGTTAAGATAATGCCCCGCTCCCCGATTAGGATAGGGGCGAGAATGGGAAGACCCGAAAAGGCGGATGTTAGAAAGATGAAACCACCCGTACATGTTCTTTTCCCCGTCGGGGAGTACGGAGGTTCCCAACGCCTCGTTAACAAGGCGGCGGAGGTGGGAAGAATAGAGGTTGATGTTGGTGTAAGAATATGTCCCAAGTGCGGCAAGGAGACACCACTAATGAGGTGCGATTCGTGCAACACGAGAACAGAATTCACGGGGAAAATAAAGAAGATGAATATAAATATCAATGAATACTATCAGAAAGCCATGAAAAAGCTGTCTAACCCGGAAATAAAGGGGTTGAAGGGAGTAAAGGGTCTTATGTCGGCGAACAAAACTCCGGAAATGCTTGAGAAAGGAATTCTGAGAGCAAAGTACGGTTTGTGGGTCTTCAAAGACGGAACCATAAGGTATGATATGAGCGACATAGCCATAACTCATTTCCGCCCCTCCGAGATAGGGTTAAGTGTGCAAAAAGCCAGAGAACTCGGCTATGTAAAGGATTATATGGGAAGACCACTTGAAAGCGAAGACCAAATATGTGAGTTGAAAGTCCAAGATATAATAATACCGAGGAGCGCCGCGGAGTATATGGTGAATGTTGCGAAATTTATAGATGAACTCCTTGAAAAGGTATACGGGATGGGGAAGTATTATAATGTACGCAAACCTGAGGATCTTATTGGACATCTGGTAGTCGGATTGGCACCCCATACTTCCGGAGGAGTTCTCGCCAGAATAATAGGATTTACGGATGCACAACCCTGCTTTGCCCATCCGTTTTTCCACGCTGCCAAGCGAAGAAACTGCGATGGAGATGAGGATAGTATAATACTCCTTCTTGATGCTCTGCTTAACTTCTCGCGGGAATATCTACCCGTGACGAGGGGAGGAATGATGGATGCCCCTCTCCTCCTATCTCTGCGCATAGACCCGAGCGAGATAGATAAGGAAGCCCTCAATGTGGATATAATGGATGAATATCCGCTGGAGTTCTATTATGCCACACTCCAATACAAAATGCCTGATGAAGTTTTGGAGTATATGGAGATAGTCAAGAAGAGGCTTGGAACTGAGAAGCAATATGAAGGATTCAGATTCACCCACGATACTACGAACATAGCGAAGGGCCCACTAATATCTTCTTATAAAACTCTAGGAAACATGATGAAAAAAGCTGTGGTTCAACTGAATTTGGCTAAGAAGACCCGTGCCGTGAACGAGAGGGATGTGGCTGAACGGTTAATAGCGAGCCACCTTCTTCCCGACATACAGGGAAATCTAAAAAAATTCGGTATGCAGCAGTTTAGATGTACGAAATGCAACAGGAAGTACAGAAGAATCCCACTGTCTGGAAAATGCGAGAATTGCGGAACGGATTTGAAACTCACCGTCAACGAGGGAAATGTGACTAAATATGTGGAACTTGTGATGAAGTTGGCGGACGAATACGATGTGAATATATATCTACGCAGGAGGATTGAGAACCTCCACGCTACAGTTAAAAAGCTATTTCCAAACGCCGGAAAGAAAAAAGTTAAGGGAAAGAAGGCAAATCTGGTTGGAGTTAAAAAATTGGGTGATTTCATATGACTGTTGCTACACTCTTTGTGGTTGGTCCCGCCGGTTCGGGTAAAAGCTCTCTCTGCGGAGCTTTGAAACATTATCTAGAACTATCCTCAAAATCCCATACATTGGTTAATTTGGACCCGGGAGCCGAGATTTTACCGTATACGCCAGACATAGATGTAAGAGAGTGGATATCAATGGAGGAGGTTATGGACAGATATGGCTTAGGTCCAAACGGAGCACAGATAGTCGCCAACGATATGATAGCAAACTACACGGATGAAATAAAGAAAGAGATAGAAGATTTGGGTGGGGATATAATAATCTATGATACCGCTGGCCAAATAGAACTCTTTGCGTTCAGAGCGGCGAGCGAGTTCATATTCCGTGAGTTGAGTTACGGTCGTGGAATGCTCCTTTTCACATTTGATCCGGTTCTCGCCAAAACTCCTTCGGGATTCGTAACCCTCCTTATGCTATCGTCCGCGGTGCATTTCCGCTTTCAGGCACCGTTTATTAATGCTCTGACTAAAATAGATATACTTGAGGATGATGATTTGGCGAATATAGCCGCGTGGTCCCAAGATTCAAATGCGCTGTATAACGATCTTTTGAATGAGAGACCATCAATGGTAAAGGAACTCAACATAGAACTGTTTCGGGCATTGGAAAATGCAGGTGCTTTCAGAGGAGTCATAGCCACATCCGCCAAAAACCTATACGGTATGGATGAGGTTTACGCACAACTTCTTTTGAACTTTACTGGCGGAGAAGAAATAGAATAAAAAATTAATGGGTTTTTCTGATAATTGCCAGATAGATTGCGGCAAAGAGTATGGTCACCAAGAACACAGGCCAGAACTCGTTAACCGTGGATTCTCTGAATATTTCTGTTCTCTCGCTCCTCATATCCACATATCTGGGGTTATCGGAGAAGTTCAGCGAATTGTAGTACACTTCTATTTTCGTGAGATTGAACACCTCTCCGCTTTCTGGGCTCCAAGTGGCGTATGGCGCAGCGAACACCGCATATCCGTTGGCATCCGTAGTTGAAGAGTATACCAATACTCCGTTGAAGCTTATGTTAACTATTGCTCCCTCTATGGGATTGTCTGACGCATCAAGAACATATACATGGAGGTAGTTGCACAGATAAACCGTGGAGTTATATACAACATAGTAGTACTTCGCTTGGGGTATATTTCTCAGTATGAACATCGTGGAAAAACTTCCTATCAATCCGTAGTTGGATTCCGTGGCATTTATATCTGCTGTGAATGTACTGTACACTGAGTATATGGATGAATCTTTGATATTATTTACAATGCCGTTTATGAAAATACCATCGCTGTGGTGCAATGCGTACGCCCAGCACGCTCCATCAACATCCACATTGATATTGGAAGTATGCACATCATAGAGCATAACGCCGTAGGTAGAGGAATTCTTCACACTGCCATAAACATCTATGCTGTTTGAGTGATAAATCATTATTCCGCTAACGGCATCGCTGCTTTGTATGCTCACCGATGAATGGCTCACATACGCTAAATAAATCGGAGATTTCGCAGAAGTAATATTTATATTTACATTGGATACATTTGCTATGATTATCTCACCACCCGTCAAATCTGAAGGAACGCTTCCATAGCAATACTCAACATTTCCGAAATCTGTGGTCACATTGTTCACGGTTATTTTGTAATGTTGCAGTTCGTCCCCCTCTATGTGGACTGCATATCTAACTCCGTGAATTTCAACATTCTTTAAGACAACCCCGGGGGATTTTCTTATCCCCATGCCGTACATATCTCTGGAAATATACATCTTCACATTTTCCACTATCGCGTTGTCGCATGCCTTTTTGAATATTATTCCAGCATATTCTGATTTTATTGTTGCATTTCTTATAATTATGTTCTGCGCTTTCTCAAATAAACTGCCACCCAGCGAATTCTCAACGGTTATATTTTCATACATAATTCCTTCAGATTCCTCCGCCCCAATGGCGATACTTGTATCGTTTATGTAACAGTTTCTTACTGTGTTGTATGGGGCGTTGTACGCAACCGCAATTCCTCCAGCGCCGTGCTCCATTCTAAGTCCATTTATTTCATTATGCTGGGAGCCTATCAAGAATCCTCCGCCGATGTGGGAATATATAACAGTTATGTTTTCAGCATAGTTATCCTGCGAATTTAAGAATCCTATGCCAACATATTCATGCTCAACGAAAACATTCCT
This sequence comes from uncultured Thermoplasmata archaeon, assembly GCA_964455305.1. Classification (GTDB taxonomy): domain Archaea; phylum Thermoplasmatota; class Thermoplasmata; order Thermoplasmatales; family CAYVVU01; genus CAYVVU01. Next base: position 8,681 of record CAYVVU010000039.1, read on the forward strand.
GACCAGTGCATTTTTAGATGCCACAAGTAGAACACCGAAACTGAGTAACTTTCCATTGTCTATTCCGTGTATGTCTATATTCTCTGCTGTAGCATTTGCAGTATTTCCGAGAAGAAGTGAAGTTCCGCGCGGAGTGAATATATCCGCTACTGGAAGATGGAGAATATCTCTGATATAGAAAGAAACATTTCTAACTGATACATTGCTCAGAGTATTCATACCGTTTATTATTAATCCATATCCATTGTGTATGAATTTGCTGTTCTCAACGCTGATATTATCGCATGCTATGTACATCAAAGATTTTTCAAGGGAATAGCCGCCGCCACTTATCTCAGAGTTTTCCACTATTACCTTCTTAGCTGAGGAGTTCACATAGATGTATATTCTTGCAGATCCGTTCGTAATATTTGAGTTTCTGACAATGAGAGAACTTCCGTTGTTAACGATTATACCGAACTCTCCGTCGTATGTGGAGTTAATAACCAGAGTGGCGTTGTTCATTATAAGCGAACCGCCATTAGTAACTATGACATTTCCGTCCACATATTTGGTTGTATCATTCAGATAAAGAGTGGTATTTATTATCCAGTCGGCACGGGTTTTCTTTACCTCTGATTTGATCTCAGGTAGATGAAGATTCTTTACGATGTCCCGTATAGTTATAGGATTCGGATTTATCTCAAAGGTTCTGTAGTGTATAACAAGCGGCTTTGGATTGGAGATTAGGTTGTTTACATACACAGTAACATAGGCCACGGCGGAGAAATTCTCACCAAAAGCTCTGACCTCCACCACATGCTGTCCATTGGCAACGGTTGAGGAATCCCAGTTGAAGGTGTAAGGCGGGGTGGTTGTGTTTCCCACCTCAACACCGTCTATATAAAACCTAACGACATCGGGAACATATCCCGTTAGTAATGTGGGCGTTATCGTAACAACTCCCGATACGGAAGAGCCGTTGGTGGGATTGCTTATATTAAGGATTTCGGGCATAGAAAGTATGTCGGGAAGGGAATACTCGTAGAAGGTATTCCAGAACGCGCCCGTTCCTTCCGGATATGCATCGGCAACTCTCATTTTAAGGTCTGCAGGATCAAAAACTACCTGATGCAAGGTGAATTGCAGAGGATACCTGCGATACGCCTCCGTAAATATTTCCTGTGCCTTGTCAAAATCTATGTTCCCGTACTCTCTCTCAATTCTCTTGCTGTGTTCCAGATAGTTTATCAGGTGGAGGAAATCACCATCTGTGGGAGGCAAATTGTAAAGATCCCTCTGTGTCATGGCTGTTTCATACGCAATCATATGATTTCCTCTTCTGACGGCGAAGGGTATCTGATACTGCATTTCACTGTATCCATTCGCCTCCTCAACATCGTTCCATGTGCCGTTGTAGTAATGGTGCCATGTCATCTCAAGCATCTGCGCCGTATTGGTATTTCCATCAGCGACGATGAAACTATATCCGTATGTACGATTTATTCCCATATAGTAAATTGCTTCATCCATATTGCTCGCTTTCTCTAGAGTGTATCTAAGTCGGAAAATCATAAACAGGCCGTGCTGTGTATGATCATCCGTACCCTGCCCCATCTCTCCGATGCTTATCTTCTTCTCGTTCATTCCATCAACGGAGCCTATGAACCCAGCCCACGCAGGAATCATACTTGTATATCCATTATTCGGTTTTCTCACAATCACCTCCGAGAACATTTGAATCGTCTCTCCCGTATCCGGATCGGCTATCGTAACTCCATAATCCAAACTTCTTGTGTGATACACCTTTCCATCTACCGTGGCGTTCCCCCAAACAGCAAAGCCACTGCAATGATGTAATGTAGGTATAGTGTGGGCGGCATGAATCAAATCTATATCTATCTGCGCTCCATCCGCAAGACCTTGCATTTCGTCTTTGTACTCTTGGGGTAAGTAGGGCTCGCCGTTGGCATAAACCTGCAAAAGTTCTTCCTCGCTTTCATCTACAGCGTTTAAATAAGCATAAAGAGTTTTGTATACTTCATCCGCCAGCATTGCCCCGTGCTGATAGCCCATTTCGTAATGTGTACCTCTTACGAAAACTATTTGATGATCTCCATACTTTCTTACCCAAGCGGTGTTGGAATGTCCAACAAGTCCAAAAGTGTTCACGGCACGAACCTCGTTTTTGTGAGGTATTGCAGCCACTATGCCTGAAAGAATCACTAATCCAACAACAAGCAACACAACCTTTTTCATAGGATTTACCTCCACCATGTTAGCGTTAATCACATCAAAACTTAAATATTTTTCGCCATATTACTACCCACTATGATAGTGGAACTCGCTGTCCTGCCGAGTGGAGTAGGTGCAAGCGTGAGTAGATATGTTAAGGAGGCAGTAAAAATAATAAAAGAATCAACGGGAAAGGTACACAATAGTCCAATGTGCACGGTTTTTGAAGTAAGCACATTTCGGCAACTATCCGAAATACTGGAAAAAATAGATAAGAAGATGGAGGAAATGGGAGTGCCGCGCGAGATATTCCACATAAATATAGACATCAGGAGGGATAAGAAAATAAATATGGAGTATAAACTTTCAAGGATAAAAGAATGAAAAATTAGCGTAAATTTTTTATTATATACATCAATTGGGATTATGTGAATGGAAGCGTGAACATAATGGAAAAATATATAGTGGAAAAAGCGAAGGATGACAAGTTGTTTTTTGAAGCATTAAATGGCAATATAAAAATAATAAATGATGATTTTTTGACCACGGACCTTATAGAGAAAGAATCTATAGATTTGATAGTTACATCACCACCTTACAATGTAGATATACACTATAACTCTTTTAGGGATGATATACCTTATGAAAAGTATTTAGAATTTACAGAGAAATGGTTAAGAAAAGCGTACTCTCTTATGAAACCCGATGGTAGAATGTGTTTGAATATACCTTTAGATAAAAGTAAAGGAAGAAAGGAGGCCGGCTTCCAAAGTGTTTATGTGGATATAGTAACCATAGCAAAAAGAATCGGATGGAAGTATTTTTCTACCATAATATGGAATGAGGGAAATATATCCCGAAGAACTGCATGGGGTTCTTGGATGAGTGCGCGGGCACCCTATGTAATTGCTCCTGTAGAAGTAATAGTAATATTTTATAAAGAAAGATGGCAAAAAATAAAAAAAGGAGAATCTGATATAAATAGAGATGAATTTATGGAATGGACTAATGGTCTATGGACCTTTCCGGGTGAAAGTAAGAAAAAGGTTGGACATCCGGCACCGTTTCCTATAGAATTGCCAAAACGGTGCATAAAGCTTTTTAGTTTTGTTGGGGATACTGTTCTTGATCCCTTCTTAGGAAGTGGTACAACTCTAATAGCTTGCGCACAGCTTAATAGAAGAGGAATAGGTGTAGATATAGATAGAAACTATTGCAAATTAGCAAAAGAACGATTAATAAAAGAAGCAAAAATAAACCAGAAAAGATTATGGGAGTGAGATTTATGGCAAGAGGTTTTGGATGTAGAAAGGAAGTTTTAAAACAACTGAGGGACCTATATGATAGAACAGTTAAAGATAAATATAACAAAAACTACTTAGATGCTCTGAAAAATTTTAATGCTATAGCAGAGAATTATTTAAGGCCAGTACTATCAAATTATTATTCCTTAGAGAGAAGCATGAATCAAGCGTGGAAAACATGTAAAGGGTCACTATATGAATTTGCTGTTATAAATACTCTGAAACAAATTATTGAAAATAATGAAATTTTGAGAAACAAGCTGGATGTTATTTTAGGAGATGATGTTTCGTATGAGCACACATCTCAAATAGTTATTAAGAATTGGTGTGATATTTTGCCGGATGTAGATATGGTTCTTGTAGAAAGAGACGCAAATAAAGTTAAAGCAATACTATCCTGCAAAACGAGTTTACGAGAGAGGCTGACTGAAACTGCATTTTGGAAAAGAGAACTTGAGAAAAGCGGAAATAGTGATGTTAAAGTAATTTTTATAACAACAGACAAAGATAATGAATTGCGAACAGAAACAAACAGATATATACTTCTACACGTCGTTGATTATACTTTTATAACAGATCCAGTAAAGTATAGGGAGCTGGTTAATACGTACCGAAAAAAGTACGGTCATAGAAGTGATTTTAATAAACTCATAGAAAAAATTAAGCTCATAGATGATATAGAAAATATTATGCTTGAGCTGATATGACTTTGGTTTAAATTTTCTCCATAACTCTCTTAGCGATGGCGTTGAGAATGGCTTCTGCATCGCATCCTCTACATTTAAGTCCTGCCGCGCTCTGATGTCCTCCGAAGGACTCACATTTAAAATCCTCGCAGATCTGCCTGAAAATTTCTAGGATGTTTACTCCCGAAGATTGTGAAGCTCTACCTATAACTCTTACCTCTCCTTTTTTCTCGGAGGCAACTATGGCAACGCAAGCCCCTGCGGAAATAAGGAGTTTTGCAAGCGATGATTCATAAGCGCCAACAATGCTCATAGCCACTATTTTTCCACCTTTCTCCCTGAACATAACTCTCTGCATACCCTTCATAATCGCGATTTTCTCCGCAGTTTCTTGAGGAAGATTAATCTCCTCATACACCGAAGCGATATCCACATTGTATTTTTCCATAATTTCCGTGATCAATCTCAAAGTTTGTGATTTTGCAGTTTTTAGAGATGCCGTATCCGTATAGATGGCAGAAAGTATAAGAAAAGCATCGTTTTTGTCCAATTCCACTCTGCCCAAATTTTCATTTATGAAATCCAAAACAACTTCCACGCATGAGGGATACGGTTTAAAATAAACTCTTTCTGCACGATAATTTCCCATGGGATGGTGGTCTATCCATACTTTCGCGTGGATATTGGAGAATCTGCCGAGTTGGTTGGGATTGGAG
>CAYVVU010000040.1:0-13554 GCA_964455305.1 uncultured Thermoplasmata archaeon
GTGATGCCCTATGGACGCATTTTTATTTTTCTTTCTACTGGTTTTGTATGCTGTGCTGTATCTTAAAGTTCATGTTATGTTTCTGTGGACGATAATAATAATGCTGATTGGGGCGTTCATTTATCTATCTATAAGATATCCTCGCGGCCGTGAGGATGTTCCCTTCGGTGTTGGTGAGGCCCTTTCTATGCTCATAATGCTTTTGGCAATAATATTTATATTTACTCTGATGGGTCCTGACCCTATACCAGTAATAGGTTCCTCTTTCACTTACGATGGTGATTTGGACTGGGTGGTAGGGGCAAGTATAAGGAATTTATCCGGCATAGGATTAATGGTTATGGTGACCATATTACTGTTCATAACGGTACTTGCACTGTTACTCCCACCTTACCGCGAGAGAGGAAAGAAAGTGGAGATAGGAAAAGGAGAAGAGAAACCTAAGGTGGGAGTGGGTACTTGAAGGTAGTTGTAGGTATAACAGGAGCATCAGGCGTAATTTATGCGAAAAGATTCTTGGAGGTATTTGAGGGAGAAAAAATAGTTATAGTTTCGGATAGTGCAAGGAAGGTAATAGAATACGAACTTGGAAATTTTAATATTGAAGATTTTGCTGAAAAAGTTTATAATGATGATGAAATTGATGCCCCGCCAGCATCCGGTAGCTACATATTTGATGCTATGGTAATAATACCCGCAAGTATGAACACAGTAGGAAAGATAGCCAATGGTATAGCAGATACTCTGATATCAAGAGTGGCAAATGTTGCACTTAAAGAAAGGAGAAAATTGATTGTGGTTTTTAGAGAATCTCCCCTCAGTACCATAAATCTCAGGAATTTGCTTACCATTTCCGAATGCGGTGGGATAATAGTACCTGCCTCACCAGCATTCTATCATAACCCTAAGAAAATAGATGACATGGTGGACTATGTGGTGGATAAAGTTCTCAAGGCCTTGGGAATAAATAAAAACCTTATTTCTCCGTGGGTCCCTCCCTCCAGATTTTCTCCATAATTTCTTTAACCCCACGAAAATCTTCAACATTGCCCGTCCATCTTTTCATAACCTCTCCATATTTCTCGTTTATTTCTCTGACCACCTGCTCTGCGCGCGCTTCAAGATCATCGTATAACTCACCCGTTACCACCAACGCCAAATAGAAGTCACCGGTTCTTTTTATCGCTATTTTTTTGTCGCCGAACTCTAAATGTTTTATGGATACATCTTTTTCGTCCTTAAACGCTTGTTCCACGAAATTTTGTATTGCGACTAACATGGATGTAAGTATATCCTCATCCACATCTGGTTTCAGTCTTCTTGTTGCATGAGCTATTAATATTCCGGATGATGAAATCAGATATACATCGTCTATGGCGGTCTTGTGTGGTATAACCTTTTTGGAGAAAAGTAATGTTGGTATTATATAAACTAGAGCGGGATACAGAGCGGACAGGAATATTATTATAAATCCATTTATGTAAAAAATTACAAATACTGTTGGAATGAAGTAGAATAAAGTTATTAACCCTTTAGCGGCACGGCAACTCCATTTAAAACTTTTCATATGAGGTCTTATCCAGTACAGATATTTTGTATGCACCAAATCCTCGGCATATCCACCAACTCTTAACAGTACAGCCATAATTATGAAAAGAGCGAGGGGATTTTCATAAAAAACAAATTCATCTTTTTTCACTATGGATTTTATAGGCCATTTTTCTTCGGATAGTTTAATCGCGAAAGAATCGTAAAACCTTGTATGAGTTCCTATGACAAATCTGAATGTAGTTGGAGGAGTAGGTGCATTCCAAGAATATGTGCCAACTGGCAGTAGGGTTTCCGTATGGCTTAGCTTAATTAGAGTGAATAAATCTCCATATTCTTCAGCGTACATAGTGTAGTTTTCCTTTACCGATGCTACCAGAGGAGTTATTATAGCCTCTTTTCGTAAGAACTGTACACTCTCTCCTATCTGATACCCTTCAAATCTACCTTTTATAGTTATTTCCTGAGAAGAATTTACATCACCAATTAAGCCTTTAATATCGGAAGTATCAGCCAATATTCCCTGTATTTTTCCATGATTCGCATCAAAATTAGTAATTCTTAAAGTACCTATGTAACCATAAGATTTATCAGAATCTTCCATAAGCCTTTTTTCCACATATATAAAATAAGCGGATGCTTCGGTAATGTTAACCTTTCCATCACCATTTCCAAAATAAACATCAACATTCTTTCTGAAAATATTGGTTATTTCTCCTCTAAAAACCCAAGTGATGTATCCACCGTGTACTTCGTTTATTGCATCAACATTAAACACATCGGAATAAATACATATCTCGTTACCAGGTGAACTTCTACCACTTTTTGGCACAATCAATAGCATAAGCGATATTGCAAATATTATTATTAGCCCTCTTTTCATTGAACACATTAATCACTCCACACTATATAAAGATAACCCTTAAATAGGGAATATACTTAGGGCATATTATGCAAATGAAATGTCCCAAATGCGGAGCAACTCTTGAAATAGATCCCAAGAAAAAAATGATAAAGTGTGATTACTGTTCATCCTTACTTTATGTTGATAAAAGCGGATTGATGTTTTATTATGTGATTCCATTCAAAATTGATAAAAACACCGCATTGGGTATATATCGCAGATGGGCATCTTCCTCTATGGTGGCCAAGGACCTTCTTGCGAAAGGAAGGATAGTAAAAATGGAAAAATTCTATTTTCCTGTATATCTTTTCAAGAGGGAAGTGAACGGCAGAGAGAAATATATAGTTGAACCTGCGAGAGGAACCACACTTCCGGGAATGCGACGCCTTGAAATTCCACCCGGGAGTTTCATACTTTTTGATTCAAATTTTAAACCTGATGCCCGCGTAATGGAACCAGAGATATCAATAACATATTATCTTCCTCAACTGGAAGGCAAACCCTTAGAGCAGTATCTCGTTTTTTTCCCAGTATGGGAGATAGATTACATCTATGAAGGAAGAAAATATAACTTGGTTATAGATGGTTCTACGGGAGAAATATATGTATCGGAACATCCTATGAGAAAAAGTTATCCGTACTTGGGGGTGGCGATAGGCGGTTTCGTGTCATCATTCTTGATATCGCTGGGATTTTTTGGGGTTTATGGTGATGTACCCCCATCCGTATTAGGTTTAGGTTTACTTCTCTCATTCGCGGCAACTTTCATAGCGGGATACATTATGGGGTCGAGAGGATGGTAATACCCACAGATAAAAATTTTGCAAAAAACTATGACGATTTTTTGAATAACTTGCATGCTGGAGATAAGGTATGGACGGTTGAGAGAATAGAAAAATTTCTAAAAATAACCGGCAAGCCACAAGATGATTTTCGGAGTATACACATCTCTGGGACGAATGGTAAAGGAACAGTGGCTCATCTCCTTTTTAACATATATTCGCAAAAGTATTCGGCAGGTCTCTTCACATCTCCGCATCTCGTAGATTTTAGGGAGAGAATATTAACTTCGGATGGGTGTGTTGATGAGGAGTGGATAACAGATTTTATTAAAACCTACAGAAGAGAGATAGAGGAGTGCGATTTAACATATTTTGAGGTTTCAACGGCCATGGCGTTTCATTATTTCTCGGAAAGAAATGTGGATGTTGGAGTTATAGAGGTAGGTTTAGGAGGCAAAAAGGATGCAACAAATGTTCTTTCTCCCGCGGCTACGATAATAACCTATGTGGATTACGACCATCTAAAAACTCTAGGACCAACGCTGGAAAATATAGCGAGACATAAGGCAGGTATAATAAAAGGAGGAAAGATTATAACTTACGAGGAAAGAAAAAACATTTTGGATATATTTGAAGATAGAGCGAAGGAAAGTGAAGGAAATTTGTATATCCTGAAGAAACATATTTATTGGAATCTAAAAAATATCAAAATGGAATATATGTGCGCTTTCTTTCACAGTTTTTATTCAAACGAAGATTATGATATAAAAAGTAGAATAATTGGAAGACATCAGTGCAAAAATATCGGCACGGCAATACTTACAGCGGAAGTATTAAGTGATGAGATAAATATATGCAAGAAAGAAATAATTTCGGGAATAAATATTACAATAGTTCCAGCAAGATTCCAAATATTTTCAAGGAATCCTATTATTATTTTTGATGGTGCCCATAATCCTTCCGCTACTGCTGCTCTTGCAGAATTAATTAACGAAATTAGTTGGAAACCCAAAAATATAGTCATCGGTATGATGGGAGACAAGCTTTTGGAAGAAAACCTCTCAAATCTTTCGTTGATAGGAGATAGCGCTATTTTCGTTGAAATAGGTCATAGAAGGACGGCATCCCTTGAAACTCTTATGGATATAGGAGGAAAATATTTCAGAAGAATAAGAGGTTTTAAAGATTCATACGAAGGATTTAAAAAAGCCGTGGAAGAAGGGGATGTCCTTATTACGGGTAGTTTCTATCTTTGCGGAGAAATTATGAAGAAAATGAATATTAGCATTTGCGATTTGTATGGGGCCGTCCGGATTTGAACCGGAGTCCCGGGCTCCCAAAGCCAGGAGGATAACCAAGCTACCCTACGGCCCCTATTTGGAAGAGGAAGTAAATATTGGTTTAAAATTTTCGGAGATGCTTTCAGTTTAGGATTTCCCGCAGCAAAGGGATATAGGATACCCCGGGATTTATGCCGCGTGGATACATATCGTAAATATCAACATCTATTTCATTTCTCTTCAGAAGTTTTGCGATTTCTTTAATTTCATCTCTTATCCTCTTTCCGAAAAGGGAGACATTCGCCTTGCCATCACTTATTAAAAATGCCCGAACTTTGAGAGATTTATCCTTCATCCTCTCCCTCATCGCTAGAAGGAGGAGGTTGTAAAGTGCAGAACTTAGAGGTGTTTTTCCTCCGGTTGGTACATTTTCTATTTTCTCAAAAATCTCCCAGTAGTTTTTTGTCGGTTGTACCAACAATTTTGCCTCATTTCCTTTTGCAACTATTAGCGCCATCTTTGATTTCTTTATATATCCATTTTCAACGAGTTTTTCGGCTATGCCCTTCGCAACGCTTATCCTCCTCTGCACCGCCATACTCCCGCTGGAATCAAGGACGAGAACCCAAAGTGTAGGCGCTTTCGCTTTCCTTACCCTAACCCGGATATCTCTTAAATCAAGTTTTATTGGAGGTTTTTTACCATTCAGTATTGCGTGAACCAAGGAGTTGTAAAAAGCAACATCCCTAATTTCTCCTTTTACATAAGTAATATACGAGACAGGAACTCCTTTGGGAAAATTTATCGTGGTAACATAGGCATCCCGGGAGGTTCTGTAGCCAAGAAAATCAGAGTTTTTGAAATCAGCATTTCCAATGGGTGGAATCTCACACTTCATTGAGGTAAAATTCCTCTCTAAATTACCTGTTCCTGAAGTTTCCTTGCCCTTACCTTTTCCATCATTATCTTTTCCGTTATTGTGTTTGTCGTGATTACCATGTCCATCTTTTTGTTTCTCCCTTTTGATATTTGACATCTTTTGAAAGGGTTTGTCTTTCAAACGGTGTGGTAAAGCCAGTTCCATGGCTTTTTCTAGATCTTGGAGAGTAACCTTTAATCTACCATCCAGCGCGGATATTGCCTTCGCTGTTTTAATTGTAGCTATCTCAGCCCTATTCGTTTTTATTCCGAGATTAACGACGGTTTCCGCTAAGAGTTTCAGCAAATCCTCGCCTATCTCTACCCTGGGTAAAATCTCTTTTGCTTGGGAAATTCTTTCGGTGAGTTTTCTTTCTTCGTTCTCGTACTTCTTGTAAAAGTTTAAAGGGTCTTCATGAAATTCCTCAACTCGTTTGGCTATTTCAACCCTCATCTCTGGATCCATTGGTGCAGTTACATCAACACATAAGCCAAAGCGGTCAAGAATTTGTGGTCTTAACTCCCCTTCTTCGGGGTTCATACTTCCAACGAGTATAAACCTGGCAGGATGTCTAAAAGATATTCCTTCCCTTTCTATGGTGTTCCAGCCCATAGCAGCGGAATCTAATAGCGAATCCGCGATATAGTCATCAAGTAGATTCACCTCGTCTATGTATAGAATGTTCCTATTTGCCTCTGCAAGAATACCGGGCTGTAATGCTTTCCTCCCTTCTTTTAGGAAGAGTTCCACATCCACAGTTCCAACCAACCTGTCTATTGTAACGCTCAACGGTAAATCTACGACCCGCATTTTTCTCTTGGTTTGGGGAAGGGATTCTCCTCTCTCATACCTTTCATAGCAACTGTCGCACATTTCTAACGGATTGTGAGGATTACAGTTAAACGGACAATCAGATACGATCTCTATCTCAGGAAGAATATTAGCCAGACCTCTTACCAGAGTGGATTTTCCCGTTCCCTTATCTCCTTTCAACAAAACTCCGCCGATGAGAGGATTTACGGCAACGCACAACAAAGCGAGTTTCGCATTCTCCAATCCAACAATGGCAGAAAACGGAAATATCATGCGGTTTTCACGCGATGCCATATTTTGTTCACCTCCTCAGATATCTTCTTCAAGCATTCCATCAACCATAAGGTATTTGTTCTCAAGTTCCTCTAAAATTTCCTCATCAGCTCTCCAGTAGCCTCTCTTATTCGCTTCAAGGAGCCTTTCCAATATCTCCTTTGTTGCGTATGGATTGCTTTCCTTTAGCCTTTCAAATAATTCCTCATTTAGCACAAACCTTTCAGCAACTTTATCCCATACCCAGTTTTCCACGGCATTTGTAGTTGCCGCCAAGCCAAGCAAGTATTCTACTCTGTCAGCAATTTTTTGAGCGCCATGGAAATCATGCTTCAGCATCTCATTTATCCACTTTGGATTGAGGGTCCTTGTTATGGTTCCCCTTTCTATTGCGTCTTTAACGCTCTCAACTTTCACAACTTCCATAGTGCTGTCCGCTATGAGCATTTCTGGCTTTTCTCCTTTTAAAATTTCAATAGATTTTGATAAACCGCCAAAAAACTCATAGTAATGGTCTAAATCGGTGATTTCATAATCGTGAGAGTCCCTTACCTGCGAAACGAGGTCCACTTTCCTTAAAAGACCCTCAAAGACTTCATGTGCTTCTTTGGAGTAATGCCCTTTTGTGTACGCATACCCCATGGAAGAGATGTAAGCCTCTGCCAGATCCCTCTCTTCGTTCCAAACGCTATCCTCAACGAGTTGAAGTAATCTTGTGCCGTATTCGGTTGAAGTAGGTCCAAAAATTCTAGCCTTTGACAAATCTCCATAGTTGCCTAACTCTTTTGCATGCTTTTTTATAAAGTTCATCTCTTCTGGTTCATCAAGTTCTGCAACCATTCTGAAGGCTTTATCAAGTAACTCCATAATATTTGGAAACATATCCCTAAAGAAGCCGCATATTGTAACGATGACATCAATACGAGGTCTTCCAAGTTCCTCAAGAGGAATAACTTCAAGCTTCTTCTCCCAAGGGCTTACATGAACCACTCTAACCCCGATGTATTCTAATATTTGGGCGACTGTCTCTCCATAGGTTTTTGCTGTTTCAAATCCCCAGAGAACTACACCAACACCTTCTGGATACTTTCCATGTTTTTCTAGGTATTTCTTTATTGTTATCTCCGCTATTCTCTTCCCCCTTTCAACGGCGGATTCTGTCGGAACTTTTAAAGGATCAAATGCGTAAATGTTTCTCCCCGTTGGCAAGACCTCTGGATTCCTTATAACATCTCCTCCAACGCAGGGCTCTATATACAGTCCATTCAGACCTTCAATCAAGTTTTCAAGTTCCAAAGTGTTATCTGCAAACTTTTTAGCAACTTCAACGGCATATTTTAATGTCTTTTCATACTCTGGGAATCTTTCGCCCTTTAAAAATCGCTTAACAATATCTTTTGCCTCCTCCTCAATTTCTTTGAGTTTTGATGGGTTATTGATCACTTCTTCGTAGGTTAACCCCTTCTTCTCGGCAATTAACCTATTCAGAGACTTTGTCTCCCCTCTGTCGTATCTTGCTACGAGCGTTATGAATTCTTCCAATTCCTCCAGAGTGTATTTCTCCCCGATTACATGTAGACCTTTCGGAATTATTGAGCGTTTGTATTCGTAGAGTTTTGTTTCTATTTCATCCAAGTTGTTCCCAAGATTCAACTTTTCTGCGAGTTCTAATGCTTTTTTCTTTGCTATCTCCGCCCTTGGCTCATCTTTGCCCGAGGCCTCTCTGTACTCATTTAAGAATTCTTCAAGCCTCGCATATTCTTCGTAAAGCCCAGAGGTTGTGTAGGGAGGGGAGTTATAACTGATTAAAGTTCCGTAAAGTCTTCTTCTGGCTATCGTTGCTTCAGACGTGTTTATAATATGATAGATGTAGAGATTTGGCATAGTTCCGATCAAAATATCTGGGAAGCATTTTGAACTCAATCCTACTTCTTTCCCTTTTGTAAACTCAGCAGTTCCATGGGTTCCAACATGAATAACACAATCCGCCCCGAAAATATTCTCAATCCACTTGTAGAATGCAATGTACTGGTGATGAGGAGGCTTAGTTTTATCATGAATTGCAGAATAAGGGTCTTCATTGTCTAATGAAGGTCTTGAAGGTTGAACCCCAATAAATATGTTTCCTAAGATTACTCCGGGGATTAAAATACCTTTATCATCAACCATAATCTCTCCGGGAGGCTCTCCCCAGAATTTTACAACCTCCTCCCTAACATCCTCTTGCAGTTCGTTGAAATACCTCAAATACTCTTCAAGGCTCATTCTTGGGCATTCAATTTTTTCAGGAGGGTAGAGCTTTGGATTGAAAAGCTTTCTTTCTATGAACATCTCTTTTATCTTAGCTTTTTTAACTTTGTATCCTTCTTTTTTAAGTTTTTCAAGAATCCTTTCAATGCTTGCAAAGGTGTCTATGTAAGCTGCGCTTCCAAGATTTTCCTCTCCCGGAGGATAATTGTAGATAATTATCGCTATCCTCTTTTCTTCATTTGACTTACTCTTAAGTTCAAGCCATTTGTTCACTCTATTGATGAACCTATCAATCCTATCCGTTATGGGAATAACTTCACAGTTTTTTACACCACAAATAGGAATGGGCTCGACCCCACCATCCATCTCTGGCAGTTCAACAGTGGTTATAGTGTGGATTACATTTAATCCCCTTTCGCTCTTTTCCCAGTCCTTTATTTTTTGTGTAAACATTATGGCGGGTGTGAAAAGCTTTGCCTTTTTCTTTTTCAGAAGCTCTATTGTTGGTCTAGGGTCGCCTCCTAAAGGCCCTCCGTTCAGCCTAAACCACAACAAGCTGATTATGCAATCTATGTCACCTTTAAAGTGCTCCCTCATGGCTTTCAGATTCGCAATTCCATCAGAATATACAGGAATTATATTTGCATCTAGCTTATTTACGATCTCCCTAAGTGTCTGTAGGGAAGATTCAAAGTGCATTCCACCGTAGAAGATTATTCCAACAGTTGGCTTGGTTGGATCGATTTGAGGATTATAATTATACCCATAATTCGGATGATACAGGCCGGTCTCCGGATATTCAATAGGGTCTCCAGCTTTAACATCTACTCCCTTTATTTTACAGATGAAGAGGAACATGTTCTTGTAGTTTTCGTAACCTCCATTGGCCCAATACTTAACGATTCGGATGTAACTTCTGGCATCCCTAAGAACTCCAAAAGGCAGAATTTTTCCTATAGCTTCCACTACGGTTTGCATTCTCTTTATCCACTTCTTCATGCTTTCCGGATTTGTCCTGTAAGACATGTTTGCCCTTTTTATTCTGCCCATCTTGAAGTTGCCGAGCTTTGCAAGGGAAAACAGAGAGGAGCCCCCAACTAAGATTATAACATCCTTATCTTTATAATTGAGCTGTGTAAGCGAGAGAGGGTCTCCTCTAACATCTATTAAAACTATATCTGCCCAATCAACATAGCTCTGGAGGTTATTCGTCTTATGAAGGTCATAAGTAAATATTAGTTTGACATCCGCATGCTCCTTAACATCCTCAATTGCCTTCACGATGCTTCTGTTCACAACAGTTGAGATTAAGAGAATCCTTACTCTTTTATTTTCTGCCATAGCCTTTCTACCTCCTCAATATTTTCATTCCACTGTTCGTCATCCTCAGTTGTGTAAACTTCAATCGTTCCACCTTGAACTTCCCCTTCTCCAAGCTGTTCTTCCAAAAGTCCCTCAATTTCAGAGTAAGCTTCCATAAGCCTTTCAATGGTCTTATCGCTCGTCTTCCACAAGCCACGCTCATAAGCTTCAATTAAACGCCTTGCAATTTCCTCAATGGCATAAGGGTTATGCTCTACGAGCCATCTTCTCATGTCATCGTTCAAAACATACCTTTTTGCAATTTCATCAAAGACCCAATCCTCAACAAGTTTTGTTGTGGCTTCCCATCCATATAAATGTAGAATTTTCTTGGAGAACTCGCTCGCCCCTCTATATCCGTGCTTTTTCATTTCCTCAATCCATCTTTCGTTAAGAACTTTCGCCCAAACAACTCTCTCAAGTTCAACTTTCATATCCACTATCTTACTATCGCTTATATCTCTCGTATCTGTGTGCACGATCTCAACATTTTTTCCAGTTAATGCATCAACCGCCACTTTAAATCCTCCATGATGCGCAAAGTAACAACAACAGTTCGTTGGATCATGCTCATCGCTTATGTGGTTTCTGTTTATAATATCAACTACGCGCAGATTCAGGGTTAGGGAATCGTATGCTTCAATCCCGAACTCATCCTTGGTATAAGCGTATCCGCTCCACTGTATCCATACCTTGGCGAGATCTTCCTCACTTCCCCACGCGGAGGATTCTACCGCAAGATTCACCCCAGTGCCATAAGCACCTGGCGGCGAAGAGAATACCCTAAATCTTGCAAATTTTTGCGCCTCGTTCAAACTCCTGCCCATTTCAGTGAGTTTTTTAATATGTTCAATGTAGTGCTTTTTAATGTAGTTCTTATCTAAGGGTTCATTGAGAGAGACTACCTTTTCTATTGCTTCATCAACGAGGTAAATATAATTTGGCAGAGTGTCCCTAACTATCCCGCTTATTCTGACGAGAACATCAATTCTTGGCCTTCCAAGTTCCTCTAGGGGAATGACCTCCAGCGCAACAACTCTGTCTCCATTCCATACCGGTTTGACGCCAATTAGATAAAGAATCTGAGCTATTTGCTCTCCATCCGCTTTGTATCCATCTATGCTCCAGAGAACCTGACCAACA
Organism: uncultured Thermoplasmata archaeon; assembly: GCA_964455305.1. Lineage (GTDB taxonomy): Archaea > Thermoplasmatota > Thermoplasmata > Thermoplasmatales > CAYVVU01 > CAYVVU01. Next base: position 11,275 of record CAYVVU010000040.1, read on the forward strand.
CTTTCCGGATATTTTCCATATTTTTCCAAGTACTCGTTGAGAATCTTTCTGGCGGTTTCAACTCCAATCTTCCATGCGGCTTTTGTGGGCAAACTTCTTGGATCCACGGCATAAAAGTTTCTTCCTGTAGGCAAAATCTCAAATTTTCCCCGAGTTATCGCTCCGGAGGGGGAGGGTTCAACATATTCCCCTGTCAGGCCACGCACAAAACCATCATATTCTTTTTCACATTCCTTTATTTTCACTGCAACTTCAATCGCTTTGCTGAATATTTCCTCAACTTTCTCCGCGCTACGAAGTTTAAATCCGAAATTTTCAACGACTTCTCTCACAACATCTCCTTCCTCTCCATTGAGCATTCTTTCCAAAATCTTAACAGCCATTCTGTGAAATATATTGGAAAGTTCTCTGTTCGCAATTCCATTGGTTATTTTCATTGGATTTCTCCTGATTTCGTCGTAATCCAAACCAACGGCCTCGGCCAAAACTCTCCTAATTGATGGGTGCGCATACGAATCATAAGCCATCACCGTGGCAACATACTCCGCGAGTTTTTTAGGTTCTTTCGGTGGATTCGCAAATACATGGAGACCTATATTTATTTGCGTTCCTCGCACAAATTCAACATAACGGTGAATTTTTTCAATTATTTCTTTTTCATCCGTGCTGTCATCAAAATTAATTCCCTTTTCCCTCGCTTTTTCCATAATTTGCTCGTAGAGTATTTTCTTCCTTGCATCCTCGCCCAAACTTTCCGCTCTTGCGTACTGCGTTAAAAGAGAATCAAGGTCGTCCAGAACATCCGCCATGGCCATGGGGGGATAAATGTGATCTATCAACACGGCATAACTTCTTCTTTTGGCAATTACCCCCTCCATGGGATTTGAAACAACATACACATACAAATGAGGTACATCATCAATCGTGGCTTCCGGAACGCAGGAAGGTGATAAACCAACACCCTTCCCCGGTCTGAATTCCAAGTAGCCATGGGTTCCGAAATGAATTATAACATCCGCCTTAAATTTACGAGTTATCCATCTGTATACGGCGAACCATTGATGTGGCGGTACTATGGTGGGGTCATGTAGAATTTTGCATACTTTTCCATCGCATCTTGCCCCGGCGCATCCAAACTTTGGCTGAGTGGTCACAAGAACATTCCCAAACAATATCCCGGGAACAACGAATTTTCCATCGTAAACCATTCCAACCAGAGATTTATCAACTTTTCCAGCTAACACATCCTCTGGTTTTTTCCACTCCTTAACTATTCTATTCCTCAAATCCTCGGGAAGTTCGTTAAACCACTCCAAGTACTCCTCCAAATTTACAAAACCTATCGCACCGCCCTTTTCTACAATTTCCTCTACACTTGTCCACCTGAACTCACTGATAGCTTTTCTTTCAAGAATGAGTTTTACCAACTCATCTCCGCTGGATGGAAGGTCTTCTCCAACATAATATCCTTGTTCTTTCAACTTGTAGAGAAGGCGAACGATGCTTTCGGGTACATCCAACCCCATTCCCATAGCCACTGAGCTTTCCAAACCCTTACATGGGGGATTTATGAGAATTATCGCTATTTTCACTTCCCTCTTATCTTTTTGTCTTAGAGCAATCCATTTCTTAACTCTCCTCACCAAATATTTTATGTGTTCCTCGTACACCTCGCTCACTTTGTAACCTTCATAGTTTATGCTTCCAGATATGAATATGGGCTCTATTCCGCCAATCACTTCAGGAATAACTACTCCATAAACCTGCGTCATGTAATGAAGGCCATTGGATTTTTTCCATTCCTCAACACTTCTGTAATAAGACCTAATCGGTGCGAATACTGGAACATTCAGTTTTTTAACATTCTTTAGTTCTGCTGATCCAAACGAAATTAGACTTATTAGGCATTCTATTATACATTTCCCATCTTTCTGGAAAAACTCCTCTACCACGAGGTACCTCTCCTTCCCTATTCCCGTTAAAGAATCCCTTCCATAGGTGAATACAGGAACTACCCCTATATTCTCATTTTCCAAGACCTTTATGAGAGAATATACATAAGAAATATCTCCATATAGCCAAGCTGAGCGCCAAAATATAATTCCAACGAGGGGTCTCTTCCTGTATATTTTCAGGTAATCTTCCAAATTTTCAAATAGTCCGTAGTCGGGATGATATATACCATGCATTGGGACTTCCTTTGGTTCCACGTATTTCCCACCAGCCAGAAATCTAACGAGGTTTCTCAGATTCTCCTCACCACCGAGAATATAGTAGGAC
>CAYVVU010000041.1:0-13218 GCA_964455305.1 uncultured Thermoplasmata archaeon
TTTCTATGTTTTCCCTCCCCCCCTCCTCTCTGTCAACTACCGCAACTATATTTTGAACTATTCCTCCCTCCTCTTCTATGATTTCCGCAGCCCTCAGAACTGAGGATGCGGTAGTTACAACATCTTCAATTATTGTGAACTTATCTCCTCTTTCTATCGTTCCCTCGTATCTTCTCGCTGTTCCATAATCTTTTCTCTCCTTCCTTATTATGATGTAATCTTTATTGGATTTGAGGGCTACTCCCACAACTATAGGTATTGCACCCAGTTCAACACCAGCCAATTTATTACCATATACAAACGGCAGAATTCTATCACATATTTCGTTAAGAATTTCCCATTTGGTTTCCGCCACCTTTATATCTATGTAATATTGGCTTCTCCTTCCGGATTTCAGGGTGAAATCTCCAAATTTAACCGCCCCGCATTCTATCAGGGCGCCTATTAAATCCATCGCATATCACCTCATAGAAAGGGTATGTTCAAATTCTTCATAACTTCTATGTTTTTAACGAATTTCTCGTCTACATAAGGTATGTGTATTCCCGTGAGAACGCACAGAATCCTTATTCTGTCCTCGTATTCTGGAGATACCCTAACCCCGATGGATGTCATCGCCTCCGGGCTTATTTGAGCTGTGATGCCCTCAACTATCGCGTAAACCGTCTCCAAAGTTTCCTCGGGTCCTATGGTCATATGTATAAGGGCGCCAGTTGCGTTGGAGTAATCCACATCCATAAACGGATTGTTGAGTGTCTCTATCACCGCCTTTGCAGGGTCGTGACCAACATAATCGGTAAAGAGTATCGTGGATATTCCTCCCTTCCTAACCATATTCACAAATTCTTGGAAGTTTATGCTTATCAGTGCGGGTTTGGTAAGCGCATCGTAAACGGATTTTATTACTTCCGCTACGAGATGGTCCATAACCTCAAAGGCCCGGGGCATCGGAACATCTCTTGCCCGTTCCAACAATTTGTTGTTATCTAAGACTATAACTGTGTGGGATCTGGCTATGAGTTCCTTAAGTCCCTCCTTAGCCTTTACCGTCGCCATCCTCTCCCACTCAAAGGGCATGGTAGCCACCGCAACTACAATAGCGCCAAGTTTGGATGCGATCTCCGCTATCACAGGCGATGCACCCGTTCCCGTTCCTCCCCCAAGTCCGACGGTGAGGAAAATCACATCGTACCCGTGCAAAATATCTTTGAGTGCATCCATAGCGGCGATAGCCGCCCTCTCTCCTTCGGAGACAACTCCGCCACACCCCATCCCCTTCGTTCCTTTAAGCCAGACTTTTTTGTCTGCGGTTATACTTTTTAAACTTCGTATATCCGTGTTTATCGCTATGGTCTCTATTTCCACGCCCATCTTCTTCAAACGGCTTATACTGTTGCATCCCGCTCCACCCACACCTACAACAGCCATCCTCATGTCTCTTCGCGGCATCATTTCCTCCGCATTTATATGCTCCACGGGTGTTATCATACCTCATCCTCCGCTATCTTCTTCGCCTCCTCCTCTACACTGGCCTTCACATATCTTCTCACTCTAAATTCTATATACTCTCTGAGAGCATTCCTTATGGCATCATCCAAATCTATGGCCTCTCCCTCTTCAACCAGTTTTTCAAGCTCTTTTTTAAGCGAAAGAGGCAAATCCACCGTAACCGTGCTTCTATGCGGAGGGGGATAATGCGTCTTTATCAAGTCACTAAGCGCTTTGCGTACAACTTCCGACAAATTTTTATACATACCACTCTCAACTAAATCCTGAAGTTTCTCCGCCAGAGGCGGAGATAATCTGACGGTAATCCTCAAGGGTTCGCGCCTTTTCCTATCCTTCTCCTCTTTCTTATCAGTCATTGGGTTCACCTTCGTCAGACATAGTTATGCATTTTGTAGTATATAAATTTTACCCAATCCCGACAGGCTATTTTTCTTCGTACACAACTATCTCATCAGCCAAGTCCTCCAGAAATGCTTTGGATTTTTGAGGTAAAGAATCTTCCGATGTCACCATTATGAAAAGCAGATCGTTCTTTGCGCAAAGGTCAGATATGTATTTGAGCATTTTAAGAACATCGTTCTCATCAAAGTACGAGTAAAGTACTTCAAATCCGTCAAATACGATATGCCTTCCTTTCCTTACCTCCTCGGAAATCCTCTCTATTCCCTGAAAGGGCAGTTGCTCTATTGGAATTCCTTTACCGACATTTGTAAGCCATAAGCCGTCTTTTATGCCGAATTTGTGTGGATTTTTTGTTGAAATGAAAAATAGATTTCTTTCCTTTATTTCCAAAGCCCTCAGCATCCTATCCCTTGCCTTGGAATACAGCAGATATATACTCTTTTCCGAAAGATCCTCTTCCATAACTTTATCAACATATTCATCAAAAATGTTCCTGAGCGTTTCCTGCTCACTTTCTTCAAAAAACTCTCCCTCTGGATTTACGACTATGTAAGTTGCGCCGTAGGACGAACATAGGTCACCCACATCTTTCAAGAATTTGAAAGTTTTATCAAAGCCGTGATAGAGAGTCAAATAATAGATGCCATCTACCAGAATAACCCCTGACGGATTTTGTCTCAGAAATTCTGTTAAGGAATACATTATTTCAAACTCCATCCTCTCCGGATTTATGCCGTACTTATGCTCGGTTTCTGTGAGCCATATAACGGGGGAGTGAAGTATATCAAAATTAATCCTAACCCAAAGGGGAATGCGATGTGATACAACTATTCCTGGCTGTCGGGAGGCGAGTTCTCTGAAAGCCTTGTACCCAACTATCCTATCTTTAGCTATGTAGCTTATTCCCGAGCGCAGAGCTACTATCTCAGTAACCTTCGCTTCGGGAGAAAACTCAAAAGAAAACACCTTGTATCTTACCAATGCGGATAGCATTATAATGCCAGATATGGATATAGCCGCCGAAGTTGGGTCAGGAGCTATGTCAATCGCTACTGAAATAGCATTAGTGAGTATCGGTACAAGAATTCCGACATAGAGATACAAACTTATGTTTTTCTCAACTTTCAACCTGCTCTGAGACATGCTAAGAAGTATCGTTATGATGGATGCCATCACATAGATGTAAGAGACCGGTATATGCACAAACCACATATAAGGCCCCCAGCACCCGACATATTTTTCTCCAGGAGCATAACTCAAACGATACTTTGTAAAAAACAAATGATGCAGAGGATTGGTAACGAGAAAAATAACTGAGAGTATCTGTGGAATAAGCAGATAGTACTGAATATTTTTTATCTTCAGAATCTTTCTTTTTATGGGCACGGATTGAGATACGAGAAGGGCGGAATATGGCACGAATATTATTCCCACATATTTTAAATGATAAAAAACAAGAGTTACCATACCATCTGTACTCCAATAAAAAACTTCGGATACAACCCATATGAAAGAAGATACGCCGAGCAAAGAAAAATACATATTTACCTCGTTGGAGGGATTTGAAGTGTATACTTTATATGTCATATAGGCGAGGCCTATCGCGCCAATTAAATATACGAGCACAGCCCAAATTACGATCATTCAGAGCATAAACTTAAATTTAGTATATTAAATTTCCTATTCCAAAACTCTCGCGTATACGCGGACGATCTTTTTGGCTGGTGCACACCCTCTCGTAACGAACGATTTCTCTATTTTTATTTTGTGTATTACGCATCTTATTTTTCCTATGCTTAGGGTATCGCCTATACAGAACTCCTCCTCGGGCTCAACGAACAGTTCACGGGAAAGCGTTCTTCTCCCCATATTGATGGATACTTTTACTTTCACTTTTTCAAAATCTTTCACCCAAAGTGTTGAAATATTTTTAGCTATTTCTTTATCAACTTTTCTTCCTTCTCTATTTTCTATCGCTGTAACTATAACTCTCCTGCCATCCAATACAAACTCATCGCCCACCCTTATCTCCTCGTTCTCCATAAACTTCTCGTACTTTTTCTCGGATTTTTCAAATAAACTGTATACTATTTTAACATCAATCTCCTCAGGAAATTTGATTGTTGTTTGATGTATATTTCCGCATTTAAGGCATTTGACAACTCCCTCAAAGGTCTTATCTGTAAATTTTGACGCTCTCAAAACCATATGTTCCGTGTCCTCTCCGCATATACTGCAGTAAAGAAAAATTATCTTTCTCTCCATAGATTACTCCACCACGAGTATCTCATCGCAAACGAGATTCAACATACCCTTTATCTCCTCTGTCTCCTGCTCCTTCATTGAAACTATAACCACATAGGAACCTTTGGCCCTAAGATTCGTTACAAGTACATGGAAAAACTCGGAGAGCATCCGTAGATTGTTATGTATCGCTAAGGAATTAAGAGAATCAATCAGAACTATGCTGGATGTACCATATTTTCTTGACAAATACTCTATCTTTAGCAGTATATTCTCAAGCATTGTTGGACTCTCCACATATATAATTTTATCGGTTTGTTGAGCGGCGCCCATCATTATGTGCGATATGCAATCTACGAAATATATCGTGGAGAGATCTATCTCAAGAACCTCAAATATCTCAATGATGTTTTTGGAAGGTATTGTGGCAGACACATAGTAAACATTTAAGTTGTTTCTCTTGGAGAATAATTCCACAATCCCCCTTATGGCATCAAAGTAATTTGCAACATTGACCACTAAGGCTACAGAGGATGCCTCAGATAGTGCTTCCAGTTTTTCACAAACTTCCTGTGGAACTCCCATTTTACCACCCCGTTTCCTCGCTGCCTCCCTTCAAGAGGGGGGCTAGAAGGATTCCTATGGAAGTCAGGTCCAAAACATACTTTGCTCTGGAATGGGTTGTGCCTCGCATTTTAACTACCTGTATAGTTCTGAGCAGATCTCCTCTCCTCTCAAGGTTTCCAAGAAGTATTACTCCATCTGCTATGGCTTCCTCAACACCGTATTGGGAATAACCCTTCGCGGAAGGAAGAAGTTCTGATACAAGGAGCGTGGTGCATCCCAGATCGGAAAGAGACTTTCCCAAGCGCAAGATGAATTCCCTTATCTTTTCCTCTTCCTTCAGACGATAGCATATTGAAGTTATAGAATCTATTACCAATCTCTTAACCTCTAATTTACGGACAATTGATATTATTTCGTCAAGCAAAATCTGTATATCCTCAAGATCAAATTCTAATTTAGTCAGATTCAACTTCTCGTAAAGATCAGGAAGATCTATGAATATCAGCATTTTTTCTTCTATCAGTTTTTTATCAAAGAACTCATAGGGAATCATATTTTTGAGGAGTTTTTTTGATGCCTCCGTAACTGAGATGTACAGGGAGCGCTCACCCATAAGGGCGCCATGAACCAAGAATTCTAAACTTAATGTAGTTTTACCTGTTCCGCACGAGCCCGTTATTAGGACGGTATTCCCTCTGGGTATACCACCATTCAGTATATTATCCAATCCTTCTATTCCCGTAATACACCTATCGTTCCTGCCTATGTCGTCCATACGAATCCCTCTCGGGCACGGCGCACATCGCTAATGGAATTAGATATATAATAATTTTGCGGATTGATGAACATCTATGTTTTCCATCCATTCTCCTTCAAAAGTCCACTAAGCCCGAGCAGAGCGCGAACTCCGTATCTTCCGTGATAATACAGATAATACGGAAGAACGAAAGGAACCACAGCCCTCACCTTCCTCTCGTACTCGGGCGCGAATTTCACGAGATTGTGTCTCCAACATTTCCATATTATTTCCCAGTATACCTCTCCCAGATTTTTGAGGGATACGCGCGAGGCGTTTTGGAGAAGGGCTCCCGTAATCGGTACGAAAAGGAGAGGGATCAGAACTACCATGTAATCCTTAAGATCGTCAACGAGTTCAAGGGTTCTCAGTGCATCATCTTCAGTTTCGCCGGGCATTCCGAGTATTATAGTTCCTCCGGGATACCACTGGTTGTCGTTGTATATGCCCACGCCTTCAACCACTATTTCGGGCCATTTTTCTATGCTCAGTGGCTTCGCTTTGCCCCTCATGTACTTAGTCATTAACCTCACGCTTCCGCTCTCTATTCCTATTATCGCTCCTATATACCTCTTACCCCTAACTTCCCAGAAAGTTTTTTCGTATAATATGGGGCTTATAACTTCAAGGGCTTTTGGATCATAAACAACCGCAGGCCAAGAGGAATGTGTTACTTGGATATATTCTACGCCCGGAGTACTTGCAATTCTTTTTATCAATTTTTCAAGTGCTTCCCTGTTAGGCTTGAATCCCGGCAGGGATTGATAAAGGAATATATCTTCAGTAACCAGCATTATCATCTTCGTCCCGTTTCTGGCGTTTATTTCAACCTCCTTCATAATCTTATCCATCGGAAAAGAGTATCTCTTTCTCATGGTGGCGGCGCAGAAAGCACAACCCTTTCCGCATCCTCGCGTTATTTCCACCGCACCGTAGAGCACGGGTTTCCTTATCGTCGGAACTTTATCCATATCTTTTGTTATTGCCTTGACCACTCTCGGTAATTTCTCACCTTTCAAAGCCTTTTTGAAAAGGTCCGCGGCGATTTCCTCCCCATCTCCTATAACTATCGTATCTATCATCATCTCATCCTGAAGATTCATATCGGCTATCTGCCAAGCCCCTACGCCTCCAGCAATAACCTTGAATCCATACCTCTTTTTCAGTTTTTTCAGCATATCAAAAAATATTTTTGTTTCCATAGCGGTTATTGGCACTGAACCGAATCCTACCAGAGAGGAATATGTCGTGGATACATACGCCAATCCGAGGGGATCGTGGAGAGTGAGACCCACAACTTTGGTTTTCTCGTCAACTACCTCCGGCAGTTTTTCAGGGAAAATCGTGACAACCTTATCCTCTCCGAATTCATCTTGCAGTATAGTTTCTATCTTTCTAAGCCCGTAAGGTGCGAACTTAACAACCCCTCTCTCATCGTATTCCGTGGGAGGATAGAGGTGTCTCCGGAGCAATCTTCTGGGGATTATCTTTGATGGAAATCCGGCTGCAAACGCGATAAACGCGTTGAGATTGTAATCGCTGAACTCCGTAAGAGGGCCAGAAAGTACTATTTCGTACATCCGAAACCCCTAATTCCTCTATTGTATTTAAATTTTCAGACATATGACAAAATACTTTCATATGAATAATAACGCCAAGAGCGTGGATATCCCTATCGCAAGAAAATTAACAGTACCCTTTCCTATATATCCCCTGTTTTCTAAAGTTGCTCCCAAAATGCTATCTACCATACAGCCGATAAATCCGAGAAAAACGGATGTTACAAAGTATTCTATGGGATAGGTACCCCACATAACCGCTAAGCTGACCGCTGATATGTTAATCGCGCCTATTAGGGAGGCGAAAGTTCCCAGGGGAGATACACCACCATTGGTACCGGGAGGAACTTTTTTGAAATTCGTTATGAGATACACCCTATCGGATAGGGTTCCTATCTCGCTTGCGAAGGTATCGGCGGTAGCTGTAGCCAAAGCAACTGTGAATAAGAAGGTGGCGGCGTTTCTTTCCATAAAAGGATGAAACACCGCTATTATCATAGGAATCAGGCCGTTGGAAACTATATTCAGAATCCCTCTCTCCCCACTTTTCCCTTCCTGAACCTTTCTCCTCTTCTTGGATTCAAATTCAAGTTTCGTCATTCCGTAGGAGAGGAACAGGAAAAAAAGCATTATGAACAGCCACTCAAACCCGCCAAAAAAACCCACAACAAAACCGTAAAAAAAAGCGAACACCGCTCCCGGAAAATCAAACATCCTCTTGATATAAGAAAGTATTCCGAGCAATGCGCACACTACTATAAGAATTACAAGGTGTAGAGGATCTGAAAGCAAAACGGAAACCTCCTTACCAATTGTTGCGCGGACCTTTTAGCCAGAAAGTACCCGTTCTCTCTCTTGGATACTCTGCAGCCCAAATCCTCTATAACCCTTGCATCCTCTTCGGTAACCACATAGCCTTCCGAACTCCTCGCGGGAACGAATATCGTAATGGGTAAGAGAACTCTTGAGAGAGGCAGAGATACTTTTTCAGCGATATACTTCAATTTTTCCAAATCAAGTTCGTTGCCCCCGAGTGTTGGGTTACGGAGTAATTTCTCCAACGATTTTCTCTCTCTGATTATTCCTCTGTTTATACTTGCAATTTCCTCGCGGAGTATGTTATCTATGCTCACCATCCACGCTCCTGAAGTTTGACTTCCAGAGAGGATACTTCTTTACCCACCATGCCGGCGAGACCTTCGGAAACCTCTGCAACCTTCTCCGGATTATCGTAGTTGAGTGTGGCCTCCACTATCGCCCTAGCCATCTCTTCGGGGTTCGGGGATTTGAATATTCCGCTTCCAACGAAAACGCCATCCGCGCCCATTCTCATCATGAGTGCCGCATCGGCTGGTGTGGCTATGCCACCAGCGGCAAAATTCACTACAGGTAAACGGCCCATCCTCTTTATCTCTTTCAAAATACTGTAAATTCCTCCGATTATTTCGTCAAGGGTGAAGTTCTCGTAAACTACCTCGTTCCTCTTAACTTCCGTAGGAAAGCCGTCAAGTTCCCTGACATTTCTCAGGAGCTTTGTGTATGATGATGCATAGTTTTCCGCAAGTTTCATTATGTGATCGTCATCGGCGTTTACAACCTCTTTTATAGCGCGATTAACCAGATGCATATGCCTTACGGCCTCCACAACATTTCCCGTGCCCGCTTCGCCTTTGGTCCTTATCATTGCGGCGCCTTCCCATATCCTTCTTACCGCTTCGCCCAAACTTCTCGCCCCACACACAAAAGGAACCGTAAACTTTTTCTTGTAAATGTGGAAGAACGGGTCGGCGGGAGTGAGAACCTCGCTCTCATCTATCATATCCACTCCCAACGCCTCCAAAGCCCATGCTTCCGCCTCATGTCCTATCCTTACCTTTGCCATAACGGGAATGCTAACCGCTTCCATAATCTCCTTTATCTTCTTCGGATCGGCCATTCTAGCCACTCCACCAGCGGCGCGAATATCCGCGGGAACCCTCTCCAGAGCCATAACGGCCACGGCTCCCGCTTCCTCCGCTATCCTCGCCTGCTCAGCGTTTGTAACATCCATTATAACTCCGCCCTTCTGCATCTTGGCGAATCCTCTCTTGATCAGCTCGGTGCCGTACATCATCTTCTCCAGTTCTACCATCTCAATCACCTACGCATTCTTAATAGGAAGAAGGATATTTAGGTTTCGGTTGAAAATTGTATATTTGCGCAAGTTGATGGAAATTGCTCCATGAAAATATCCTGCCATTTATCTCTTTGTCGTCGGTTGCATTATCTAAGCCGTCATGGTCCTTGTCGCCGTGCGCGTCCGCCGAGTTGAACGGGTTTAACTCAGTGCTGAGTTCTACGGATATGAGTAATTCGTCGTTGTTATTACTATTCACCATACATCGCCCCTTTTATAATTAGAGTACTCTCACTCTAATATACTTTTGATTTTAGTTATGAGGCCATCATATTGAAGAAGTTCCTTATCAAAAGTGATGAGTGTTAAATTCTCCCTTTTAGCTATTGCTACGATGAGGGCATCGTTTATGGTAAGCATAAACTGTTGTTGAATTTCATAAGCATCAATGAAATCATATTCGTTAGGTATAAGAATTTCGCACTCCTTCTTTAAAGTTTCAACGATATCTATAGCATCCTCCTTGCTCCATTTATATTTTCTTGTTAATACTGTAAAAATCTCCATAAGATTGACAAGCGTAGTGGCTATATTTCCTGTATTGGTATTAAGAAATTTCCGTGGAACATCATATTTTTCTGTATAAAGAATTACGTTCAAAAATACACTTAGAATCAACCAAATACATCTTCATCCTCTCGTAACTCCCTTATATCTTTCGCAGGATTTGCGCCCTCAACCCTCTTCCCCTTCTCCGCGAGCAAATCGCCCAGCAATATCTTACCTCTCTTTTTATCTTTACCAACGAACTTTATAAGCATTTTAACATCATCTATAACCACTGGCATAGTTTATGTATCATTTACTTTTATTTAAACATGTTGGTCTATTATTCTTTCAATTGCGAGTTAGCATTTTTCAATCAATCATTATATTTTTTATATTTTTTAGCAAAAACACCTATTATATATCCATATATATAAATAAAAGGTATTACTATAAAGTTCTCAATTCTAAGGAAATATACGCCTTCCATCACAGGATAGTAAAGCATAACAAACAGGAAAAACAAACGGCTAATAATAAATAGTTTTTTAGCGTTACCTCTATCTTCGCTCTTATTCGCGGAATCCATTATCAATAAAAGGTACACAAGAAATAATGAGCTTAGGAGAAGGGATATCAAGATAGGCGATATTATTGGACCCGGTGGAGGATGTGGTGACACAAGAGCATAAACTAAAAGAAATATATATATCGCACTAATAATTGTTATTTCCAATCCTATCCACGAAAGAATGAAATCTTTAAAAGATAAACTTTTGATATCTCTATAAGAGAAATATAGATTATTATTCATGGTATCACCTCCCTTGCAAGCTGTTGATTATATAGATATGTCAGTGAACTTTTTAAAAGTCCAAAGAAAATTCCAAATGATGCCCATTTAGCACCCCAATTTGCTGCATCATGAATAGTACCATCACAAAATAGAAACACATAAGCTGCAGAGGCTCTTGCAATTACTAGTGAACCCAATATATACCCAACAAGTATAGCAATAAAAATAGGAAATCCTATGGGCAATGCTTTTAATGCCCAAAGTGATATTATTCCTCCAATAATAGCTCCTATCAACAAGGATAGTGGTATTAATCCCATCTGCGTAAAAGTCATCCAAAACTCCTCCCACCAGTCTCCTTGTAGCTTATTGGTGAAATGCCCCATGAAAAACACAAAAGGTATAGGTTGATAATTCCATCCATAGCTTTGTTGGTTATAATCAGCGGTAGCAATTAGCACTCTTTTCATCGGGTAATCTCTTAGGCTGAAAGCATCAATAGCATATCTGGAGAAGCAGGTAGAGAATAAGATTATGAGGGAGGAGTAGGGAGGATTATTCATTTCATCTGCGGATAATTGTCCATCGCCGTTTCTGTCAAGGACTGCCAAATCAAAATCATAAGCCATTTCGCTCCACAGGTATATTGAGTCGTCATAGAGAGTGTATCCTCCATCCTCTCCATTTGTCCATCCGTGTCCTAGAAACGCTATGAATACTTTGGCATCCGGATGTGACTTCAGCTCTCTTCCGAGCTGGGTAAATAGCTGCTTTATCTGATTTTTGGTGAGCTGGAGATTATTTCCGTGCGATGATTCTAATAGTGTATAACCCTTCTGCAATAAAAGAGTTTCAAGTTCATCATAATCGTGTTTCACGCTGTTTTCTATACTCTCATCGTATTCTCCAATGATGAGAGCATATTTAACTTCTGAGGCATCATTCAGACTTCTCTGGATTTCTATCTCGCTCCCGATTATGTTATATGCATAACTCAGGAAAAATCTACGGTAGGAGTCCACCGAGCTTATATCTACATTTTTGGTAAGGAACTGTATCATCTTTTCAACAACAGATTTAGGCGGTGTTGGATATGAGGGGATGAATCCGAATACACTCAGCATTATATTCACACTATCGCTCAGTACTCCGAAAAATATCTTCAGAACTGAAGGTATGTTTATGTATAAGCTTAGGAAACTGCCAGCTTTATAAAGCGCAGTTGTATACTTGGAGAAGATAGTAGTTAGCTCCTGCTCCGTCTTTACAGAATCCACGCTTAACTTTGCTTTTAGTTCAGTAATGCTATTCACTTCCGGTTTTCTGTTCGCCTTCTCATTTACATAAGAATATAGTGAATGCCCCGTACTTTCAGAAACAGGATATAAAATATTTTTCAAAACAGAAATTATCCATCGTATTAACATTTCGTATGCATTCCCTATTTTATATCCTACAATCCGCAGAAATTCTCTGAACGTTTTGAGAATATCAGCGATGGTATGTACGGCTATGCCAGCCGGCCCGTAGATTGTCTTATTCCACTCTGCGGCGTTGTCCAGGCTATCCGTACCGTTCACCGTTATGTTGTAGAAGACGGTGGCAGATACCTCCGTTATATCTATGATCGTATCCACACTTACCACAGTATCCTCACCACTGTATTCCCAAATCTTCGTCCAGATCATAGTGCCAAAAACATCCGGACAAATTGAACGTATCCTCACTCTTGAAATTCCCGATACATCCCGAATCTCTACAACCACATGCGCTGTGTAATTTGGAATAGTCTGCCACACTATCCACCCGTTCGTTTTTGTATTCACAACAAACTCCGTTATCACAGGCGCCATACTTTCGGTGATTAAAGGATTGAACTCATCTCTCAGCCATTGTGTTGCGTTCTCTGCGCACGATTTGTTGTGTGGCGCTGTGTTGTTCCATCTCGCAATGAAATTCGCTATTTGTTCGGCGCTGTATTTATTTGCATCCAGAAGATCCAGATAATAATGGAAATTCCTATTGTTTCTCACGGAGAAGAAGTAAGCGATTGTCCAGTTATAAGATGTCCAGAGATCGTAATATTCCGAGGTTGGATCAGCGAAGAGGCGTGCAAATTTTGCGAAGGTGGAGTTATTGCTCAATAGAGATTCCACAATATCTGGAATATTGTCCTCGTCAGAATCTATGTAGTTTCCTTCGGGATCTTTATATGCCGCCAGTGGATCTCCGTAGAGCGTGACTTCCTTACTTATCGGCTTATTCTCCTCATCGTAGCCCACGATTATTTTAACCGTCCAGCCGTTAATTTCTTTTCCATCTGTGACATTGTCCTTATCAACATCGGGATCCTTCAGATAATCAACCGCGGTTTCGTTCGGAATTCCGCGAGTTACATTCCAGTAGTAGAGTTCCGCGCCGTCGTTGATTCCATCGTGATCTGTATCCGCATCATTTATCATTGTTCCGTTTTCATATTCCCAGAGGTTATCCAAGCCGTCGTGATCTTTGTCGCCGTGGGCGTCTGCGCTATTGAACGGATTTAGGTCTGCGCTTAACTCTACCGATGTTGGCAGTTTATCGTTATCATCGTCCGGATCGTAGAAGTTCGGAATTGTATCTCTGTCATAATCCATCCTGTAACCTGAGCGCTCCCATTCTTCTATGAACGATAAACATGTTT
>CAYVVU010000042.1:0-5223 GCA_964455305.1 uncultured Thermoplasmata archaeon
CCCGTTGAGAGATACATTCTTTTTTATAATCTCATACGCTTTCTCGTTCCAATCGTTTATCGTTACCTTCAGCCCTGCTTCCTTTGCCATCCTTATACCCCTTATTCCCGTGGCGGCCAGAGCATCCAAAGCGTTTTCTATTCTGTATATTTCTTTGGCTGCATCCAAAAAAGAAATCATTACATCTCTACTAAAAACCATCTGCGGATTGTAAAAGCCCGATGTAGCCCTTCCCGGACCCTTTGTGGAGAATATCTTTCCCGTATATATTTTGACGGTGCCCTCCACTATCATTTTACCTAATCTCTCCCTTTATGAGAGATATTACGCGGAATGGGAGTAGATTTCTGTTTATGGGTGTTACCTCAAGAATTCTCATATCGTCTCTTCTCCTTATTTCTTGGAGCAACGGGGTTCTGGATTTCTTGTGCATCGTGAGTATAACCCATTTATCGGAATCAAGCACCTCCCGCACAGCCTCCATAAACTTCTTGCTCCCCATCTCCATTTTCCCTATCTCATCAATAACTATCACATCACAGTTTTCCAAAGCGTACATAAGGGCTCGTGTTCCCAGGTCATCCACGACTTTTGTATCAACATAGTACTTTCCAACGCGAACCCTAGTTCGGAAATCCACATGGGCCATTATCTTTTTCTCTCCGGTAACTATATCTTTTATGTAAAAACCCACCCTTCTGCCTTTCTCCCTTATTTCCTCGGTTACCACTCCCCCCACCGAAAAGCCCTCCTCCTTAAGCATAGGTATTATTCTGAGTATCGTGGTGGTTTTCCCCGAGCCCGGAAGGCCGCTCAGCCCTATTTTAACCTTCATTCCCTGAGCACCTCTTCTATGTACATTAACGGATATTTCATATCCTCCACATACTCCAATTTAGCCACGACTTTGCAGCTTTCATATTTAATTATAACCCTTATTCTCAGCATCTCTCCCTTGAGAGTATAATATTTGTAAACTCCTTTCTTCCTCTTTATCTCCGAAGTATCTATGTCAACTTCGGCCTCCTCCACGAAAGGTTGAACAAGTAGTGCGGACCTTATAGCATTTTTCAGACTCTCCACGCTATCAAGGTCAAGGGGAGTTCCCACAAATTGATGATAAACCGCGCCTAATTTTATTCCAGCCTCAAAAGCCGCCCTTTCGCATGGACCACATTTAAAATATTTTTTCGCGATATCTTTCTTCATATTTGAAGGGTAATAGCAAGGAGAGATATTAGAATTTCTGTTATCATCCAAAAAAATTATATCCACGCACAAATTTTCATTTCCGTGGAGATGGAAGAACTCGTTCAGAGATGCGTTTCGCTTATAAAAAGAGGATACAGAAAGGAAAGAATTATTGAGGAAATTCCTGCGGAATACGATGCCGAGGAAATATATGAAATCGCCAAATGCAGAATAAAAATTAAAGAGAAGTTTTCCAAGAAAAATCTTTATTTTGACGAAATAGCGTTAAGGTACTCCACCCCTGAAATTATAGGAAGATACCGCGCAGATAAAATAAGAAATCTCAGAATATTTGATGTTAGTTGCGGGTGCGGGATGCAGGCTATTTTCTTCGCTATGACCAACGAATTTGTTCTGGGAGCGGATATAGAGGAAAGAAGGATAAGGTATGCGAGAAAAAACGCGATGGCGTACGGTGTTGATAATGTGGAATTTATAGTTTTGGATGCTCTTAGCGATGAAGCGCTCAGAATCTCAAAGGACTTTGATATTATATATTCCGATCCAGCGAGGGCGGAAAGTGAAAGGGAGAGAAGATTGGATAACCTTATGCCTCCTCCTCTACGGATTATTGAGAGGTACGGAGATAGGTATTACATTTTTGATCTCCCTCCACAGATAAGAAGGGATAGAATCCCGACCAACTGGAATCTGGAATATATTTCGCTGAATGGCAAAATAAACAGGTTAACCGCATATATTAACGAATCATCTGATGGTTTAAGAACAGCCACGACATTACCTGCGAAAGTAAGCATAAGCGGTTACGGTGATGAAGATTTCTCGGTTGATTCCTCAATAGGAGATTTTCTCTATGAGGTTGATGAATCCGTATACTATTCCTCTTTGCTCGGCGAATTACAGAAAAGAGTCGGGGATTTCTGGTACATAAACATAGGAAGGAGAAGAACTCTCGCCTCCTCTTACAAAGAAATAGATAATCCCTTCCTAAGGAAATTTATTGTTGTTGGAATAGCGGAAACAATGGATGGTGCGGTTAAGATTCTCAGAAAAAATTTTTTCGGAAAGGTAACGCTAAGAATTTCAATAGAACCAAAAGATTACTGGTCCGTTAGAAAAGAAATTGAAAGAAAACTTAGCGGTAAGAGGAAAGGATACTTGTTCTACGGAGCCGATAAATATATAGTGTGTGAGGAAGTTTCCTAAGTCGCTCACTCCACAACTATCTCTGGAATTATTTCAACTCCTCCTTTTCTGAGCATTGCGGATACCGAGCAGTATTTTTCCATAGACAGTTTAACGGCTTTCTCCGCCTTGTCTCTTGGAACTCCTCTGAATCTGTATCTTATTTTTATCTTTGTATAAACCTTAGGATGCTCAGCGGCGCGCTCACCCTCAATTTCCATCGTAAATTCCTCCGGCGGAGATTTCATTTTGTTTAGTATGGATATAACATCCATTCCGGTACATCCGCCTAGGGAAAGTAGGAGGAGCTGCATTGGAGATAAGGCTCTCTTCTTTCCATAGTATCCTGATTCCATTAGTATGGCGAGATTATCCTCGCTTTCCCCTAACAAAAGGAGTGAGTCCTCCTGCTTCTTCGGATTTATTTGTCTAATGAATACTCTCATTTTTCAATGGCCTCCCAGTCAGGC
The DNA here is from genome assembly GCA_964455305.1 of uncultured Thermoplasmata archaeon. GTDB lineage: Archaea > Thermoplasmatota > Thermoplasmata > Thermoplasmatales > CAYVVU01 > CAYVVU01. Next base: position 2,868 of record CAYVVU010000042.1, read on the forward strand.
ACGAATTTATAGCCGTACTGCACAATTCCTTCTGGACCATCCTCAGTTATCCTCCTAAAAACTGCCCTGACCGGCATGTCAATATAAACATCTTCCGGCCTGCAGTCAACTATCTGCGCGGTTACCCTGGGACCTTCCTCAAGTTCAACTATGGCCATTATGTAGGGGCGGTGGAGCTTGAATCCCTTAACATTTTGATGAACGATGGTGTATGAGTAAATCTTTCCTTTGCCGCTCAGTTGAACTTCCTCCATTTTCCCGTAAGATTCTCTGTGGCAATCTGGGCAAACGATACGTGGAGGGAAGTAAACTTTTCCGCACTTAGGACATCTGGTTCCTATCATCCTGTATCTGTAAGGAATTTCTCTCCAGAAGCGAGGCACGACCATCTCACACCACCTCCAGTATATGAATAAACACGGTGCTCGCCGTTCCGCCAACATTGTGCGCCATCCCCACCTCGCCATCAACTTGAAGACCTTTAGATTCCTTACGGAGTTGATGTACAATTTCAACAACCTGTCCTACGCCTGTTGCACCCACAGGATGTCCTTTCGCTTTTAGACCGCCAGAAGGATTGAAAGATACATCGCTGTTCGGGGCGATTCCTCCTTCTTCCACGAATCTGCCTCCCTGTCCCTTAGGTGCGAAACCCAAATCTTCCAAAGCTATAAGCGCTATTATGGAGAAGGCATCATGAACTTCAAGTATGTCTATATCTTTCGGCTCCTTCTTAGCCATTTTATAGGCCCTTCTCGCAGCGACAACATTAGCGCGCGAAGTGGTTATATCTTCTCTGGAATGGAGGGAAACATATTCAGTCGCTGCCGTACTGGCGGAAATTTTTATTGGTGTATCTGTGTATTTCTTCGCGATTTCCATCGGGGCGAGTATGACGGCGGCGGCCCCATCACTCATGGGGGAGCAGTCCAGAAGGGTGAGTGGGTCAGCGACCATAGGAGCATTAATAACCTGTTCCACGGTTATTCTATTTCTTAACTGCGCGTAGGGATTGTAGGACGCGTTTTCATGACACTGAACGGGAATCATCGCGAGTTGCTCTCTAGTCGTTCCGTACTGGTGCATATGTCTTCTTGCCATCATCGCGCCCAGCGAAGGAAAAGTAGCGCCGAAGAAAACTTCCCATTCCCTATCGGCAGCGCTGGCGAGAGCATCCGTCATGCTTTCGGAGGATACATCCGTCATCTTCTCCACTCCGCCAACGAGAACTATATCATACATTCCCGAGGCAACCGCCATGTAGCCTGTGTGGAGCGCCGCACCTCCACTCGCACAAGCGGATTCCACACGCATCGCAGCTAAATCGTTTCCTATAAGTCCTGCGAAATCCGCGAGTATGGCGGCGACATGGTCTTGGCCCACCACGGTGCCAGCGCTCATATTTCCGCCAAAAATCGCTTGTATATCCTTACCAGATATGCCTGCATCCTCCACGGCTTTCAAACCAGCCTCTACAGCCAAATCTCTCAAAGATTTTGTCCAGTGCTCACCATATTTCGTCTGTCCAACTCCTATTATGGCCACTTCCCTCATTTCTCACACCCCCGGTGGCAGAAGTATTTTCTTACGGAATTTAGCGTACAGAGCGTAATCTATATACACCGCCCTTTCAATCATCTCTCGCACAGTTGGCGCTGCTCTGCGATTTATTTTCTCAATGTTTTCGGTCACGGTTATATCAAACGCATCGCTTCCAGCACCGCTACCAAAAGATACCGCGAGAATTCTATCTCCGGGCTTCGCAATATCTAAAATAGCCGACAATCCCGTTATCATACATCCCGAGTATGTGTTTCCTATCCACGGTACCACCAACCCGGGCTTTATCTGTTCCTCATTAAATCCCAATTTCTTCGCCACCCTCTTTGGAAACTTTGTGTTCGGTTGATGAAAGACCGCATATGTATAATCCTCGGGTTTTGTATTCATCTCCTCCATCATAAGTTTTGCCGCTCCTAATATATGACGGAAGTACGCAGGCTCCCCGGTAAATCTCCCGCCATGCTGGGGATAATCCTGCTTCTCCCTCCTCCAGAAATCTGGAGTATCGGTTGTGAAGGAAAGGGTATGATTTATCTCCGCAATTACTTCCTCCTCGCCGATAATGAAAGCCGTTCCTCCAGCAGAGGCCGTGTATTCCAACGGATCCCCTGGGGCACCTTGTGATGTATCCGCACCTATTGCCACGCCGTACTTAATCATACCAGATTTCACAAGGCCGATTATATTCTGCATCGCAGCCGTTCCCGCCTTGCAGGCGAATTCGTGGTCCGCCGCCATTACTTTGGGCGTGGCGCCTATGGCTTCCGCTACTATGGTGGCCGTGGGCTTTACC
>CAYVVU010000042.1:5233-13150 GCA_964455305.1 uncultured Thermoplasmata archaeon
GGGTTTTACCACATATGGATGACTTTCCGAACCGACCAGAACGGCGCCTATTTCTTCGGGAGGTATCCATTTTCTCCTCAACGCGTTTCTCACCGCTTCCACGGATATTGTCGCGGCGTCCTCATCCACTCCGGGAACGCTCTTGCTGAACACTCCTAAGGATTTTTTCACTCTCTCGCCATCGTCTCCCCATACCCTAGCTATCTCCTCAACCTTTATTCTGTATATGGGAATGTAGGAGCCGTAAGTTACTATTCCTACCATACTTTAATCACCTCTGCGGAAAGGAAGAAATTATACTATAAAAAAATTGCCTACAAATACTACGGCAATCGCCTTATAATTTCAGCAAAACTTGTCTGAGGGCGTCGGCGAACTCCTTGGCATTTCTCCATCTTTTCCCCTTATCTTTTTCAAGCGCTTTGAGAACTACCGCATCCAGTTCGGCCGGAATATTCACATATTTGGATGGTGGTTCAGGCTTTTCATTTATGATTTTGCCTATTAAGCCCATCACATCCTCCGCTTCAAAAGGGCCTCTACCTGTTATTAGTTCGTAAAGCATCGCGCCCGCCTGGTATATATCTGTGCGGTAATCTTCAGCGCGAGAAAATTGCTCGGGAGCGGCATACATCACGGTACCCATAAAGTTGCCTCCACTCACGGTGGCTTTCCATACTATCCTTCCAGCACCAAAATCCGTTAATTTTGGCACTCCTTCCTTGAACAAAATGTTTTCAGGTTTGATATCGCGATGGATGAAGCCCATCCTGTGTATTCTGTGAAGCAATTCCAGTATATCTATCATTATTTTTATTTTTTCCTCAAGTGATATTTTGTTCATTATGCTTCTGAGAGAGTAATCGCAGAGTTCCATAACGAACCAAGGGAAAGGTTCTATTCCAGCATCTATCAGCTTTACCGTATTTTTCGGGAAGTATCTGGATACCACACCCCATATGATAACTTCCCTTTTGAATTTATTCAAATCATCTTCAGTCAGGGTTGTGCTCAGCAGAACACCTTTTTCAAGGTCAGCATCCAGCGGAACCTTCATAGCGTACTTAACTCCATCCAATTCCACTTTATAAACTTTTGAAAAACCCCCTGCACCTATTTGTTCAAGAACTTCATATTTCTCAATGTTTCCGAATTCCACTATTCCTTTAACTGCATCCACAATATGCATAAATTTCTTTACTCCTGCCCTTCCAGCGGATATCTGCGTCGTCGCAAAATCCTCTTCCTCTTTTTCAGTAAGGGGATTATAGTATCTATAGGAGAAGAAAACTTCTATTCTGCCTTCTCTGTCGCACTTCACTCTTCCCCTTAAACTCTTTTTCTCTCCGGGCTTTAATTTGTCTATAGTATCCAACCCATCTACCAACACATCGTCCGATAGGGTTCTAAATGTTATATTCCTCGCTTCTGTTTTTCCAATATTTTTCACCTCTATGTTCACATCGCTCCATTTTCCGGGTTTTATAAAACCAAGAATTTCTACATTTATCTTCGGATAATATTCCTTAAGTTTCTGTTCAAGTTTGTGTATTGCTTCTTCCAGTTTATCGTAATCCTTGGGTCTCTCCTCTATTTTCACGCCCACCCTTGTCAGTATTTTTCTGAGTTTGTTCCACTTTTCAAGAAGGCTTTGGTATTCATTTTTCTTTTCATTTATTATGTAGAAAAGCTCCTTTATTTTGTTGGAAAATTCTTCCTCATCCTCTTCGCCTGTAAATAAGGATAGATAATCTATATTCAGGGATAGTTCTTCAGCCCATTTTAAAGCATCTCCTATCGGTATTGAAGCATAGGTAATTAGTTTGACTTCCTCTTCGCCCACAACTCCAACAAATATATACAACCTATTTCCAAAATAGAACGCCCTAACCTTGGAGATTCTTTCACCAAGACTTTTGAAAAATACCACATCCCCTTCCTCATCGTATATATGCAACTCACCTTCTGCATTACCGATAACAAAATAGATTTTTTCTCCACTCTTAAAAATATGTACCGCAGTTACTGGCGAAGAGAATTTTTTCTGAAAAATCAATTTCATATCAAGATCATAGATGAGAAATTCATTAACTCCCGAACCTATTCCCACGCAGATATACCCTTTACCTATATCGCTTGCGTAAATTGTAGATATTACACCTTTATATTTCTCCGAAAATAGTTCTCTACCCGAAAAATCATATGTATGAAGGGTTCTGTCAAACTCCCTAAGGATAATTCTATCCTTAAAAGCAAAAACATTCATTATTGGATTTGAAAAATTTTTCTCAAAAATCACATGACCGTATTCATCGTATACATGAACTTTTTTATCGGATCCTGCGGCAACAATATAAACCTTTTCTCCGCAATGTATTGCAACATCCTGCACCACATCTCCATATGCTTTCTCAAAAATTTTGTTTCCGTAAATATCATAAAAACGCAGAACCCTGTTCCAGTCGCATCCCACGACATAGGGTTTTTTGCATAGAGAGCCCCTAACAACATTTATTGATGCCTCCATCTTTGTATAAAATATCTCTCTACCCTTTTCATCGTAGGCGTGTATATCGCAACCATCGGTCCCTATCAGAAAACACGCGCCATCTTTGTACCTAAATGCGTGAGATGAATTTATGACTGTTGAAAACTTTTTCTCATATATTTTCACGCCCGTCTCATCGTAAACGGATATGGATTTTCTAGATACAACACCTACATAAGCATGGTTTCCAGAAATAACCTCGTGGATGTTCAATATTGAATCAAGAGGAACCACGAGAAATTCTTCCATAGTTTTATCACTCAGGGTTTTTCCAGCATCATATATTTTTCTCTTTATTTTTGCAAGTTTCTCAGCATCTTCAATCTTCCCATTATGAAGAAGATTAACAATATCTTTGTCTTCGTAGATTTGCAGTATCTCTTTTATCTTTTTATACATATTTTTTATTTTGTCTTTTGCCTCCACCACCTCACCATAGGTTCGTGAAGTGTCCAGCCTTTTTTGTAAATGCGAAACATCAACATAATTTTGCAAATAGTTTAAATAATCTTCACAACGGACTATATCATAAACATCTTCAACTAAGGATTCCGCCTTTTCAGGGTTTTTTTTGCTCAGTGAAAGAAGTTCTTCGTACGGCTCAAAAACTATGCCTTTACTATCCAGATAATCTTTCACTTCTTTTAAATTTTCAGAAATGCTCTTGGATTTATTTATGCGAGAAATAATTTCATCCGCCTTCTGTTCCGAAGCACTCAGCATTCCTCTGCGCAACAGAGATTCCACCTCATCAGTGTTCCAACCTTCATTTTTTATAAGGGAAATTTTTGATTTTATTCTTTTTATTTTTTCCTCTATTTTCTGCGGGTCATGTCCAAGTTTTTTCAAAGCCTCTCTCGCCCTTTTATTTGATAGAAATCTGACTAAACACCTTGCGGATGTTTTCTTATCCTTCATAAAAATTTCATAAGCATACTGCCAACACTTATCGGGAAGATTGAGGAGAGATTCCACAACACCACACGGATCCTTTTTAAATTCAATCATGATTCTTTCTGCGGCCTTTCTTCTCTTACCCTCTCGCCTAGAACACAAACCTTCCACTATATCTTCGTACATCCAAGGGGCTTAAACGATTGAATGTTATATAAAAATTTCTCCGAAAATTTTATATGCTCATATAACATATCTTTAACTGAGGTGATTTAACCATGAAGAGAAGGTGGCTGATAGTCTCTGCGGTGCTGATTATAAGTGCTGTTCTGCTCATAACAGCTTTCATACCCAGTACGGCAAAAACAGATAAAAACCTAAGAATGAGTGGTGAGGATGTTCCTTCTTGGAAAAGCGGTGATCGCTGGAAATGGCACTTAGAAGTACCCATAGTACTGACAGGAGATACAGAGGGAGAGATAAACTTGCATATTGATCTTTGGGGCAACTACACTCAGATAATTGATTATGATGTAAACGGCATAATTCAGAAATGTTACTATGTGACACTTGAAGGCTGGGGTCTCGGTGATGGATATGTTGATGCACCTTACATAGGCAATGTTGATATAAGAGTTAACGGTGACCCATCAGGAGGCGAGGATGGTTACGATTCCGATGTTCCGTTTAGGGTCTTGGGTCACAGGATTGTTAGGATATCCGATCTGGCGGATGCTGAAATGAGATTATACATTCCAAGCGCATGGCTCCATGGGGATTTGGGATGGCCCCTGGGTTATGACGAGATGGAGATAAAACTTGATGCCACACTTGCATTTTGGAACGATACATATACATTGATTCCAGATGATATGGACTTCCCAGTCAATGTGAACGAAAAGATGTGGTTTGATTCCATCATTCACACATATGGCTATATGTGGAACAGTGACGATTCAGCTGGATATATTGATGAAGATAATAACACATTTGATGAAAATTCAACTTGGAACTACACAATAACTTATCCCGCGTATCACCAAGTTACGGTAGGTGCAGGTACATTCTGGTGCTACAACGCCACAGGAACAAACGGCACGGGAGTTACCAATCTATTCTTAGAATATTCGCCAGAAACCAAGTGGTATGTTAAGGAAACCTACAAGGATATGTCCATCGGAAGCAGCGGCTATATGTCTCTCTACTGGGAACTCACAGAGTATTCCGTTAGCCCATCTTCAAACAGCCTGACTCTTAATCCCAACGAAGTGTATCAGTCCGATTCTCTCCTAATTCGCGGCACAATACCTTCCGCTGCGGGAGGTACCGTTATTTTGGCAGTTCCAGAATACGGCTGGTATATCAATTTAAGTGCAGATGCCAGCGGCTCTTTCACTTACACCATTGACCGTGTACCTCTGTTTGATGATGCCACGGATACAAGTATAGATTACAGCAGTGTGGGAATAGTGGCCTACAATGCAAACGATCCGACTGATTTGATTGCGGCTACGCTTACCATACATAAACTACCATCTCACATAATCTACGGTTATGTCGTGGGTGTGGGCAATATAACCGTGAACTACACGAGCATGAGTGTGAAAATTGTGAACAACATGACCGGCGATTATGTAATAGTTGCTGTGAATTCCACGGGATACTACGAATATGATATTTCCAATTTCTTCTACGGTTACCGCAACGGCGATGTTATCTACGGTGAGGTCTTCTACAACAATCACACCTACTCCAACACCACAGCCGTTAATACCGCAGTGAATTCGCAGCGTATGGACATAAGAATATACGAGGTGTCGGAGTTCTCAGCAGTACTTCTGCTTATCGGAGCGATAATAATACCCGCTATAGCCAGAAAACGCAAATAAAATCTTTAAATATTTTTATTTTTTTATGAAATTTAATTTCTTTATCGCTTTTATTTTCGCTGTTTTTCCGGTAATTTTACTCATTTCTTCATGCGCGTTTCTTTACGACTCCTGCACAAAGGGTTCTTGGGTTTATGTTGCAGATACACCCTATGCCGGCGGTTACGGAGAGTGTGTGGTTGGGGATGGAAGATATGTATATATTCTTGAAGAGTACACTGTGAACTATCCTCCAAGATTCTGGAGATATGACCCCGTATCAAATACCCTAGTTAATCTAAACATTTCACTTCCTTACGGAACTTTCAGAAACGGAGTGGCTATGGCGTACGATTACTCCGGAAATATATATGTTCTCACCGGCTCAAGATATAAGGACGGGGAGGAGAGAGTCATTTTCTACAAATACAACATCTCCACGGGTATATGGTACAGATTGGCTGATACTCCGCATGTTCAAGGGGCTGGTGACGCCATAACTTACTGCGCATACGACCACAAAATATATGCATTTTTGGGCAGAGCCGTATACACCGGTAATTACACTCCCACCGAAAAATCGGTATTCGCAAGGTACGATCCATCCACCGACAGCTGGGAGATACTTTCGTTTCCGCCTTGGGGCGGAACCGATGACGGTGCATCGTTGGTTTGGGCAGGAGGGAGGTACATATACGCTCTACAAGGAGAATATTACGAAACTATCCCGCTCAGAAACTTCGCCAGATACGATATACTTACAGATACCTGGCAAGAAATGGCGGATATACCCGCGGAGGATGGTGTAGGAGACGGAGGCTCGCTTCTCTGGATAGGTTATTACGATCAATCCTACAGTAATGTGATATTCGCCCTTGATGGAAGTGGAGTTAGGGAGACGCCGGGGTACAACTTCAGCGCTTACTACATAAACAACGATACTTGGGTTAAACTTCCAGACCTGCCATATCCCGTTGGATACTATGTGGGGAACCGCCTCGCTTACGCGGATGGAAAGATATTTTACTGGCAAGGTTCCAACTCCTCTTGGCCAGGACATGGCAAAAAGATATGCTATTGGCTTCCACCGGTTGAAGAAATTTCAAAAATTGAAATATCTCTGTCCATTATAATCGTAAATAATTGTATGCTGATTTTTATGCTGAGAAAATTTTTCTGTTAAAATACAGAATATTTAAATACCAATTTGAATAATGATTATGAGATGAGCGGGCGTTGGGAAAGTTATGACGCTTTCAACTATGCTTTTGACAACCATGTAGGAGGTGATAGATATGGTGAAAAAAGTTAGAAATACAAAAATAATTTGCGTGTTTGTGATATTCGCTACGCTTATCCTAATAATAGCAAGTATTTACTCCATACTTTTAACCCCTTTAAATAAAAAAGAGATAATCTATATATACAAAGCGCAGATTATACCAGAAATAGATGGTGTCTGGGAAAAGGGAGAATGGGAAGATGCCAAATTTTATACATATTGTTTTAAGGAAAAGGATGTATATGTGAATCCTGATGGTATGCTTAGTATGATTGTTGGGCTTAAATGGACTGAAAAATATTTGTTCTTTACAGCATATATAACTGACAATGTCTCCCCATTGAGTTCCGTCTCCATAGGCATAATGATGGTAGAAGAAGGGAAACCCACGCTATACAGAGATTCCCTGCTAAATTTTTTAGCAATAAAACCTAATGGATATATCCACTGGTTTGTTGTGGAAAATTCTGAAGGATACATAGCATTTTATGATTATATAGACAAACCATATGATGACGAAGCAATTTCTGGCAAAATGCAAAACGATGGTTGGATAATTGAGGCAAAATTGAGAATAAAAAGATTTCCATCTAGTTTGATTTCTGTCCATTCATCGCGTATAAATATAATATATTTTCAACATGCACTTGATGTATATTATTCCACAACAAATCCTGCAAAACCTGAAAGTTTTCCAATTGTAATGCTAGAAAAATCAGCATATCAGGGAAATTTTTGTTATCATGGAAGGCGTGTGGATGTGGAAGGAAATTATATTGATGGTGTTCTCTTTAGGCGCGGCCTTTCTAATAACAATAGCTATAAATTGATGATATGTATAGGTTATGTGAGACCAGTATACCCCAAACTTTTTGCCTCTAATGGTTCATATAATTTCATAATCTATATAAGACCTTTCCGTAGCAACTCTAACTGGACTGTTTTAAATTCTTCAGATTGGGAATACATTGATGCAGATAACAATTCATATATTACATCAGGCGACCTACTACTAATTCACAACTATACAAAATATAAAAACTATGAAATATCTATAAAAGTCTACCATTATGGAGGTGATATATACGGAGGAATACCGTGATGAATACGAGTTAATCGGCCTATTCTACACCTCGCCCACAAATCCGAACAGCGATAACGAAGACGGAAACGATGACGAGAACTTCAATCCGTGCGAGAATAGATAAACTAACAAATAAAACTATTATGTATCCTCCTGTCGGGAAAGAAACTTTTAAACTTTGAAATGTATGATGGGCTGTGAGAAAAATATTCGTAAACATAGCCGACGGAACAGCGATAAA
>CAYVVU010000043.1:0-9982 GCA_964455305.1 uncultured Thermoplasmata archaeon
CTCGCATGGCTTAGTCGGACCCCGATAGCAGTGGCCTCCGGCAGGATCAACCGGAGTTGGGCCTATGCTTGGAGAGTACGGTAAATGGGGCTGTGGGTTACACCCCTGTTGGGCGTCCGTCGGATTTGAGAGGTCCTCCCCGTTTTTCGGGGAGTTTTTCTCAAATCCCCATCTTTGTCAGCGGCCACGGAACCTGTTGCTCACCGTACCTCAGGACGAGGCACTCACAACAGTCGCTGGGATGACCGCCTTCCGTAAAGGTGGAATATGGAAGGGGTATATATCTCTTTCGTTCGTTATCCGCTTATGTACCTGATATCTTTTTAAACTGTTTAGGAGTAAATGTCACGGAATATATACCTTTATATTCAATTATGCTATTATCCCTAACATGCGTGTGATTGCATTTATCGCCGTATCTCTTGCCTTTCTTGTGGTTTCCGCCCCGGCTATGGGAAATGTGAAGTACAAATGGTGGGGCAAAACCTACGAATTGCAGAGCGATCAAGCCATTGTTAAACTTAATGGAATTTTCAAGGAGGACGATGGATACATCGCCTGGGGTAAAGCCTATAATGACTCACAGGGATATTTCCTGCTGTACAAGATATCATATTCTGGAGAGACTGTATGGAAAAAGGCCTACCGTATGGGTAGGGCAAGTGAATTATCTTGTATTTTATCCGCAGAAAATGGATATTACTTATTCGGAGAGAACGGAGATGTTGCTGTCGGGTACAAACCTTGGATAGTAAGAATTTCGGCAACGGGAGATATTCTATGGCAGAGGGTTTATGGGGATGCTTTGGATACCACATCCTTTGAAATCAAAGATTCCTTAGCTGTAACGGACGGAATTATTCTTGTATGCAAATATGGAAATGAAATTATCATAGCGAAGATGAGTTTTGAGGGAGATATTATCTGGCAGAAAAAGTTTGAGTGGAAATCTACAGTATTTACGGCGGATATAGAGAAATTTGAAGACGGATACATACTTATGCTCGCGTCCCGATACAATTTCACGATAATATATTTCCGTAAAGATTTCAGTACTGTTTGGGCTAAAGAATACGAGTTTTCAAGAAGTTTGCCTCAGTCCTTACCTTTATCCCTAGAGATAGTAGGCAAAAGTATGATGGTTTGCTACGATGATAAAATAATAAAAATAAACAGCAATGGCGAGGTAATATCCACGATAAAATTTACTGATATGGTGTTGCAGGGAGTATGTGCGGATTCCAATGGATTAATTTTAACAGGAGATTATAAAAACGGATCTCAGATAATTTCTTTGGATGGATCACTAAAAATTCGCTGGAGCAAATATTTCGTATCCTCTCAAAACACACACATTTGTTTTGGTGACTATCGGGGAAATGGAATATGCCCCGCCCATACCGGATACATCGTTTGTGGTTCTTATTATCCAGTAAACTCAACGATGTTTGGAATAATTCTGAAATTGGACGATGGCGGTAATATAGCATTCAACGAAAATGCAAGTATAGATGTAATTTCAGAAACTCCCGAAATCTCGGAGGTACCAACGATAACGATCAATACCGTGGAAATAAATGTGGGTACATCTAGCTTAAGCTGGGTGTACACCAACACCGATATACGCGCCGAAAACCTTGATATAAAAGAGATTATTATATCTGAGCCTGTTATTGCGGAGAATGTGTATTCATTTGATTGTTTCCTGAGCTACATAATTATTGCGGTTATGGTGATCGTTGCTGTGTTTGTAATCATACTCGCGGTGGTTCTCGCAAAGAGGAAAAGATAATTCATCCGAAGCCTTCCCTCACATCCACGGCCATACCCCTCTCAAAAGATAACATTTCCCTGCGGTTCATAAGCGCCCTTCCGACGGCGATGGGCTCGTTTCTGTGAATAATTACAACTTCATCTCCCACCCTTATATCTTTATGGGCGTCCACCACAAACTTGGCAAATACATTTTTTCCCTTTTTGTTGAACTCCGCGGAATCCTCCGTTACCTCAACCCATAGGGCATGGCCGGAACCGAACAGGCGGATGGCTCCCTCTTTTCTAAGCGCAAGATAACCGTCCTGCGTTCGCATTGTTGCTATAACATTTCCATCGGAATCGTATACCGTTCTGATCGTTCCAGTGGCCTTGGTTTTTGTTATTCTTATTTCCCCGCTGAACAAGGAATCTCCCGCTCCTATCCCAAACTGAAAATCCGCTATCGCCTTCAGTTTTCTTACATCGGCGTTTGGTTCGTCCTCAAACCTATCAATATCTATCGTTTTTCTACATCTGAATTCCATATATTCTGACTGCGCCACCGGATATATCATATCCAGTTCCAGAGGAACCTCGCCAAACGGAGTTTTCACATATATGGCTAAGTTTCTTTTCAGAGGAATGTATCTTGAATATGGTCTATCCTTGCAGCAGATCACTACTTTCCTGCCTGATGGACAATATCTCTCCTTTATTCTTTTTTTCAACCTCATAACTATGGGCCTTTTGAATGAAATTTCTGTGGAAAAAAGCATCGCGGATTTTTTGCTTATGGATTCGTATTCCTCAAAGAATTTCCAGTTTCTGTAAATAATGCGAAGCGATTCCATCAATCTCGGATGCGAAGAGCATCTCTCTTCCAAGTACTCCCAAAAAGTTTCTTCGTGTATCCTCTGCTTTATCCTTCTCACCTCCTCCGCTATAACATACAGATTATGCTTGGCAAGTACCCTTATTCTTTCCTCTCTGTCCATTTCCTTAACATCATCGTGCCTTTCCAAGATAGGAGATAGGGGATACTTCAGTTCCTCAAGATAAATTGTTCCGCTTGGAGTCAAAATTCTATCGTCTCTGGCATACTTTATGTATGATGCGGAATCAAAGAAATCCACGCCGAGAGCTACTGCTAACGGAAGGAACATAGGATGTCCCGCACCGAAAAGGTGTATAGGGAAGGATGGAGGAAGGGTTTTCTTTACATTTATGACTATTTTTGCTATGTCGGCGTAGCGGTAATTCTCCAGAAGGGGCACAACTCCGCCTATCGGATAGTATTTAAATCCCAGCGACGACATAAGCTTTGCGGACTTTCTTCTCAAATCAAGATAGGTTCCTCCCTGTACGGTGCCGGCAAGAATGGATTTTGTGTCCCATATTTCAAGTGCTTCCTTACCCCTCCTATATGTTTCCATAACTCCATTCGCCGCTGATTCACGGCTCATATCTTCCGTAACAAAAACATCCAGTATGGTGGCTATATCACTTCCTATCTCCTTCTGAAAGTTCACGATTTTTTCGTTCGTTATTTCAACATCGCCATACACATAACTCTGAAATGTCCCAGAATCGGTCATAACCACGCCATCAAAATCTATGAGAGAATGAACACCTTTCTCCAAGGCCTTCTCCCTTAGTTCCCTATTCCTGTATATTATGTAGGAATTTGTTATCACCGCCTGAAAACCCATCTCCTTCATTTCGTTGGCGGATACAACCACCCTGTTCGGATTTATCACGGGCATAACCGCGGGCGTTTCAACCCTGCCGTGAGGGGTTTCCAGCACACATATCCTCGCCAGACAATCCCTTTCTTTCATCTCAAACATAGGCAAGTAAATCGCAAGGTTTTATTTCAAATTTTCATACAGCCTCCCTTTGCCGTACGAAAGAATTATGGTGGGATCAATCTGACTTACATTTTGACATACAATTTATTACTTTGTAAGACAAAAATTAAATAATATCGTTTTTTCAACAATTTTATTTTCATAAAGTCGGACATATTTGCACAAATTTTCAGTTGAACAAAAATCTTTATATAGTAAAAATGCGATAAGGTTCAAGAGGTGAGTTTCCAGATGGGTGGCCACAGGGATTACAAGGTTTCCATTCGCCTCACCGAAGATGAAATGGAAGAAATTAAGGAATTTATTTCTCGCAATCCGAGGTTCAGAAAAATCTCCGAACTTTTCAGATATGCCGTTATGGATTACATTACAAGGGTTTACTCAGGGGTTGAAGAAATAGGGGAGGAGTATAGGGAAGGCATACATCTCAAAATATCACTTTCACCCAGAATGGAGAAATACATAGAGAATTTTGTTGATTACGGGATTTTCAGGAGCAAACAGGATGCCATAAGGAAGATAGTTTTATACATAGAGAGCAAAGCGAACAGAATTGTTGCGGATTTCCTCAAAGAGGAGTTTGAAACCAATTACTCCATTCTGAAGAAGTTTGAACGCGAACTTAGAGAATTGGAGGAGGAGTTGAAGTATTATGGAGGTGATAGAAGATGAATTTTGAAGATGTGGATGTTGAGGTTTTGGGAGATACGGAAGAAGAATCGGTGGAACAGGAGTACACGATAACGCCAGAAGATGAGGAAGGAGTACGCGTTGGCGTGCAAGCGATCAGAGACATACTTCACTATAATGGAATCCCGCTCAAACCGAAGTTTTACGCCCTCGCTTTCGGTGGGGCGACGCATAAACTGGCGAGTAAACTCTACAAGCGGGGAGTAAAAACGATATACATAAACTCGGACACGACGAACTTCAATAAGGTTGACTGCTCCAAGAAAATAAGGCTGGGAAACTATCATCTGGGATATCATAAAGACGCTATGGGAATAAGGAAAATAGGCGAGGTTATGATGGAAGCCGACCAGATACAGGTCTATGAGGAAATAAAGGACGCAAATGCCGTGGTACTTATAGGAAACGCGGGTGGTGGAACAGCGGGTGGAGCCATGCTTCAGTTCCTCAAATTTCTCAAAAAGCAGCCCACTCCGATGGCGATAGTGGTTGTGGTCATTCTGCCGTTCTCCGCCGAGGGCCGGAGGAGAAGAATCGCCCTACAAACGCTTGAGGAAATAAGGAATGAGCATGATGCAGTTATAGTCATAGATAACGACACACTTCCCGCGGAAGAAAAGGTTCTCACCGCCCTAAGCCGGAGAGATGAGAAAATAGTTGAGATAACTCTCAGATTAAAGAAGAAGACCGAAGAAGCATTCTACGAAAAGCTAAGAAAGATTCTGCCCAGCAAACATGACATAAGGGCCATTGTCGGCGGAATAAAGGTTGAAGTGGAAAAAATAGAGAAGCAGAGAGACGATGTGGTCGTAGCGGGATAAGATTTATCTCAATTTCTTTATTTTATTACTATTCCCTTGCTTTTGTGATAAGTTCCCGAGCGCTCGTGGTATAGTTTCTCAGGTCTAGATGCAAGTTTTGTAAAAACTATCGGAGCAAAACCCGTATTGGACTTAATTTCCACCTCCCTATCAGAGGCGTTGAAGCCCGTTAATGTGAGATTTCCCTCAAATCCCGCATCTACAACACCGAACGAGCCGATTATTCCCCTTCTCGTCCAACGGGTTTTGAGCCACAGAAGTCCGACGAGGTCGTCCGGCATGATGAAATATTCCACGGTTGAAACCAGAAAGTAGGTTTTTGGAGGTATAAGCGATGTTTTTTCGCCATTCACCATAACTTCTTCAACCCTAACATCGTAGCCGTTGGGAGTTATTTGCTCCTCCGCCCAGTTTCTCATCAGCTTACCTTCCCGGAGCAGTTTAATTATCTCCCAATCGCTCAGAATCATGATAGGATTATGGAGCCGAAGGATTAAATATTTTCACACCGTCGGTATTGAATCAAAATCTTCTCTCATCAAAATATCCAAAACGGCATTCGCGGCTCTCTGGGCGGTGGGGCTTAGTCCCTCTCCGTATTCCACTTCCAAGGGCTCCACCCCTATAAGTATACATCTATGTGCTCCGAGATAATTCACTATTACGCTGAGGGGTAGGTTATGGGTGCTTATCGTAAATCTATCTATCTTTTCTGGAGGTATCTTCCTTATCTCTCCGGGCTTGAGATTCATTTTGGCGGCGTCCACAATAACTATCAGTTCTGGATTCATTTCTTCCACTTTAATCACGAAGTTTTCGGGTGTCGGACCACAATCAATTGATATCCAATCATCTTTAACGAATTTTCTTGCAATATACGGGCCTATTCCATCATCTCTCCTCAGAGGATTTCCCACTCCCATAAGAACTTTCATTTTGCTCCTCTCCCAATTCTGAACATATAGAGATTCTCTTTCCTCTCAATTTTTACATCAATCCCGAACTTTTTCAGAACTTCCGCATTCGTTTTCGCATGGTTAGTGAGTTCTCTGGCTGTGTATATTATTCTGGAAGATAGTGCTCCGTAAACCATTAACTGATCACTCATATGAATATCCACCGTGGCGCCCGAATTCAATTCCTCTTTCAAGGATAAACAACACCTTTTGGCTACTGTCTCCGCAGGAACGCCCCTCTCTCCCAGTGAATCCGCTCCAAGAATAGTGTTTGGATATTTCGCCCACAGGACTATTCCAGCCCCTGTGCTGCGTCCTCTCCTCCTGTCTATTTTTATATTCTCCTCCGATACGCCCAGACATTCGGCGGCGGTTCTCACCATTCGCTCCGCCACATGGTCAGGTAAGTTCTGCGTGTGCGCCAATCCACCGAAGAGCGGTGAGCCAACACGAGAGGAAATATCCAACGAAGATAGTTTCGTCGGTTTTATCTCTATATTCACCTCTCCTCCTCCCTCGGGATAGTATCCTCTCCTCATAACTCTTAGAGATACCTGCGCGCCCATCATGGAAAGAATTTGAAGGAACACATCTGAGAAATAATTTATCTGTGGTGCCCATTTCACATCCGTTCCCCCAATAACTTTTACCACACTCTCCCTCTCCGCAACTAACAAAGGAGGAAGTATAGTTTGGAGAACGAGGGTTATGCTTCCAGCGGTACCCACATCAAATCTGAACATTCCTCCACGCATATTCCCCGGCCTGAAAATTATTTCCTTTGAACCTATTCTCGCTCCCTCTACCTTAGCGTTACATATTTCAGCCATGGCTTTAACAGCAGTGAGATGCTGGGCTCTTAACCCCGGATTCGGTCTCTTGGCTCTTATGTTGAATACCTTAATATCCTCGCCCGTGATTGCGGAAAGCGAGAGCGAAGTTCTGAGAATTTGCCCGCCTCCTTCTCCAGCGCTACCATCTATCTCTATCATCATCAGAGATAATGGAAAGGGAAGTTTAAGGGTTTTGGAGATTTTTCTTTCTAAGAAACATCCCCATCACTGTTCAAATCCCAAGGTCTGGTCATTTGATTATCGCTATCCCTGCATCTAAGTATTTCCTGATGATAAACAAAAAATAATTTCTAACTTCGTCACCTTTAATTTCGTAAATTATTCTCCATTTTCCGACTCTCGCACTTCTCTTACCCTTCAACTCATATCTTAGAGGTTTATATTTTTCAGGATTTTCAGATATCTTTTCCAACGCATCCAATATTCTCTCTTTGGTAGTTTTATCAAGTTTTTTAAGTTTTTTAAGGATTTTGGTTGGAATAACAAGTGTATATTTCATATATCAATTTCCCTCTTTAACTCGTTGATATCTTTGAATCTCTTTACATCACCCTCTCTATATGCTATTTCACTTTCCTGAATTTCTTTGACTATTTCTTCACTAGCCAAGATCTCTGCCTCCTCCTCAAATGATTCCACAATCTCCCTTAATTCTCTTGCGAATTTAACCAATAACTCCTTTTCACTAATAACCATATTCGTCTTTATCACTTCATTATATTTAAACATTGTTTTCCATAGGGCGTGTCCAAGAATTATGAGGAGAAATAGTATTCAAAGATATCTGAAAGTTCATCGGAATCCCGATCCGCAGGGTTGAGTTCCATATCTATCTCTTCTCCGTCGCTTAGACTCTTGATTTTCATTTTCTCACCTTATTTTTATCTAATCTATACTTATCGTGATATTCACCTTGTTTGTGATTAGAGTTCCTGTAGGAAAAGAGAGATTCTCTATTATATAAGGTGAGAAGCCATATGGTCCTGTTGGAATATAACCCCATCTTTCCCAGACATTGTAGATAACGAAGTATACTGTGTAGTTGTAGGTACCTCTTTTAAAGTGATATGTTGTATTATTGTTTACATAATACCATTCAAATTGTTTTATTTCATTATCTTCCGCATTTCCAACGCCGAAAGGTATTCCGCTTTTGTTAGTGGTTTCATTCGGATAAAGAATTAAGTAATCTTTATCATCTCTTTGATTCTCGGTTAGAAGAGAGGAACTGGGTAGTATTAATGGTCTATAAGCAATTGTATTTCCTTCCGGTGTGATCATATAAACATCTAAACCATCGCCAGGCACAGAACTCAAAACTGAACCATAGAGATACAAGAGATACAATGGCACATTACCGATATTTTCAAGAGATACTGTCCAACCAATATATGTTATAGAAGTCGTGTTATTGAGATGAACATAATTCTTTTTCAATTTTAACATTACATTCAAAACATCACTTGCATTGACAGTATCTGAATATACTATTAGATAATTACATGGTACCGCTATAAATATTTTGTATAATATACCCCCACTCTCATTGTAATACGTACAAACAGCATTAACTCCATACAATCCAGTTTGATTATATTTATGAATGGCGTATACTCTATTTCCATTTTCATTCACATAGTAATACGGGCTATCATAGGATACCCAATCTATAACCCCATCACCTTCAAAATCCCACTTCATATAAATGAATGAAGCATTCTCCGGAATTCTAAAAAACCTTAGAACATCAGAAAAATTAACAGGTGAACTCACATCTACGGCCTCCAATGTTATATCCCCATAGTCATTAACAAATTCTGAATATACAATCAAATATCTTGTAGGAACATAGATGTAAATTTTATATAGTATTGCTTCGTTTTCATTGTAATATAAACAAACCGCGCTCGGCTTATACAATCCCGTCTGATTATATCTATATGTTGCATATATTTTATTTCTATTCCCATCTAGATAGTAGTAGGGACTGTCGCGAGATTTCCAGTCAATAATATTGTCTCCATCGAAATCCCATTTCATTTCCACAAAATATGTATTTTCTGGAGAGGCAAACTCTATAACCTCAGAAAAGTTCACAATAGTATTCACCTTTACACAATCTATCATAATTCTCCCATATTTCTTAACTTCAGTTAATATTTTTAATTCATTTGGCTGTTCCTCTTTTGGAATTTGCAATCCTACATACATAGAAGAAATAAGAAGCAAGGCAATAAACCCAATAACCAACAACTTCATTTTCATTTGATCACCTCAGCGCCATATCCATGCTATATTTTTATGTGAATAGTATTACTTAAAATTTTCGGAGAAAGTAAGAAATTATTTTGAATGAAATATTTATAATGTAAATATACTTTTCCTCTTCTGCGCATTTTTTCCTCATTTCCAAAAAGATAATCAAAAAACCAAAACATTATATCAAAAAAACCATTAGGGTTCCTCGGTGGTAACTATGAGTAGCAAGTCAAAGAGATTTAGGGAGTTGCTTGAGAGGGACGGCCTAGTGATAAGGATAGGAGTATACGACGCCCTTACTGCGGTTCTGGCTGAGAAGGCTGGATTTGAACTTCTTGGAACGACAGGCTACGGAATATCCGCTACCATGCTCGGACAGCCGGATGTTGGCTTGGTGAGTTTCAGAGAGATGTGCGACAGGGTGAGAAACATAGCCCGCGCGGTTAGCGTACCTGTTTGCGCGGATTCGGATACTGGCTACGGAAACGCGATAAATGTTTATCGCACAGTGAAGGAGATGATATGGGCAGGTGCCGCCGGATTGTTCATAGAGGATCAGGTATGGCCGAAGCGTTGCGGACATATGTTCGGAAAACAGATAATATCCACGGGGGAGATGGTGGGAAAGATAAAGGCGGCCATAGACGCAAGGGATGAAGAGGACCCTGATTTCGTCGTGGGCGCGAGAACCGATGCTATAGGCGTGGCGGGAATAGATGAGGCGATAAAGAGGGGTAAAGCCTATGCGGAGGCAGGTGCGGATTTCATATACATAGAGG
>CAYVVU010000043.1:9992-13031 GCA_964455305.1 uncultured Thermoplasmata archaeon
AGTGGGAGGCAAGGTTCCGTACTTCCCGCTTGACGAGCTTGAAGCCATAGGGGTAAAGATGGTCTCGTTCCCGCTGGATGCCCTTTACGCGGCGACCAAAGCAATAATGGATGTTTACGCCAAGATAAAGGAGAGGCGCCCACCACAAGAATGGGAGAAGGATGTTATTGACTGGAGGGAGTTCAACAACCTTATAGGTTATCCGAGAATAAAGGAGATGGAGAAGAAGTATCTGCCGGAGGAGATGCTCAAGAAGATGTACGGCGACAAGTTTGAGGAGATGTGATTCATATGACCTACAAAATCGCCGTCCTGCCCGGGGATGGCGTGGGCAAGGAGGTTATTGAGGCGGCGATGATAGTTCTGGATACCATAGCGCTGGATGCGGAGTACATCTATGGCGATATTGGCTGGGAGTTCTGGTGCAAGGAAGGAAACCCCTTGCCTGACAGAACTCTGGAGATGATGAAGGATACGGACTGCGCGCTTTTTGGAGCGATAACCTCCAAACCGAAGAAGGAGGCACAGGAAGAACTTGCCCCTCACTTAAAGGGTAAGGGTCTGGAGTATTTCAGTCCTATCGTTCGGTTAAGACAGGAATTTGACCTTTACGCGAACATAAGACCCGCGAAGGCGTACCCCGGAAATCCGCTCAACTACCGCGACGATATAAACATAACTATTTTCAGGGAGAACACGGAAGGTTTGTATTCCGGCGTGGAGTTCAGACCTGTGAGCGAGGAAATTAAGAAAGCCCTAAGTGTTCATCCCAAATTCGCGAGATTCATGGATATTCCCGGCGATGAACTGGCGATTTCGTGCAGAATATTCACGAAGAAGGGGTGCGAAAGGATAATAAGGGCTGCGTTTGAATACGCCAAGAAAACGGGGGCGCAGAGTGTTACCGTGGTTGAGAAGCCGAATGTTATAAGGGAGACCAGCGGCATGTTCGTGGAGATCGCGAGGGAGATCGCAAAGGAGTATCCGAACATTGAATTATGGGAGGCGAATGTAGATGCGATGGCCATGTGGCTCGTTAAGAATCCAGAAAAATACGATGTGCTCGTAACCTCAAATATGTTCGGTGATATAATATCGGACCTCGCCTCCCAGTTAACCGGAGGACTCGGCTTTGCCGCGGCGGGTAATGTAGGCGATAACTACGCGATTTTTGAACCCGTACACGGCTCCGCGCCCAAATACGCAGGGATGTATAAAGTGAATCCCATAGCCACCATCCGCGCCGTAAGAATGATGCTGGATTATCTCGGCGAACACGAGAAAGCTGAGCGTCTTGAGAGGGCGATAGAGGAAGTAATTAAGGAAGGAAAGGTCAGAACCTATGATATGGGTGGTGATGCGTCCACGCTGGATATGGCGAGAGCCATAGCGAAGAAGTACGAGGAGGTGTGAGAAAATGATGACCATGGCCGAAAAAATACTTGCAAGGGCTTCTGGAAAAGAAAAGGTTGAGCCGGGAGAAATTGTTGAAGCGAAAGTTGATAGGGTTATGTCGCACGATAACGCCGCTTTTGTAGCGAGATTATTCAAGAAGATAGGAGTTGATAGGGTCTGGAATCCCGAGAGAATAATAATAGTTCTTGATCATCGTGTACCAGCGCCTAACGAGCAGGCGGCTATGGGCCACAAGATTATAAGAGAATTCGTGAAGGAGCAGGGAATAAAGTACTTCTACGATATGAAGGCCGGAATATGCCATCAGGTTATGGTTGAGAAGGGCCATGCCCTACCCGGAAATCTTATCATAGGCACCGATTCTCATACCACGACCTACGGTGCGCTCGGAGTTTTCAGTACTGGTGTTGGATACACCGATATGGCGGCGATTTGGGCAACTGGCAAAACCTGGCTTAAGGTTCCAGAGACGATAAAGATAAATGTTGAGGGAAAGCTTCCGCCCATGGTTTTCTCAAAAGATGTTATTCTCCACATAATAGGCGAGTTGACTATGGATGGTGCGACCTACAAGGCGGTGGAGTTTCACGGCTCAACCATTAGGGATATGAGTATTGCGAGCAGACTCGTCCTCTCCAATATGTCAATGGAGATGGGAGCAAAGGTTGGGCTTATACCCGTGGATCAGAAAACGGAGGAATACCTCAAAGGAAGAGCGAAGGAGGAGTATACGGTTCTCAATCCCGATGAGGGATGCGAGTATGCGGATGTATACAAGTTCAATGTGGAGAATTTGGAGCCACAAGTGGCCTGTCCGCATACGGTGGATAATGTAAAGCCGATAAGCGAGGTGGAAGGATTACCTATAGATCAAGCGGTTTTGGGCTCCTGCACCAACGGCCGCTATGAGGATCTGGAAATAGCAGCGAGAATCCTTGAAAAGGCCATGAAGGAAGGAAAGAGGATTCACAGGGATGTCAGAATGATAGTTCTTCCAGCATCATGGGATATATACCTCAAAGCCATGGAGAACGGATTGCTCAAAACATTCATAAAAGCAGGAGCGGTCGTTGCAAATTCTGGCTGTGGACCCTGTATGGGTTCCCATCTGGGCATCTTGGCGAAAGGAGAAAGGGCAATATCCTCCACGAACAGAAACTTCCGCGGAAGGATGGGAAGCAAGGAAGCGGAAGTTTACTTGGCCTCACCAGCAACGGTTGCTGCTTCGGCCGTGGAAGGAGTTATTACCGATCCAAGGAAGTATGTGGGGTGATAAGATGGAAATAAAAGGAGTGTGCATAAAGTATTCCGACAACAACATAAGCACAGATTTGATTTTTCCAGGAAAATATATGGCTATTCTGGAACCCGAGGAGATGGCAAAACACGCTATGGAAGGCCTTGATCCAAACTTCGTTGAGAAGGCAAAGGGAAAAGATGTGGTTCTTGTCGTCGGAAGAAACTTCGGATGCGGTTCAAGTAGAGAGCAAGCGGTTACAGCCCTAAAACATTCTGGGGTTAAAGCGATTTTGGCCGAATCATTCGCCAGAATATACTTCAGAAATGCAATAAACGAGGGGATAGCTGCCATAGAGATTCCCGGAATAACAGAAAAGATAGATG
>CAYVVU010000044.1:0-2142 GCA_964455305.1 uncultured Thermoplasmata archaeon
CCGTTTTTCCGTGCTCCACAACCTCCGGGGCCGCTCCCCTACTAAAAGTTATCACAGGCGTGCCGGAAGCCAAAGCTTCCACCATGGTTATACCGAATGGCTCGTCCCATTGTATTGGAAATAAATATCCCTTAGCCTTGGAAAACAGTTCTATCTTCTCTCTTTCGCTTACCTCTCCGAGAAAAACGATCTTGCTGTTCAAATATCTTCTGACATATTTCTCAAAATAGTCCTTTTCCTCCTTCTCGTTAACCTTTCCCGCGAGGATAAGCCGGAGATTCAATTTTTTCGCTATTTCACAGGCAATATGCGGCGCCTTGTTTTCGTTGAACCTTCCGAGATAAAGGAAAAAGTCCTCCTTCTCTTCGGAAAATCTGTATTTGGACACATCTATCCCATTATAAACGATACCTGCGTAATTCAATTCGGGCAACTTTCTCCTCTGAAAATCAGTTAGGGCTACGAAATGAATATCCTTTCTTCGCGCGTACTGCGAATAAAAATTGATGTTTTCCTCATCCATCGGGCTATGTATGGTGTGAAGGAAAGGGATATCAATCATATTTCTGCAGCAGAGTCCTTCCTTCCAAGAATGGTCGTGGACCAAATCGTAATTACCGTTCGCTATGTCCATATATGCGAAAGATATGTGCGTGAGGGCAACATTCAGAAAGGATGATGGTGGCTTTGCCAAATACTCTATCATCTCATCCTCATAATAATATCTTTTCTCACATTCCACCTCGGACTTCCCTACGGTATAGAGGGTAATATCAACCCCCCTTTCTCTAAGATATCTTATAAGGTTCGCTACAACCTCCTCTATTCCCCCGTATTTCTCTGGAGGGACCTTTATCCAAGGAGGAACAACCATCGCAATTCTCATTAGAACCACCTGAGACCATAACCTCAAAATTTCTAATAAAACTTTTCTCGGAGAATTCTCAGAGTTCCGAGAGGAATGAGTCCTTCCTTTTCAGTAATTGCTATTATTCTGGAATCCATCAAGTCCTCAATGCTAAGCAAGGGAGTGAGTAACTCATCCTGAGCTATTAAGTCCGTTCCGAGGGAATAAACGCTCATCGCAGGAAGTATCAGAAAATTTTTTCCGAGGACGAAGCAGGGAAATTTCGCTATTCCTCCTACGGGATCGCGGAGTCCTATCGCTGGATGCTCATGCCCCATAACCAAGAATCCCCTAACATCCACCGCTCTATGCCCATGGGCAAAGGTGTATCTGCCTATTCTATAAACCTCGTTAAGTTTGATGCCAAATTTGTTTAGGATAGTTCTGAGATAGTTGTCGTGGTTTCCTCTTATTATCACAGGATTCCTATCAGAAATCATTTGCAGAATTTCCTTTACCTCTCCCCATTCTTGCGGCATATTCTTAGAAAACTGATGCTTCAAATCTCCGACTATTATTATCCTTCGCGGATCATATCTCTCTATGGACTTTTCAACCATTTCCCTGATGTATTTGAACTGAAATTTCGGGAGAAATAGGCCCTTTTCCGCCATAGCACTTTCAAATCCGAGATGAAGGTCAGCAAATGCCAAGGAATCAATATCTTCAAAATATGCGGCAAAGTATCTTGTAAGAATTATACCTTCTGCCCTATACTCCTCCATAGTAAAAAATAATAGAAAATTATGGATTTCCCATATTTCCCAATCCGAAGACTACCGTGGTTCCCAGAAGATATACTGTGAGCACTATTACAAAGAGGATAACTGCAACTCTTACCCATCTGTTTATATCGTTTCTTATTAGCATGGCGAAGAGCAACAACGCTCCCATTATGAAAGCGCCAAGCGCCATAAGAACCGTGCCTACTTTGGCCACATCTCCGGTTGCAAAGAGAAGCAGAATCTTTCCGATGAATATCATCAGAAATCCGAAGAATACGGCTATGAAAATCATCATATTTGATGCAAGAGTTTCCTCAAAGCTCTTCGGTCTCTGATAGTACTGCGGTGCCATAGACTGCGGTTGTTGGGCTGGCTGAGGTTGCTGGGGTTGTTGAGGATACTGTTGCGGCATATACCCTCCTTCTCTGCTTTCTCCAATCATTTTAATCACGAGAGCCTCATACTCTATGAGTATAAAAATATTTTGCTTGAAAATTTATGATTTGTTAT
>CAYVVU010000044.1:2242-10728 GCA_964455305.1 uncultured Thermoplasmata archaeon
GCCTCATACTCTATGAGTATAAAAATATTTTGCTTGAAAATTTATGATTTGTTATCTGCCACCTCACCGCACCTTGTGAATTCACCTATTCCAATACAGTCAACATTTATTATTTTATCATTATAAGTAATAGTGCCTTGCCAATGTATAAAAGCTCTACCCCATACCCGGTAAACGGATGGGTTCCACCAAGTTCCCTTTGTACCCTTCCAACCATCTGGAGGATAGTATCCTATAGCATCACCTATAAGATGTATGTTACCCTTGGGATATGTGGCATTAAAGTAAAACCTAGAAGGCTGCAATCCTCCATTGTCTTCAAAACTAAAGTTAAGAGGATAGGACTCATTGTATTGTAAAAGATTAATTCTTGCTTGATGTTGTAAAGGTACATCTAGAGGTGAAGGATTTGTATCTGATGCAAGCATAATGTTGAACAAATCGTCCTGATTAATTCCACAACATGAGAAAGAGAGAGGCGCTCCCCTGACATTTACTATGCTCTCATTACTGAAAATTTTGGTGGAGTTATAGTAGTAAGTGTGATGCATTGCTTTATCAAACAAGAACCATCCATTGTATTTATAAATCTCATTTTCGTTTAAAGCCAGCACAACATTCATATCTCCCATTTCCCAATAGCCGCCCCAAAGATCTAAATCTTTTACATTATATACAACTCCATGAATAATCATTGAGGAATTCCACTCACCCATCCAGAACGGGACACCCTTTGCGTGACAGACCATTTTGAGATAAGGATAGTTATGATTTAAAGGAAAAATTTTATGAATATATGTTCTGTTCTTTGGGTAAAATGTTAATATTTGCATATACTCATGCGGCAAATCATAATTATATATAGTGGCAAATGTGGAGTTTTTCTCATAATACATAGGACCATAGAATTTGGGGAACGGATAGAGCCAGTTGTTATCTATACAAAACCTTGGAACCATTGGACTTTCTCCAGTAAACACTATCCTACCTTGATAAATCATTGTGGAACTATTGGAATTCTCTCCGTAAGCCACAAGAATATAGCAACTCAGTTTCCATCCCAAATCGTTAGAAGGATACGCCAAATATCCATGCTTACTCTTTACATACGCAACGCCTATTGGTAGAAGATCCCATGTTGTCGGTAGTCTATCTATATTTATATTACTGTCTGTATAATTCCATTTTCTCACAGGAACTGTAGGTAGTAGTTCTGCATTTTTTAATTCTCTAACAGCTTCATCGTATAAATCATATGCTCTATCTGTATCACCTTTTTCATAATAATATTTTGCCTGAAGTGCCAGATTTATAGCGTAATATACATCATATCCCTTCCATCTTTTTTCCAAAGCTTCAGTCATAAACCCTCGTATATCTATCTGCGGTTTACTTTGTAAATATAGAAAATAATAAGCTATAAAACCTCCAATGAGGATAAGCGACAGAATAATTGCTACTATCAATACCCAAGACTTCTTCATATACATACCTCAATGAAAGAAAATTATATAAATTTTATGGATTGAAAGAATTATCGCTTTGTCAGGAAAATTGTGTCAAGCAAAGAATTAATATATCTTCTATTTATACAGAATCTTATGGCGAGAATTTACCCCACCGCAATACTAATAGTGGTAGCATTTCTGTTTTTACTATTCCTCACGCCATTTCAGGCATTTATTCCTATGAACACCTCTAATTTGAGAAATCATATAGATTATGAGTCTATGGCAAAGTACTGGGCGCCTATAGTTATGCAGGATACCTCTTCCGATAACTATCGCGCTGATTACATAACCTGCTATACCTACGATGGTGATTATGCAGCGACGAACAACTGGGATAATCTTGATAATTATCCTCTTAAAGCATATCTATATTATTGGGTTGTAGAAACAGAAACAAATTACTTTATCGGATATGCCGTTTTTCATCCTAGGGATTGGTCATCCTCACTGCCGTGGATTGACGAGCATGAAAATGACTTGGAAGGGGTTTTAATATGCGTACAAAAAGATGGGGGCTACGGAAAATTTTTGGTTATGGAGACCATAGCGCATATAAATTTTTACTCGTACAAAGATTACGACTCGTATCCTTCATCAAATGTCACGGATGGAAATGAGGATATAGACGGGGATGTGGAATTTTTAACTGTTAGTGCCGGAGATTCTCTGAACCAATCCGGGGTATGGTGCGGAGAGCATCCGTATATCTATGTAGAGGGGGAAGGTCATGCCATATACGGGGATAAAAGATGGGAGAATTCCGGATTTCCAGATGGGGATGGAATAGTATATTATCCCACTGGAATTGCGGAAGAACCCGATTCGGGAAACGATAATTTTTGTGGGTATGCCCTCATACCAATAGATGACCTCTGGAATAGAAGGTACGATTCGGAAATATTCAGCAGTTACGGTACATTTGATAAGGACAACGGTGCAGGAGAGGCACATGCACCTTGGGCTTGGGATGACTCCGATGACGGGGAGTGCTACCCGCCAGATTTCTTTGATGATCCCGCATACTTGGTGGATTATTATCATAATGGACTGGGAAATTTCTCCCATGTTTATGTGGGAAAATCCTGGAACTATGTAGCGGAAACTTTTCATAATTGTAGGAGCGACTACGACAGAACGATATGGTGGAAAGTGGGTTCAAATTCCTTCAGAATACATTTCCAAAATATTTCGGTAGCATCTTCAGATTATGTGCAAATACTTAGCAAAAACGGCACAGTTCTCTGGGAATTCAGTGGAAGTGACGCCTCTGACTTCTATACTCCCTATTTCAACGGTAGCATCTTTGGAGTAAGAATAATTACCTCTTCGGACGCCTCATGGGGATACTCAATAGATTTCGTGGAAGAAGGTGAAGTTGCAGAAGTTAACATCGGAGAGTTTTTTGCATATTATATCTTCACAGCAATTGTGTGTGCGCTAAGTAGAAAACTTTAAATTATTTTTGAGATATAGTAATCATAGATGGTTAGCACAGAATTGAAGAAGCTGACAGTTGGCTTACTGCATACAAATACATACATTCTTTTGAGAGAGGATATTGCGGTGGTCATAGACCCGGGCACAGTGAACAATGAAGAAATTGAGGATATTATGAACATTATAGGAGATAGGAGAGTATCAGCTGTGATATGCACCCACGGTCATTACGACCATGTATGCGGAGCGAAATACATAAACTCTAAGAAATATTATATACACCGCGCTGAAGCAACAGTTTTGCAAGATACAATATGGTGGGCTGAGAACTTCTATAAATCAGCATTAGCCCTTCCTGAAAAATTTAATTATCTTGATGGTGGAGAGAAGTTGAATTTTGGTGGTATTGAACTTGAGATAATACACACGCCTGGTCACTCACCGGGGAGTATATGCATACTAAGCAAAGAACTAAATGCGCTGTTTACGGGAGATACCCTATTCAAGGGAACGCATGGCCGAACCGATTTTAAGGGAGGTAGTGTGAGGGATATGTTGGAAACTCTCAAAAAGTTCTTGGAGATGGATGATTCCTTGACAATTTACCCGGGGCACGGTGATATAAGCACGCTTGGCGAGGAGAAGAAGTGGATAAGAAATTTATACCTCTGAATATTTCTCCCGTATATGAAATTGGAAGTGAAAAAGGAGAATTTTGTTGAGTGGTATAACGAGATAATAGAAATGGCTGAACTGATAGATAAAAGGTATCCGATAAAGGGTATGCATGTTTGGCGCCCATACGGCTGGAAACTTGTTAGAAATCTTGATAACCTGATAAGGAGGGTGTGGGAAAGTACGGGACATAAAGAGGTTAATTTTCCCACATTGATCCCATATCATATGTTTGAGAAGGAGGCTGAGCATATAAGGGGTTTCGGGGGGCAGGTTTACTGGGTCACCCGGGCCGGAGATAATGAACTGGAGGAGCCGTACATACTTAGACCTACAAGCGAAACGGCGATGTACACCATATTCTCGCTCTGGATAAGGAGCCATGCGGATTTACCTCTAAAAACATTTCAGATAGTGAATGTTTTCAGATACGAGACGAAGCAGACGAGGTCTTTCATAAGGATGAGGGAATTCCATTTTTACGAGGCTCATACTTGCCATAGAGATTACGAGGATGCGGAGCGCCAGATAAGAGAGGATATGGAGATGTGGGAAGAAATAGCAAAAAAGGTCGCTATACCATATATTTTATGCAGACGTCCAGACTGGGATAAGTTTCCGGGGGCGGAATATACGCTGGGAGCGGATACTCTAATGCCCACGGGAAGGGCGTTGCAGATAGCCACGATGCACCAATACGGACAGAATTTTTCACGACCTTACGAGATAAAGTATCTGAAAGAGGACGGTACGCACGAGTATGTTCATCAAACAACTTTTGGAATAAGCGAAAGGTTGATTGGAGCGATAGTTGGAATACACGGCGATGACAAGGGCTTAATACTCCCCCCCGAAATCGCCCCGATACAAGTTGTTATCGTTCCCATTCCTGGGGAAGGTGTTATGGAATTCGCTCGAAAAGTTAGAGATATTCTTTCATCAAATTTCAGAGTTCATATGGACGACAGAGAGGATTACACTCCCGGCTATAAGTACAACGACTGGGAGATGAGGGGTGTTCCAATCCGCGTTGAAATAGGTCCAAGAGAGGTTGAGGAAAATTCTATTACTATTGTTGCGAGGGACGAAAGAAAGAGAATAAAGGTTTCAGTGGAAAGTATGGTTGAAAGAATTAGGGAAGAATTGGAGAATCTGGAGAAAAGATTGTACGATAAAGCGAAGAGAATTATGAAGGAGATGATAAAGGAGTTTGACAATCTTGATGAATTGAAAGAGCACAAGGGAATGGGCATTATTTACTGGTGCGGCTCAATGAGATGCGCGGAAGAAATTGAAATAAAAACCGAAAAGAAGATTTTGGGTTATCCCGTGGGAGAAAGACACGCAGAGGGAAAATGCATC
Source organism: uncultured Thermoplasmata archaeon (assembly GCA_964455305.1). Lineage (GTDB taxonomy): Archaea > Thermoplasmatota > Thermoplasmata > Thermoplasmatales > CAYVVU01 > CAYVVU01. The sequence goes on from CAYVVU010000044.1 coordinate 7,228, forward strand.
GTTTGCGGAAAGAATACATCCAACAAAATATATGTGGCTAAAACCTACTGAGATTCGGAGTACTTGCTCAACAGAACACCAAATATTCCGAAAAGTATGAGGGGTACGGCCATAGAATAAACCCCGACATCCGTCCATGCATCATAAAGTATGCTCCACGAAAGATATATAATCATGCCGAGCGCGATCAACAACCACGAACCATACCATATTACCGTTCTGAATTCCATCGTCGTGGAGAATGAGAGGATAAATAAAAAACCTTCACCGAAATGTTTATATACTACATTGATTTACATATTAACCAAAGGTTAACAACTGGAGGTGATGTACCATGAGTTCGGAAGAATATAGAATATTGAGGGTTGCGGAGGCGAAAACCCGCGATGTGGGCAGGGGGATTGCGCGTATAGACCCCGAGGTATTTGAGGAAATGAACCTTACCCCGGGAGACGCTATACTGATAGAGGGGACCAAAAAAACAGCGACAATAGTGATGCGCGGATACCCGGAGGATGAGGGGAAGGAAATAATAAGGATTGACGGCCACATAAGGAAGAACGCTGGCGTGGGAATAGACGACAAGGTCAAAATAAAGAAGGTACATGTTCATCCTGCCAAGGAAATAACGCTCGCACCTACAGAACCTCTGAGGATATATGGAGGGGAAGAGTACCTGAAAAACCTCTTAGAGGGAAGAGTAATAACTAAGGGAGATACGATAACGATCAATGTGATGGGCAGAAGCATTGATTTCGTGGTTACTTCGGTTAAGCCATTTAAAGATGTCGTTATAGTAACTTCCGATACTTCAATGAAGCTCTTGGAAAAGCCCGTTAAAGAGGTGAGGGGCATACCGAGGGTTACCTACGAGGACATAGGCGGATTGAAGGAGGAAATAAGGAAGATTCGCGAAATGGTTGAACTCCCGCTCCGCTATCCCGAACTCTTTGAGAGATTGGGAATAGAACCTCCAAAGGGCGTATTGCTCTACGGCCCGCCGGGATGTGGTAAAACTTTGCTTGCGAAGGCGGTTGCCAATGAAAGCGCTGCACACTTCATAAGCATCTCTGGCCCGGAGATAATGAGCAAATTCTACGGCCAAAGCGAGGAGAATCTCAGAGAAATATTTAAGGAGGCGCAGGAGAACGCACCAAGCATAATTTTCATAGACGAAATTGATGCCATCGCACCTAAAAGAGATGAGGTAACGGGCGAGGTGGAGAGGAGGGTAGTGGCCCAACTTCTCGCCCTAATGGATGGTTTAGAGAGCAGAGGAAGGGTTATAGTTATAGGAGCCACGAATCGCCCGAATGCATTAGATCCAGCACTGCGAAGACCCGGCAGGTTTGACAGGGAAATAGAGATAGGAATCCCAGACAGGGATGCGAGAAAGGAGATACTGGAAATACATACTCGCGGTGTTCCTCTGGCGGAAGATGTTGATTTGGATAAACTCGCGGACATGACCCATGGCTATGTAGGAGCGGATATAGCCGCACTTGTCAAAGAAGCAGCCATGAGGGCTTTGAGAAGATACCTGCCCGAGATAGACCTGGAAAAGGATACCATACCCAGAGAGATACTGGAGAAAATAGAGGTTACCTGGGAGGATTTCATGAATGCTTTCAAGGATATGCAACCATCCACCATGCGCGAGGTTCTTATAGAAAAACCCAATGTGCGATGGGAGGATATAGGCGGGCTGGAGGATGTGAAACAGGAACTGAAGGAAGTGGTGGAATGGCCCCTTAAATACCAGAAACTCTTTGAACACATGAAAGCGAGAATTCCAAAAGGCATATTGCTCTACGGCCCACCCGGATGCGGTAAAACTTTGCTTGCGAAGGCGGTAGCCACCGAAACAGAGGCGAACTTCATAAGCGTTAAAGGCCCCGAGTTCCTGAGCAAGTGGGTCGGAGAGAGCGAGCGGGCGGTTCGCGAGATATTCAGGAAAGCGAGACAGGCATCGCCATGCATAATCTTCATAGACGAAATAGATGCGGTTGCCCCGCAGAGAGGTAGGGATTTGAGTACCAATGTTACGGAGCGCGTGGTATCGCAGATGCTTACGGAGATGGATGGCCTTGAAGCTTTGCACAAAGTTGTGGTAATAGCCGCCACCAACCGTCCAGATATATTGGATCCCGCACTTCTGCGACCCGGCAGATTTGACCGTCTCATATATGTTGGACTTCCAGACAAGAAGGCGAGGTTGGAGATATTCAAGGTACATACTAGAGGGAAGCCTCTCGCAGAAGATGTGGATTTGGAAAAACTCGCCGAGAAAACTGAGGGATACACAGGAGCGGACATTGAAGCCATCTGCAACGAAGCCACCATGCTCGCAATTAGAGAATTCATAAATTCGGGGAAGAAGGACTATAAAGATGCGAAAATAACGATGAAGCACTTTGAAGAAGCGCTGAAAAGAATAAGACCCATGTCAAGGGAACTTCTGCGCTTCTATGAAGAAGTAGCCAAGAAATTCCAGAGGGGCGAGTAATCCCTGAAAAATTTTTTAACTTATTATTCTTTATTCTTTTCATAATGAGGGTAATCATAGTTGGAAGCGGACCTGCAGGTATGTTCGCCGCCAAAGAACTCGCGGAGAACGGAGTTGAGGTTACTATTGTGGATATGGGATACGATATTTCACAAAGAAATTGTCCAATGTTGGTGACGGGAAAATGCGTGAACTGCGAACCCTGCCATATAATGTGCGGAGTGGGTGGGGCAGGAACTTTCTCCGATGGAACGCTGAACCTCCATCCTCAAATAGGAGGAAATCTGGAGGAGTTCGTTTCTAAGGAAGAGAGCTGGAATCTCATTCACTATATAGATGAGATTTTTGAGGAATTAGGCGTGGTTGAAAGGATTGAAATGAAGAGGGATGAAATTGAGAAACTTATGAAAACCGCCGCCTCCTGCGGAGCGGAATTCATCCCGATAGAGCAGAAACATATAGGAAGTGACCGCTCCCCGGATATCATAAGAAAATTCAAAGAAAAACTGGAATCTCTCGGAGTTAAGTTCGTATTGGGAACCAAAGCGGAGGATTTGATCGTAGAAAATGGGATTTGCAGGGGTATAGTCACAGATAGAGGAGGGATTAGAGGAGATAGAGTGATTCTTGCCCCCGGAAGGGTTGGAGCATCGTGGATGGAAAATCTGATAAAAAAATATGGGATAAAAGCGAGATTTGCCCCGATAGATGTTGGAGTTAGAGTTGAGGTCCCCGCCATACTTATGGATGGAATAACTTCCATAAACCACGATCCGAAGTTCAGAATGAGAACTCCCACATATGACGATTTCGTGAGAACCTTCTGCACAAATCCAAGGGGCTTCGTGGTTAAAGAATCTTACGGGGATTACATAGCCACGAACGGCCACAGTTTGAAAAACCGTGCATCCGATAATACAAACTTCGCACTTCTGGTAAGGGTGGAATTAACACAGCCCCAAGAGGATACAATAAGTTACGGAAAATCCATAGCC
>CAYVVU010000044.1:10738-12691 GCA_964455305.1 uncultured Thermoplasmata archaeon
TAGGAGGAGGAAAGCCCATAGTTCAACGACTGGGTGACCTCCGTTCGGGAAGGAGATCCACTTGGAAAAGAATAAGGGATGGGCTCTTAAAGCCCACGCTGGACGACGCCACACCGGGAGACATATCCATGGCCCTGCCTCATAGAATAGTAGAAGATGTTATGGAAGGCCTGGAAATCCTTGATTGCATCATACCGGGTGTGGCGGCGGATTCCACATTACTTTACGCTCCAGAAATAAAATTCTACTCCATGAGGGTTATTGTGGATAAGAATATGATGACAAATATACAAGGACTGTATGTGGCCGGAGACGGCGCTGGACTGAGCAGAGACATAGTGAATGCAGCAGCCACAGGAATACTGGCAGCGAGAGGTGTTTTGAGTTCTTAATTATTTACCAAGTTCCTCCCTTATTACCTCGCTCAACCTCTTAACTCCTTCGGGGATCTTGTCGTTGGATGGATGTGTGAAATTCAACCTCATCGTATTTGTTCCACTTCTATCCGGATAGAATGCCGCACCGTGTACATACGCAACCTTCTTTTCTATGGCTTTCGGGAACATTTTCTCCGTGTTCACCGTTTTGGGCAAAGTTACCCACAGGAACATCCCTCCATCCGGACGGGTCCACATAGCCTCCTTCGGGAAATACTCGTCCATCGCATCCAGCATTATGTCCCTCTTCTCCTTGTACATCGCTATTATATTTTTTAAATGTCTATCCAGATACCCCTTTTTAACATATTCCGCTGCCACATACTGTCCGAAGGGATTTGTGCATAAATCAACACCCTGCTTTGCTAAGGCGAATTTTCTTATCACTTCTTTCGGACCCACGGCGAACGCTATTCTGAATCCCGGCGCGAGAATCTTGGAAAATGTTGAAAAGTAAAGCACTCTGTCGTTTCTATCCAAGGCCTTTAAATGAGGGACTTTTTCGCCGGAGAATCTGAGCTCTCCGTACGGGTCATCCTCAACGATGAACATATCAAGCTCTTCTACTATTTCAAGCAAATGTTTTCTCCTATCCAGAGGCATACAGGTTCCCGCTGGGTTATGGAAGGTAGGTACGGTGTATATGAATTTCGGCTTGAGCTTTTCCTTAACCAGAAAACGAAGCTTTTCCTCAAGAAGGTCCGTTCTCATTCCCTCATCATCCAAGGGTACGGAAATATATCTCGGAAAATATGTCTGGAAGGCGTTGAGCGCCCCCAGATAGGTAGGGGCTTCCACTATCACTATATCTTTCAAATTTAGGAATACTTTGCCCAGAAGATACAGTCCCTGTTGCGAGCCATGCGTTATGAGTATATTATCCATATCCGCCTTTATACCGTGTACCCTTTCCATTCTTTCAATCAAGGCCCGCTTTAATTCCTTGACTCCTTCCGTGGTCCCGTATTGCAATATATCGCTCCCTCGCTCATCCAGAAGATTGTTTATTATCTCTTTTATATCGCTCACGGGAAATGATTTGGGATTCGGCAGTCCGCCGGCAAACGATATAACATCCGGTTGCTGGGTGAGTTTCAAAAGTTCTCTAATCTCAGACGCTCTTATAGTTTTTGCGATATCTGAATAGAGGGACGCGAAGTCCATTCAATCACCGAGGGGGAATTGCATCAGTAAATATTAAGGTTTTGTGTGATTTTTTGCGCTATTTTCAAAATAACTTTCTCCTTACTCTCATCAGTATACACAACCAAACGCCCTTCCCCCTCCCACCACGCCGCAGGATGGTTTTTATCCTTTTCCACCTCCACCCTATATCCCAATTCTTTGGCAGCCCTTTCTATGTCTTTTAAAGAAAAGTTTCCGGAATATTTAAGAGGTACTCTTCTCCCCCTACTTCTCGGAACTTTTTTAAAGTATATTGGATAAATTATTATTGGTCTATTCTTTGCTGATGAGGATTCCATTTAGCACACCATGTTGCCCAGGTCTGGATGTA
>CAYVVU010000045.1:0-12683 GCA_964455305.1 uncultured Thermoplasmata archaeon
CTTTCCCTGCACTTCTTGTTGAATTTGGCCACGCCATACTTCTCAATCTCCCTCTTTGAGTTTATTCCGAGGGATTTTTCAACCTCTATTTCCACGGGCAATCCGTGACAATCCCATCCCGCTATCCAAGGCTGAACATCATAACCGCACATCGCTTTGTACCTAAGAAAAACATCCTTAACTGCGCGAGTTAAAGCATGGCCAACATGCGGTCTACCATTTGCTGTTGGGGGACCTTCAAGAAAAACAAATTTCTTTTTCCCCCTATTCTTATCGCGGAGTTTTTGAAACACATCATGCTCTTCCCAGCGCTTCAGAATGTTCTTCTCCATTTCGCTCTGACGCATAAAGAGGCGATGGATAGGAAGTATATAAGAGAAATGGTTAGCGCGATGCTGTACTGAAGATGATATTATATAATTTCCTAAACCTAAACATAAGAACTGCGTTAATTATACCACTAATAAGGGCAAATGCTTGAATTTCATATACACTACCTATGGTTACCTGCACCCCATTACTTCTATCACTTTCTCCAATAGAATTTACTGCTGTAACATAATATACATATTTTTGTCCAATTACCACGGTTGTATCATTGTACCAGAGATGCAATGCTGAGACTGTGGCGATTAGTGTTTCATTACGGTATATCTTGTATTCTATTATGTCAGTTCCTCCATTATCTATAGGTGCATTCCAAGTAAGATTTACATATCCATTTCCTACATTAGCAGTAAGATTTGTTGGTGGTAGTGGTGTAACTGCAAAACTACGATTTTTTAAAGGATAGCGATCTTTAGCGCAAGATAAACCTTCAATAGAATATGGCCAATCAACTATTCCATCGCCATTCTGATCGTTTGTATCGTTGTTATTTGCCCAATCATGCCAGTAATTACCATAGCCTGAAGAGGTATTCCATTTATTATTATTTCCAGAATCGTATGCTTGAACATGAGAGGAATTAAAAAAATTATCAGATCCATGGTTGTAAATAAGAGTATTGTTATATATTTGATTGTTTGTACTTTCAATAGAGCAGATATATATACCATAGTCATTATTATGAACAATATAATTATTGGTTATGATGTTATCCCTAGAAGCCCACACATAAATACCATCACCATCATTATTAAAGATATAATTACCAGATATTGTATTGTTGTCAGAGTATGCAAGATAAATGCCATTATCATTATTATTAGTAATATGGTTGTTAGTAACTGTGTTGCTATCAGTGTGCCATAACCATATACAATATGCACTTGTGTTGAAAACACTATTATTATTTATAATGTTATTATATGAGTAATAGAGATGAATGCCATATTTATTATTAGCAAAATAATTATCTTTAATTGTAGTATCGGCAGAATATCTAGCCAAATAAATACCGTTATTGTTGTTAGTAATATTATTATTGACAACTATATTACTGTAAGTTGAGTAACCAAAATAAGTACCATTACTATTGTAAGCAATGTTATTATAGGATATTGTGTTACTATTTGATTTACGTAAAAAAATTCCATTATTGCTATTATTTGTAATATTATTACTAGTGATTTTATTATGTTGACCATTTAAAAGATAGATACCATCATCGTTATTGAAAATATTATTGTTAATAATAGTATTCCTATAAGCAGAAGATAAATAGATTCCGTGGTTACTGTTATTAGTAATATTATTATTAGATATGATGTTGTTATGTGTTGAAATGTATAGGTAAATACCGTTATGTTCATTATCAAAAATCTCACAATTGACTATCTTTCCATTCGCTACCTTGTACAGCATAATTCCATCACCATCAAAATATGGTGATGAAAGATATGATGCATTATATAATTTACAATTTCTAATTATAAAGTATTTTGTAGTATTTCCAATGTATATTGCACTTCCTTCACCATGTGCGTCGATCTCCCATCCTTCTATTATATAAGGATTGTCAGCGGTTCCATTACCCCCTATCACACCATTTTGGGATGTAAAATCAGAATCACTATTAATTCTTATTGGTGTATGTGTTAAGTATTTCATTTTGTACATCACTGTAATTTTTCTGCAGGAATTTTTCATATTTGCTATGCTATTAAAAGAAATAGCAGCCAATGATATGCTTACTATTAGAATTATGATGACTATACGTAATCTTGATGATATTTTCCCCTTCATAGTAATAAGGATAGATTAATCTTATATAAATTCTTCTTTTACTAAATGTTCGGTATATTGCAAAACAATCGAAATTTACTTGTTGCTATATTGCTCAAATTGGAATATTACATTCTGCGTTTCCACAGCACAGCTAAAATTCCGAGAAGTACCGGAAGGACAAAAGATAGTTTGGGCATTTCCACAACGACCGTAGGATTCTTCAAGGGATAGAAATCTTTAGCTCCTGAAGATCCATCAATTCTATATGACCAATCAACTATGCCATCGTGATTTTGGTCATTGGTATCATTGTTATTTGCCCAATCATGCCAGTAATTTCCTATACCCGAGGATGAATTCCAATAGTTATTAGCGCCATAGTCGCAGGCCTGTATGCAAGATGAATTATAGTTATCTCTAGAGCCGTGGTTGTAATAGAAAGAATTATTATAAATGACATTGTAAGATCCATAAGTTATCTCCAAACCATAATAAGAGTTATGGGATAGAAGGTTATGATAGATAAGATTGTTGGACGAGAAGTATATCTCTATGCCATAAATCTCGTTATATGAAAATGTGCTATTTCTAACAATGATATACGAGGAATAGGCAATCTCCAAACCAATTGTGGTATTATTTATCTCCACATTCTCTATTATAAGATTTGTTACATTTGCTAGAATTATCTGACCTGCATCCGTAGGCATCTGCGACCCACCCATATCAATATTTTTGTAATAATACAAAGGTTTCCCGTTAACAGTGTTGTTTGGCGGAATTTCTTGGTTTAAATAAGTATCCTCATAACCCCAAAGCAAAACACCACATCCCACCATGGTATTATTCCATAGGATGTTATTTGTGGAGAAAATAATATGTATGCCGCTGAAAGTGCAATTCATGCTATTATTCCTTAGTATATTATAATGACTACTGTATTCCACCGTTATTCCTCCTGTACAATCGGTGAGCGCATTGGAGTCAATAAAGTTATTACTTGAACCATAGAGTATAATACCCGATGATACATTTTTAAAAACATTGCGTTCCACAACATTATGATCCGAGTACCTTATATATACTCCCAAATCGCTATCTTTAAATGTACAGTTTCTGATCTTTATATAGAATGAGTAACCTATCTCAACACAAACTCCACCATTAGATATGGTCAAGTTCTCAATTATGAGACCTTTCACATCGCCGAGGATTATTTCCCCAGCATCAGTCGGTGCTGTGCTATTGTTCATGTTCACAGACCTATAGTAATACACGGGCTTTCCATTAACTGTATTGTTTGTTGGTATATCCTGGGTAGTAAAATCTTCCAGGTATCCCCTTATGTATACACTGCAGTTCTCCATACTGTTGCTCCAGAAAACATTATATTTTGATTCTCTTATATATATCCCTTCATCGTTGTTATTTAAACAGCGATTGTTAACCACAATGTTGTGACTGGACAAATACAGAAATATTCCCTCTTTATTTCCAGAAATTGTATTATTTTCTATTCTGCCATTTGTAACATTCTTTAAAAATATTCCCGAATACGGCCAATTTCCAGTAGCTCCATGCAAATAGCAGTTCCTTATAACAAAATACACATTGGTATTTTCTATTTTAATGCAATAATCTCCACCTTGAGAATCTATTTCCCATCCCTCTATGATATAGGGATCGCCTGCTGTTCCGTTACCTCCAACAACACCATTCTGCGCTGTAAAGTTTGAATTCCCATTAATATAAATAGGGGCGTGAGATGTGTACCCATTTGGTTCCACAGATTGACAATCTGTTTTTTGTAAATATGATGCAAATTTCATACTACTTATGGTATATGCTGAGGGGACTGCCATAAGCAGTATTAACCCGATAACAATCAACCTCCTCATACAGGAGAATATGTGATGAAATATTTAAAGTTTTGGAATAAAACAGTAGTCTCCGCATAGAGGTAAATATGGATCACCTCCAAGCGCGGATGATGTGAGAAGGTATTTATTATTTAAACCTTCTCAGCATTTTTGATATTTTTAATCCAGTATTCATATAATTTCTTTCCGGTTTCTTCATCAATAAAGAATAAGTGCTTAAATGGGTAATATAGAAAATGTCTCGCCAGACCAATATTGTTAACCCTCTTCACTGGAGAGCGCTTTTTTCAGCAAAGATATGTATCGTTTGGTTTCTTCCGCTCCTTTATCTGTGATATACACGGCCGTTCTGGGCCTATCCGCGATTATTTTCTTTATTTTCACATATCCGTGGCGCTGAAGGTATTTGAGATGGGAATCAAGATTGCCGGGCGTAATGTCAAGTACTTTCTGGATATCCCTGAACAGCACCTTCGTTCTAGGCAGGAGATAGAGCATTATTCCGAGACGTATGGGATTGCCGAGCACATTGTTCTTTGCGATTTTGTCAAGCATTACTCTTCACCTATGAGGGTGAATGCACCCCACATGTAAAGCAATGCAGATATAGCATATCCGATGAGTACGAATTCCACCGCCATGCTCCACGCAAAGTATCCAGCGTTTCTCGGCAGAAGAGGTATGGAAATCAGGGATGTTACTATAGGCATGGATGCGCGATAATCTCGGACCCCAAGTGCAATTCCAGCATTTCCGCAACTTATGAATATCAGGAATCCAACAACATAAATCCATTGGTCGTTAATAATAAGAGGTAGCGTAAACCATAATATTCCGCCGATGATCCATCCTGCAAACATCGCAATATGGCCGTATCCTCCACCTTTGCCAGACATTCTCAAATGTTCCGCCTTTTTCCAAACGATGGCGTTGATGTATATAACTATGGCCAAAGCCACGCTCCAGAAAACGCCGTATATCCATCCTCCCATTGAATTTTCCGCGTAAATATAAAGGGCAGTATTAACAATGAGGTAAGCAGCCAATATCATAGTCCACACGCTGTAGTTCATAGCCCCGTATACATTTCCGCTGCTGATTATTTTTCTCTCAATTTTTTCCAGCACATTTTCCATACTCTCCATCTTCATCACCGATTTAACCTATATGTATCGTTAAATATAAAGGGTGTAATTATTCTGAATCACAGAGAAACCGTTGGGCGTATGCGGAAACCTTTTTAACTCCCACTCATATACTTTTTGATTCGTCGTGGTAGCCATGATCAGGATAGCGAGAAAGAAGTGGAGTATGGAAGAGGTTTTGGCGCTCTTTGACCCGCTTGTTAGGGAGTGGTTTACCTCGCACTTTACCTCTCTCACCGAACCGCAGGCTTATGCGATTCCTCTTATTCATAGGGGTAAGAGTGTGCTGGTTTCCTCCCCAACAGGTTCGGGAAAAACTTTAACCGCGTTTATATCAATAATAAACGAGTTGCTCATTCTCGCAAAGAGGGGAAAACTTGAAGATAAGGTTTATTGTGTGTATATATCCCCATTAAAAGCGCTCGCCAACGATATAAGGAAGAATCTACTCATACCCCTTGAAGAATTGCACGAAATGGCTAAGAGAGAGGGGTTAGAATTTCCCAAAATTCGCGTTGCTGTGAGGAGCGGAGATACCTCGCAGTACGAGAGGCAGAAGATGCTGAAAAAACCCCCGCATATATTCATAACAACGCCGGAATCTTTTGCTTTGGCGCTAACCGCCCCCAAAATGAGGGAGAGATTCAGAGATGTAAAGTATGTGATTGTGGATGAAATCCATGAGGTTGCGAGTTCAAAGAGGGGTGTTATGCTCTCCCTGAATTTGGAGCGTCTGGAAGAACTGGCGAGAAACAGATTGGTTAGGATCGGTTTATCCGCCACTATAGCCCCGTTGGAGGAAATAGCGAAGTTCCTAGCTGGCTACTATTCTTCGGGAAAATTGAGGGATATAACGGTTGTGAATGTTTTCCATCCGAAGGAGTACGACATTAGAGTAATATCTCCGGTGAAAAACATATTTTCCACGCCCTACGAGGTTGCGAGCGAGAGAATGTACGATTTGCTGTACGATTTGATTATGGAACATCGCACAACACTGGTATTTACAAACACGCGAAGCGGTGCGGAAAGTGTCGCTTATAAACTCAGAGAAAGAGGGCTGGATAGCATTGAGGTTCATCACGGCTCGCTGAGCAAGGAGATAAGGTTGGATGTTGAGGATAGATTGAAGAAAGGCGAGTTGAAATGCGTCGTTTCCTCCACATCGCTTGAATTGGGAATAGATATTGGATACATAGACCTCGTCGTGCAGATAGGCTCACCCAAAAGCGTTGCTAAAGGCGTACAGAGGATTGGGAGAAGTGGCCATCAGGTACACGCAAAACCCAAGGGAAGATTTATAGTCATAGATCCGGACGATTTGATAGAATGTACTGTCCTAACAAAATGCGCCTACGAAAGAAAAATAGACAGAATAAGGATTCCGAAGAATTGCCTGGATGTTCTGGCGCAGGTACTCGTGGGAATGAGTTTGGAGAGGAGATGGAATGTGGATGAAGCCTTCTCGGTTATAAGACGCTCCTACTGTTATCATGAACTTCCCAAAGAAAAGTTCCTATCCGTCCTCCGATATCTCGGCGGAAGGGCGGGGAGCGAGGAAATATATTCCAAACTGTGGTACGATGAGGAAGAGGGAGTATTCGGAAGAAAGCGTTCGGCCAGAATGATTTACTTTATGAACATAGGAACAATTCCCGACGAGGCGGATTATGTTGTAATAACTACCGATGGTAGGAGAATAGGAGAACTCAGCGAGAAGTTCGTGGAATATCTGAGAAAAGGAGATGTTTTTGTTCTGGGTTCAAGAACTTACGAGTTCATAAGAACCATGAAAAACAGGGTTTATGTAAGGGATGCCGAGGGCAGAAGGCCGACGGTACCCTCATGGGTAGGAGAAATGCTTCCCAGAAGTTTTGATTTGAGCGTTGAAGTTGGCAAATTTCGCGAGGAAATTGCGAGGATAATAGAGGAGAAGGGCAAAGATTATGCGAAAAAGTACCTGATGAAAAATTACTACTTGGATGAAAAATGCGCCGAAAGCATAGTTTCTTATGTATGCGCTCAGATGGAGTTCATCGTACCAACACACAGAAAACTCGTTATTGAGGGGTACATAGACCCCTCCGGAAACTACAACATAATTTTCCACTATCCGTTTGGGAGGAGGGTGAACGATGCATTATCCCGAGCTTACGCCTACGCAATCTCCAATCAATGGAGAGTTAATGCAAGAATAAGCGTTACAGATGATGCTTTCATGCTAACCGTTCCCAAAATGATTCCGCTTGAGGAAATTCCATCGCTTCTCAACACAACGAACTTCTTGGATTATTTAAAAAGAGCGATAAAGGATACCGAACTCTTCAAGCAGAGGTTTCGCCATACGGCAACTAGGTCCTTCATGGTTCTGAGGAAGTACAAATCACACGAGATATCCGTGGCGAGACAGCAGCTAAGGAGCGAAAGATTACTCGCCATGCTCCATTCCCTTGAAGATTTTCCGATAATAGAGGAAACCTACAACGAAATTCTCAACATAATTATGGATGTGGATAATGCCCTTCTGGTATTGGAAAGTATAGAGAGGGGGAAGATAGATGTGGAAGTTATTGACTATTCAACATCGCCTTCGCCTTTTGCCCACAATGTTATTCTCGCAGGAATATCGGATATAGTTCTCATGGAAGACCGCTCCGCCTTGCTCAAAGAACTTCACTTCAAACTTCTGGAACGCATTATGCCCGTGGAGGAAATGGGGTCCGCATCTTTATTTAGACCCGAGGTGGTCAAGGAGTATTTTGAGAAGAAAATTCCGAGGATAGAGAAAAAGGAAGATATTTTGCATTTTCTGAACGAGGTGGGATTCGGAGATGTTCTTCAGGAGAGGGGCATAAGCATATATCCCTATGCGTCCGTTGATAGAAATACACTCAGAAAATGGGCAGAAGAACTCATAGTGGAGGATAAAATAGTTAGCGTATACCTACGAAGAATAGTTTGGACAAGCAAGGAGAACGAGAGTATATTTTACACCCTTTACTCAAAAAATCCTGGAGAGGATTACGAGAAGTATCTGCCTCATTTCAAAAAAGAGATCACACTCCGTGGTCTTGCCAGAAAATTAAAAATTGGTCTGGGAGAGGCGAGCGAAATAGTCAGGGAACTTGAGAGGGGGTATTTAATAAGGAGGAAAGTAAAGGGTTTCGTTTTGCGTAAGAAACCAGAAAAAATGGACAGAAAGCATGCGGCCAGAATACTTGTGGAGAAACTTTTGAGGTACTTTGCTCCCTTAACGCTCGGAGAAATTTCATACAGGTTAGCGCTTCCAGAGGATTTCGTCAGGGATATATTAAAGGAAATGGAAAGGGAGGGTGTGGTCAAATCAGGTATTTTCACCCCCTCCGATGAGAGACAGTACATGCTCGCAGAAGATTTCAACAAATTGGTTAAGGGTGAGAAAAACAAATGCAGAATTCTATCTTCAGTTAAAAGCGTTGAGAGCATAGAGGAATATTTCTCAAAGTATCTGATGGCTTTCTCGCCCCACGATGTATATGTAAGGTGCAATAATTTCAATTGGAGACTCTGGAAAAAATTGAGGAGAGAGGGCTTCATACTATACGGAAGATTGGTGAATAATCGTTTAGCCTACACATCCAGAGATTCCATAAAGTACTTCATAGCCCTGAACCGCAGGAAGGAACTGAGCGAAGAGGATAGAGAAGTACTTGCAGTTATACGCGGATTGGGTGAATCCGCAACTTTTCAGAGAATCGTGGCTCGGACAGGATATGACCCGGCGGAACTGAAACTCATCTTATTATCTCTTGAAAGAAACCTCTATCTTGCGAGGAGGTTCCACGAAGGAGAGGATGTACTTCCCTCTGTGGTATATGAGGTTATTGATATACCCACGCCTAAAAATTGCGATTTTCTTATAAAAGAGTTGGCGGAAAAACTCTCAAAAAATTTCGGGATAAGAAATTTGAAGAGCTTCGCGGGAATAGAATACACACCAAAAATCCAAGCGATTAATAATGATGGTGGAGCCATAATTCTATCGCGTTGGGACCCCGCTTTACATGATTTTCTTCCAGAAATTACCGCGAAGTTCGGTGAGGATGCAAATTTTATCCTTGTGAAGGATTGCGAGTTCGTAGCCGCCGCGAACATAGTGAATGATGGCGAAACACTTACAGTGGAGTGGAGCGAGAACTGGGAGGAATTCGCCGAATTTTTCCCAAAAGTAATGGATTACTTCCGAAGAGATTTCGCCATATTCCGCTTTAACCCCTATCCGCTCAGAACGAAAAGGATAGGACCTTTTTCCTACGCTTACGGAAATTTTTCAATTATTGACAAAGATTTCAAAGAAATTTTGCGGAGTGTTATGTGGAGAAATCATCTATCCCCGGACAAAAGATTCACCACCCTACTTGAAATGGAGAAAAGATTCTTAGGTATAAACAGCGATTTTGAGGCGTGGAACCGATGCTGGAAGAAAATAAGTATTGAGAAGTACTTCATCTCAAATTTTCTGTACATAGGTATGGGAAAGGGAGGAACTCTATCCTACATGTCTATGGATACGGCATCTCTGCTGGCTTCCGCAAGGTCATATCACCTTAACGACGATGAGAAAGTACTCCTAAAATTCATCTCAGAAAACCACCCTATGACGAAAGAGGAGATCGCTATGAACTCGCCTCTCGGCACAGAATCCCTGAAAATCATAGAGGACATGTTCTCAATGAATATGTTGCTCAGAGACCATAAAGGAAGATACATAGCCGTTGAAAGGAGATATCCTATGGAATTCGCGAGGGAAGAGATAGTCAGAAAAATCATGGATATTCTCGGCATGGCGAGTTCGCAGCATCTTTACGCGATACTTAGGGGAATATTCACCCTAACCGAGATAAGAAATATACTTGCCGATTTGGTTGATAAAGGAGATATTGAAAGAGTTTTCATGAGGGGAAGAGAAGAACTGTTTTACTCAACCAGAGATTTTGATTGTTCCGAAAAATTTGACGGTCTCGCAATTTTGGATCCTTCAGATTTGCTGACTAATTATCTCAAACCAGAAATAGGGGAGAGGGGCTCGTGGTACATTATTGTGGATGATGGAGAAATCGTTGGAAAATTCCGTGCGAAAAAAGGCAAAAGGAAAATTAAAATCTTTGACTACGATTTCCCGGAAAAGTACTGGGAGATTATTAGAAGTTATTACGATTCTTTCGGATATGATGTGGGCTGAGAAAAAATTATATTTGTGTGACTAATTACTATACCTATGGATTATGTTACGGTTTTAAGAGGTCTGGGCTGTGATGAAAATAAAATAAAGGAGTGGGAGAACATTTTAAATTCAATAGAAAAATCATTCATTGGATTAATGACTGCTGGATTAATTTTTATTCCGATAGTGTTTGCATACTTTCTCATTAAATCAGAAAGTAACGAGAATGTTTTTATGATTCTATACTTGATGGCCGGTGCGATTGCTATTTCGGCAGCAACCTACTTCACAATAAAAATAAACACAAATTTCAAAAAATTTACAGATATGACCATAAGGATATGGCTTCCTCATCCAATTCAATACATACTCAGATCAACTCCTGTTTTTATAATATATTCACTTATGTCCGTAGAGGCATTCATAATTTTCCTTTTCGTATGGATTATGTTTGGTGAAATTTTATTTTTGATTGGAGGAACACTTATATTGATAGCTATACCTATTCTTTTAATATCTATGAAAAAATCAAAATATGGATTAAGTATATCAAGGGTGGTTAAGGAAGATACCGATATCATCGCGGATAAAATATCAATGGTTTTAAATGCCGAGAAAAAACTAATTTTCAAATCACAAACAAATAGGTGTTACAGCATAGATTTACCGCAGTATTCCATTAATATTTGGGTTTCACGAGATACTAACAATAAAGAATACACGCATATTTCAGTCCGCGGAGTAAAGGAGGAAAATTTGAATCTTGTTAGACATATCATAAAAAAGATTGATGATGCAATATCCGGAAAATCACCAGAAAATTATTAATCAAAACGGAGTTATGGTTTTTGTGGGATGAATCAGTTATACGAAGTGCTTATGGTTATGCTCCTCGCCATGATGCCAATATCCGAACTTAGGGGCGCCATACCCTATGGTATTTTGGTTGCCAAACTTGACCCTCTGCTAGTTTTCGTACTATCTGTAATTTTCAACTTTTTGCCCGTTCCTTTTCTGCTTATTTTCCTTCACAAAATTGAGGAAATAGCCATGCGGTGGGAACCCACAAAAAAATTCATAGAGAAATATTTTGGTAAAGTTAGAAAGAGGGCAAGTAAAAAAGTGGAAATCTACGAGGAAATCGCTTTGATTCTTTTCGTCGCTATACCTCTACCAATAACGGGCGCATGGACGGGCAGCGTGATTGCATATCTCTTTGATCTTGATTTCAAAAAATCGCTTCTCACAATATTTCTCGGAATTTTAATTGCTGGAGTTATAGTGATTACGATAACTCTTTTCTTTTCATAATTGTCCCGGTATACAAGGATGCTTTTGCAAAAAATTGTCCTTATACGAGTAGACACATTCATATACCTATCACTTTATACCTCTCTATGGAAGATATCCTCTATAGGTCAAATCCGTGGTGAACAGAAGATTTTAGTATGAGATTTATTTCAAAAACATTCTGTGAATTCTCGTATCTTCCGTGAGCTCCGGATGGAAGGACATAGCAAAGTGTGATCCTTCTTTAACCATGACTATGTTTCCATTAAACTCCGCGAGGATTTCGGCTTCGCCGAATACTTCCTCTATTATAGGTGCCCTTATAAATACGGCGTGGTAAGGTTCATCCAAACCTTTTATATTTAGATATGTTTCAAAACTGTCTTTTTGTCTTCCAAAGGCGTTTCTTCTCGCCTTCATAGATATCAATCCCAGAGGTTTAACCCTTGGGTCATCCACAACCTTCGCGAGCATTATCGCGCCAGCGCAAGTACCCATAACTCGCATCCCTTTTCCAACTTCTGAAAGAATTTTCTCTCTAAGCCTTGTGGAATCAAGTAATCGCGATATCGTTGTGCTTTCCCCTCCAGGGATAATGAGAGCGTAGAGGTTGTCAGCATCTTCCTTCTTTCTTACCTCTACTACCTCTCCCTCTTTACCCATATCGCAAAGTGCGCGGTAAACCGCCTCCACATGTTCGCTTACATCTCCCTGTAGCGCCAAAACGCCTACGCGCATCATCTCTTGCCCTTCATCTCCTTCCTCTTCATTCTGAGACCTTTGTATCCGCATCTCCTGCATTTCTTCGCGCTTATTGGGTTTTTAGCGTAGCATTTCATACATATTTTTTTGTTCAGCATCCTGTTTACCGCTTCCGCGAACACCATATTTGGGGTGAGTATGAGGAAGTATAAAAAAGTTGATGGTTATATCCAAAAAATATAAACGGTAGAAGGTATTAGGCAGCGACAATGGAAGAATTTATAAGAATTAGAG
>CAYVVU010000046.1:0-5969 GCA_964455305.1 uncultured Thermoplasmata archaeon
CGTGCCGCAGGAGGTGCAATAGAGGATCTCCGCCATAATATCACTCCACCATACCCACCTTCTTCAGTTCGTTTTTCAGTATTTTGACTGCCTCCACTATCTCCTCCTCTTTTTTCGCACCGGTACAAACCACCTTGCCCGAGCCGAAAAGCAAGAGAACGACTTTGGGCTCCTCCACTCTATAAACTAAGCCCGGGAACTGTTCTGGCTCGTACTCCACATTCTCCAACCCGAACGACATGGCTATCTCGGTCAAGTTCAAATCCACGCCCACATCATATACGGCAACTATATTCTGCACTATTATCTCCGGCTCATCGTATACATCAATCCCTTCCTTTTTAAGAGCGCTGACTATCGTATTTATGGTTTTGTAAACATCCTCTATCCTCTTCGCCCCGGTACAGTTTACCTTTCCGCTCCTGAATATCAGAACTGCCGTTTTCGGTTCTTTCAGCCTGTAAATCAATCCGGGAAACTGGTCTGGATCATATTCAGCGCCCTCCAATATTTGCGCTATTCTGTGCAAATCCAATTTATCCGCTAGAGTGGTGGATGCAACTATATTTTCTATCTGCACTTTTTCTTCCTCGCTCATTTTCACACCTCCTATTTAAAGGGGATGCACATCCTATATAAATACTCATGGTTTAACTTGATGTCTCGCTACCCCATACCTCTTCAACCAATAGAGAAAAATTTTTATACCGAAAACAGCATAGGTATATCAGTGGCGAAGAGCACCGTGGTTCTCAGGTACATAAAACAGCGAGGTGCGCAAGATGCTCATATAGTTAGAATTATCAGGAAACTCTCCGAAAAGTATCCGGTGTTATACGATATCACCGTGGAAAAACTTTTGGATCCTTCATCCCATCTACCAGAGGAGGTGGACATCGCTTTAAGAAGGATGTTGGAACTATATGCAAAATTTGTTCTGGGAATCCCTCTAAAACTTCCTAAGAAACCGACGGAGGAAGAGGTTACATCTCTTCTTGAACTCTTTGAGGAGGAAATACAACTCAAAAGTATGATAATATTCGCTATATGGGGCGCTCAGAAAAATAAAGAGGTTTCCAAGGCACTGAATCTTTATTTCGGAAAGTTTGCTATGAATCCATACCTAAAAAAGATAGAAATTGACAAGGAAACAATAAAAATAAATGCAAACCGTGCCGAATGCGCTCGCCTTTTGCCATTAGTCATGAGTATAATTCTCAGGGCGTATATAGGTACTTACGGCAAGGAGGAGGGGTTCAGAAGGTTTATGATTGAAATAGGCAATGATTTCCAGATTTTTAGAAAAATTCTTCTAAAAATGAGGTTGCTGGATAGTATACTTGGCGGCGTATTTGAAAAAAGGTGTGTCCCGAGAATAAAGAACATAGATAATCTATTCAAAAAAGGATATCTTTCTATGGGAGATATTCTTCTTGTCAAGCATGTTGGGGAGAGAGACTATAGCAAATACGAATTTGTAAAGGCAATTGCAGAGGATGTACTTATGAGGTACGGCACCGTGGTTGTACTCTCCACACTGGAGACAAAAATTTATAATTACATACCAGATGCAATCATAGTCAAAAATTTTGATGAAGTTTTTGACTACAAGTTCAACCCTACAAAAATGCTAATTCTGGAAAATCTTAACAGAACTCTTGCCGAAGTAACCACTGATGAACTAAAAGAATTTTTCAGAAAACTTAAGGAAGAGGAATTCCTAACTCTCATAATAGCGGATATGGAAAAAGATATTAATTTCGTTCCTCTGATGGAATCCGTCGCTAAATATGTGGTTGAAATTCGCGAGAAGATTAAAGGTATAAGAATCAAGGGAGAAAAAGGCACATCAAAAGGATACTTCGCCCTACTCGTAGAAGGCGAGTATAGAACCCTCAGAAGAGTTAAACTTAAAACGGAGAAGCTTAGCATAGACGAACACTATAGGAGGATTCTGCATAGAGAGTACGGTTATACCGTGCAAAGTAGAGAGAGGGTCTTGGCTGTACGATTTCCGTGCGGAAGTGTGGAAGAATTAACCGATGACCACATACACGAAATGGACAGGAGATTGAAGGAAGGACGTATTAAACTCTCCGACTATATGAATGTATACATAATATTTGATGACAGCTACATAGAAATAGATTCCAAATCTTTTGAAAATGTACTTCTGGCGAAGAGCGCCTCTAGGCTCAAAAGATTGGCTGAGAGACATGTTCTTGGAGAGAGGGATAGGATTCTGCGAGAAATATTGGACGAAATGACCCAGGAGGGTACAAAGTACCTTATGGGGGCAAGAAGGGGGGGAAGATACGGATTAGTTCAGTCAATCACGGGCAGAGGAAAAGTCGTGGGATACAGACAGGCAACGGAAGAAGACCTTATGAACCCGTCTACATTGGCCATAATTCCCACTATAAAGGTCGCTGCTATAAGGAGTTTACACAGACCTCCAAGCCCATCGGGATTACTCATAAATGTTAGGCCTTACGATTTTCAAGTTAAAGTTAGAAGGACGCGAACTCAAACCCTGGTTTGTTTGGTTGTAGATATCAGCAAGTATGAGAAGGCCGAATTAAGAAAAAAGATAGTTCTATCTTTGGCCACATCTCTTCTCAAAGATGCATATGAAAGGAGAGACCAAGTGGCCCTCGTGGTTTTCAACGGAAATAAAGCCAGAGTGCTGAGTGATTTCACTTCTGATGTGGAGTTCGTGGGCGCTCTTTTAAAAAGAGTGGAATTCGGCGGATTAACCCCCCTTGCATCGGGGTTGGTGGAAGGATACACACTACTCAAAAACAAAATAGGAGATAGACCTACAATGATACCCTTAATGGTCGTGTTTACCACAGGATCCGCTAATGTCCCACTCTATCCGGGAGGAGATATAAGGAGAGAGTTGAAAAATCTTTGCAAAATAATAAAACAGTCACCCGTATTGCCTCTCTTTGTGGATATAAGTGAGAAAGGCAGTTTACTCGCCAAAGATTTAGCGCTCATGACTGGAGGAAGATACTATCATCCACCTGCGGTATCCTACTTCTACAGATATCTATCCTAAAAAAAAATAAAGTAAATAATTAAAACTATAACCCCACATATTATCATAACGCTTCCAATTTTTGCCAAAGACATCGGCAGCGGCTTCATTTCTTTTCAAGTTCCTCTATCATCTTGTCTATATCCACCTCTTCAACTTCTTCTTTCTCTTCCGCAGATTTTTCCTCCTTAGCCTCCTCTTCCTCAAATTCCTCTGGAAGTTCTATTTCTTCCACACTTAGTTCCTCCTCTTCCTCTTCAGCCATCTCACCTTCTTCAAACTCTTCCTCCATTTCCTCTTCAAATTCTTCTTCCTCCTCGGGTTTGGCCGCAGGCACTGGTGCTTTGGCTTTTTCCTCTAGCTCTTTCTTTCTGCGGAGTAGTTCTTCTTTTTTCTTCAAAAGGGAGTCTCTCCTACTTAGAAGATATCTTCTGGCATTATCATCCAAGCGTTTTGTGGTTCTAAATATATTTTCTATGCCTTTTAGTTCCTCATCTATTTCATTCAATCTCTCTTCTATCCATCTTAGCTCATAGGCTGTACCACCACCCATAGCGAGATTCCTCTTCAATTCCTCTTCTGCCTTCTTTAATTTTTCTTCCTGAAGCATTAGGTCTCTCTCTATCTTCAAAACCCTAAGCTTCTTTATGTTGGCCCTTTCCTCTGGAGTTGCTGGTTTGGGTGGAGGAGGCACCATTCCTTTCTCGCCTATTGGCCCAACTTTTGGTTTTTCCTCTTCCTCCTCCACTCTGAAAACTGGATAGTTTAGCAGTCTGAGTATTTCCTCGGCCTTCTTTATGTTTGCGTCAAGCATCTCCATCTTTCTTCTTAGAGTAACGAGTGCTCTCGCGTACTCACTACCCTTGGTCGCTCCCAAAATCCTCCTATGAGTTAAATCGTCAAGTTCCTGTCTGAGTTTGTTTCTTTCCTCAATAAACATTATTAGTTTTCCACTTATTTCCTTGTAAATGTTTTTGCCCTCTTCCACTATCCTTCGCGTCATAGAATCCCGTGGTCTGGCAGCACCCTCCAGAACCTTCCTCAACTCGGGAGTGACCATTTTCTGCGCTTCTAATCTCTTGATAAACTCTATTCCCTCTACATACCACTTTGGCCTGTACATTATCGCTTTTTTGGACACAGCAACACTATCCGCAGGAATGTGTATAGTCAAACCACCTTCCGTTGTGACCTCATAACCTTCCACCCTTCCATTCTCCTTGATTACTTTGGTTACATAACCGAATTTCTCGCCCCCCTCATCAAGGTATACGGGAAGACCCATTCCTGGAGAGGGCCATATAAGTTCCTTAAGTTTGGAGACCACTCCCATGTTATCCACATCGTAAATCCAATATTTAAATTTTTCTCCGATTGATTAAGTGTTGTGCAGGCTGTAGAAAAACAATGCTTGGAGTTAACTTTATATGCTAAAAAGATAATCATTAAATCCATGGAGCCGCTGCGCCTGTCTTTAGGTATAATAGCCATTACCTTATTACTGATTCTCGCTATATCTTACACTCTACCCAGTGCTGTGAAAAACAGACAGGGCAGTCCTTATGTGGAGGTCGTGGGCAACAAGTTTTACCTCTACGGTCAGGAGTTTGTCCCGAAGGTTGTGAATTACTATCCCAGGGATTACAACTGGAACGAAATGTGGAACCACTTCTTCCAACTTGAGGATTCCGGTGTGCTGGATCACGATATGGCCCTTGCAAAAAGCATAGGAATAAATGTTGTCAGGATTATAGTGCAGTACAATGCTGTAGGAGGACCGAATGTTAACGAAGAGAACCTGACCAAGATAGACCACATGCTATCCATCATAGACAGGCACAACATGAAGGCGATTGTGACGCTTCTTGACTGGTCTAACCCGAAGGAGAGTATTGATGACCATATAAAGCATGTCAAAACTATAGTTTCCAGGTTCAGGGATGATCCGCGAATCTTTGCCTGGGATGTCAGAAATGAACCTGATCACTTCTGGGACGGGAGCTGGAGTCCCTTTGTTTCTAAGCCCAAAATGATCAGTTATCTCCGCAACATAATCCAGGCTGTGAGGGAGGTAGATACAAATCACACCGTCACGGTCGGGGAGTATGGAAACTTCCTGGGCGATAGGAGAAACGGAACAGCTACAATATTCTCCGATAACTTTGACGATGGAAACTACGATGGATGGACTGTTCTGGATGGCTCGTGGAGTGTGAGCAACGGGGAGTTGATAGGGGAGAATGGAACGATTCTTGTTGGGGAGGATTCCTGGTACGATTACTCCTTAACCGTGAGGATGCGCACTCTTTGGCAAGGAAACCAGACATGGAACGTTGCGAGAATTATGTTCAGATACATGGATGAGAACAATTACTATGCTCTTCTTCTCAGGAGCGATGGATATGTGGAACTTGCAAAGATGCAGAATGGAGTGTGGAAATCTAATCTTGTAACGAACTACACAGGAGCATCGCCGGGTGAATGGCACACCTTTCACATTGTGCTGTTCAGGAACGAGACCGAGGTTTTCATGGATGGTAATCTACAATTCGATTACTGGGATGACGAGCCCATAAGGCACGGAAAGATAGCGCTATGGGCTGAGGGCTCAAAGGATGCCTACGACGATGTGAGCGTTGATGTCGGACCGAGCATACTGTGGAGTGATGTCTTCAACGATGTTGATTTCCTCATATTCCACTGGTACACCTCCTCGGATATTCTTAGGGATGCCCTCTCGGTCCTTCGCTCATCATACGATGGCCCAATCCTGATAGAGGAGATAGGCAAACCCACAGCGGGAGAGGGTGTTCCATGGGACGAGGAGTATGTGGCTACTTGGCTAAATTCCACCCTTGATGTGTTGGCATCCTTTGACGGTGTCTATCCCGGCGTATGGTGTTTGCTGGACTACACGCAGATTCCG
>CAYVVU010000046.1:5979-12434 GCA_964455305.1 uncultured Thermoplasmata archaeon
TTCCGGGAATATCTGGAGATAGCCCCGAAAAGCACTTCGGCTTATTCAACATCAACTATGAAATAAAGAAGAACGGAATTGCCTACAGGGATCATTATCAGGGCTCCCCACTCTACAACGACGCTGAGATAATATCCGTGGATAAGCCAAGTTCAATGAATGTTGGTGAGATTTCCACCGTTAATGTAGTTGTGAAAAACACAGGCACGGTGCATTGGGATCGAGGTAGGGATTACCGGCTTGGCTCTCAGCAGCCAAGGGATAATCAAATATGGGGAACGGGAAGGGCGTACATCGGCGAAGGGGATGTAGTCTATCCTGGGGATGAATACACATTTTCCTTCAACATCCGTGCACCTTCCGTTCCGGGGAAGTATTCGTTTTCCTGGAGAATGCTCAGAGAGTATGTTGAATGGTTCGGCACAACATACTACGGCAACATCACCGTGAGGGATTCAAGCAGGAACATTATATCCGAAGATGAGTTTCCCTCGAAGTTGAGCAACTGGACAGTCAAAAACGGATCGGCAACTGTGGACAGCGAGGGTGTCACTTTGTGGAGCGGTTCAATAATAAGCAATTACTCCTTTGTGGATGGTGGTTTCTCCATGAGATATAGAGATCTGAGTGGAGATGCCCTGCATGTATATCTGAGATACAGGGATGAGGGAAATTATGTGGAAATCGTTCTTCATCCCAATTGTAGTTGTGAACTTTACACAAGCACTAATGGATATAGGCAGAAGATAAATTCCACAGTTGCCTCCTTTGATCATTCAGATTACACCACTGTTTTCGTTGAACTCAATGGTACGGATGCTATTGTCTACATAAACGGTGAGAGAGTACTGGAGGGTCAGGTGCCATCATCCTTGGATGTTGAGGGGAGGGTGATTCTCTACTCGGCTGGATGCACAAAGATAGATTATGCAGCAATCTACACCGAACCCGCTGTTCCTGAGATGAAAAATGTGGTTGGGGTGTTTGTCCTACTGATTATACTCTCCCTTGTCCTACGGTCTCCGAGGATCCTTATGCGAAATAATTTTCAAACAACACACCGATTGATTAAGAGTTATGCTTTCTCACCTAAAACTTTTTTTCCTAATTCACCATGTTCCTCCGATGAATCCCGCAGAAATTCTTGCAGAAAAAAGGAAGAAAATGCTTGTGGGTGGAGGAGAGGATAGGGTAAAGAAGCAGCATGAATCTGGAAAACTCACCGCGAGAGAGAGAATAGAAAAACTGTTGGACGAAGGAAGTTTCGTGGAGATAGGGGGGTTCGTGGAATCAAGAGCGACGGAGTTCGGAATGTCCGAAAAGAGATTTTTGGGAGATGGCGTTGTTACTGGCTACGGAACCATAGATGGGAGATTGGTCTTCGTTTACGCTCAGGATTTCACCGTGCTCGGGGGTTCTCTCGGTGAAATGCATGCTGCGAAGATTTCATATTTGCTGGACCTCGCTATGAAAGTTGGCGCCCCCGTTATAGGACTCAACGATTCTGGCGGTGCCAGAATACAAGAGGGTGTTGATTCCCTGAAAGGGTATGGGGACATATTTTTCCGAAATACTCTGGCGAGCGGAGTAATACCCCAGATAACCGTTATAATGGGACCTTGCGCAGGCGGCGCTGTTTATTCTCCTGCCCTTACAGATTTCGTCGTTATGGTGGATAAAACTTCGTATATGTTCATAACAGGCCCGCAGGTAATAAAGGCCGTGACGGGCGAGGAGGTTGGCTTTGAGGATCTGGGAGGAGCTACGGTACATAACACCAAGAGTGGAAACGCGCATTTTATAGCGAAGAACGATGAAGAAGCACTTAAACTCGTTCGTATATTGCTTTCTTACCTTCCAAGCAACAATATGGAGGAACCTCCCGTTTACGGTTGCGAAGACCCTCCCGACCGTATGGATGAAGAGTTGGATGAAATGATACCATATGATCCAAAAAAATCCTACGATATGAAGGAATTAATAAATCGTATAGTTGATAGTAATTCGTTTCTGGAGGTTCATGCCCATTTCGCGAAGAATATAATCGTGGGTTTCGCCCGTATGGATGGTCGTACCGTGGGCATAGTTGCCAACCAACCAAAAGTGATGGCAGGCTCGCTGGATATAGACGCTTCGGATAAGGCGGCCAGATTCGTTAGGTTCTGCGATGCTTTTAACATTCCTATAGTTACTTTCGTGGATGTACCCGGGTATCTTCCGGGCGTTGCCCAAGAGCATGGAGGAATAATAAGGCACGGGGCTAAGTTGCTTTACGCTTACAGCGAGGCAACAGTTCCTAAAATAACGGTAATAGTAAGAAAGGCGTATGGGGGAGCATACATCGCTATGGGTTCCAAGCACTTGGGCGCGGATGTTGTATACGCATACCCAACGGCGGAAATCGCCGTCATGGGCCCAGAAGGTGCCGTGCGGATAGTTTTCAAAAGAGAGATAAAAGCCGCCGAGAATCCGAAGGAAATGGAAAGAAAGTTGGTTGACGAATACCGCGAGAAATTCGCTAATCCTTATATAGCGGCGGCCAGACAGTATGTGGATGAAGTTATATACCCGCGGGAAACCCGTCCTCGGATTATAGCGGCGCTCAGAATGCTCTCAAACAAGAGGGAGGAAAGACCTATTAAGAAGCATGGAAATATACCGTTGTGATTGGTATGGCTGTGAATAAGGATGAAGTTGCTGCAATAACGGCTGCTCTCTCGCTATATCTTCAAACTTCGGAGTTTAAGGTTGTGAGGGTAAGAAGGATTGAACCTCTCAACCAATGGAAACTTTCAGCAATTAGAACATACAGGAGGTATTGGAGATGAGGAGGAAGTTCCGAGTCGTTGTGAACGGAAAGGAATACATAGTTGAAATAGAGGATTTTTCTCAATTCACCGCGCATTCCGGTGGTTCCACACGCTCACCCCCCAAAATTGAGGAGAAAAAGGTTGAGGAGAAGATGGAGAGTGTTGAAGGAGCTGTACGCGCCCCTATGTCGGGAAAAGTTCTGTCTATAAAGGTAAAGAAAGGGGATAGAGTGAAGGAGGGCGACTTGCTTATGGTTATAGAAGCGATGAAAATGGAAAACGAAATACTCGCCCCAAAAAGCGGAATAATTAAGGATATAAGGGTTGCGGAAGGAGAAAATGTTGACGGCGGAGAAGTACTACTCCTCATTTCAGAAGATGTAGAGGAAGAAAAGGAATAACACATAAAGTGTTAAGAATATCGTACCGGATATTTTTGATAGATACTTCTTTTTGAGTATAAGGGTTGTAAGAAGAGCACTTACTCCAAAGAATATTACTGCTGGAGACATAATATCCATGGGTATATTCCTTATAACGGCGGAGGCTCCGAGAACTACTCCGAGATTCACTATGTTGCTTCCCACCACATTTCCTACAGCTATGCCATGATACTTCTTTATGGTCGCCATTATTGATGTCATGAGTTCGGGCAGAGATGTTCCCAACGCTACTATGCTGGCGGCTATGGCCACCTCACTTACACCCAGAAGACGAGATATTCCCACCGCCCCCTCTACCACGGCATCCGCTCCCGATGCCACGCCCATCGCCCCGAATACTATGTATACCACTGATAACACAAAACCGAGCGTTGCATCACAACTTTCCTCTTCTTCAATTTCCTCCCTTTTCCAGAGCATATAAATGAAGATGCCGTAAAGAATTAGAAGCACTATACCATCGTAAAACTGCAAAGAACCTTCCAGTGCGAGACATAGAGTTACCGCAGATACAAGAATCATGTAGAGAGAGTCACGATATGCATGCTTGCTCGGTTTTAGAGGCATAAGAATCATAGCTGCTCCGAGAACCAGAAGTATGTTGGTTGTGTTGCTTCCAAGCACATTTCCCCATGCTGTTTCGGTATGCCCCTGAAAAGCAGCGATCACGGAAACCGCAAGTTCTGGAACGGATGTACCAAAAGCTACAACCGTTAAACCTATAGTGTGTTCGCTTACACCCAACCTTGCCGCTATGCTAACCGCTCCCTCAATGAAAACATCACTCCCCTTAACCAAAACAAAGCCGCCGATCGTCAAATAAAATATGTAGGAAAGTAATCCAAGTGAAGGAGGATTAAAATAAACAGTATATATTATCAAAAAAAGTAATGGTATGTACAAAATTTCAGTTTTCTTCACGACCCACCATCTCCTTTATGTGTACATCCATCTGCGGGAACGGTATCTCTATTCCTTCCTCTCTGAACCTTTCTAAAATTCTCTGTCGCAATTCGCTCCCCACCTTCCACTGATTCATCATATTATCCACCCATACTATTAGTTTGAAATCAAGAGAAGATTCGCCGAAATTCACGAACCTCACAACAGGTTCATGAGGCTCCTCTTTCAGAACATTTGGATGCTCCATAGCCACCTCATACAGAATATCCATTACCTTCTTCACATCGCTACCGTAAGATACACCAACATCTATAGATATCTTGTATTTCATATCAGGACGAACCATATTTATTATTCTGCTATCCGCCAGATATCTATTTGGAACTATTTCCAGTGTATGTTCAAAAAGATTGTACAACTTGGTTGATCTTGCTCCAACCTTAACAACCTGATACACAGTGTTATCTCCAGCAAGCATTATGTAATCTCCAACTAGAAACGGATTATCCGCGAGAAGGAATATGCCCGCAAAAAGATTTCCGAGAGTATCTTGAGCCGCAAAACCCAAGATTATTCCAAGAACGCCCATACCCGCTATGAAATACGCAACATTTATTCCAAACAGAGACATTATCCATATTGAGCCAACCGCTATTATCACTATATCCCCTATTTTCTCCACAATGGGTATTAGAACATCATCCACATTCGTCTTAGTTTTCTGGGCATACTTCTTTCCATAGTAAATAAGAAGGTCTTTAAATATCCTGTAAGCCACATAAGTGAAAAGAATTATTGTGAATATCTTAAATGCCAGATATATGTATTCTATCCAGACCGTTGGTAAGGGAAGAATCATAGCAGAACTCACAACCCCATACACTACAAGATACGCAATTATCGGCGCCTTCAAGATATTGTAGAGTATATCATCCACTTGGGTTTTAGTTTTCTTTGTTAGTAGAAGAACAATAGGACCGACCACATATATTACAAAGAAAGCAATACCCACCCAGCACAGAACGGTTAGAAGAAATGTTGTGTATTCGTTGTTGTAAGGTGGCGGAAGAGGATTATCAAAAATTCCGAGTATTTTATATGGTCTAATAACGAGTATGTTGAAATACTCACGATGCTCGTAAAATTTCTCCTGTCCATAAAATATATACTTTATAACCACAGTTATGTTTGCCTCACCTTTCGGAAGGTATTCGGGAACTTCTATTTTGACTTTTATAGTTCCATTGGTGTATGGGTCAACAAAACCCATCATCGGACTGACATCTACTTTCCAACCCTCCGGAACATTTTTAACATCGGTGGAAAATACTAAACGGGTGGTATTGAGATTATAAAGTTTTATAGTGAAGGTAACTACTTTCTCCGTGCGTAATGTAGCTTTATTCCCGCTAACCTCAAAGCTCACTTCCTGTGCTTGCGATGCAGGCACCACTAAGGAAATAACTAGGAATAGAGTGAGTGCCACCAGAAATTTCCTGTGCATATATACCCAAATTACCAAAGCATATTTAAAAATTCCTAAAAGAAAAATAATGGAAAGAAAAATCACTTAAAAATCGTTAGTAATAGAGCGATTATTCCTCCGGTTAGTGCGGTATAGCCGCCGATTCCCAGAGAATCTAGAAGAGGTGTGTGCAGCGTTGGCGGTACAAGGAACATCCCTATGAATGTTATTACCAGAATAAGCACGGAGAATATCAATGCTATCATCTTCGGGGATTTCTCAACTATCCTTTTGTTCACCGCATACATTATGCCGCCTATTAAGCCCATTCCCCCTATCATCGGAAGTAGATAGAGCAACCAGAATGTATAGAAATTGGAGGCAAGGTATATTCCTGTATACACCTTTTCCTCGCCGTATATGTTTACACTGTACCACGGCAAAAATATACTGATAAACGCCAGAAAATTCCCTATAGCTATACCTATGTCCTTCACCGTGACATTTCCCCAGACCTTATCCGTCAAACTCATTCCTCCTCACCTCCTTCCTCTGTCTCTGGAACCTCTGTTGTTTCTTCAATTTCTTCGGTTTCTTCTTCTAATGATTCACTGGGTTCTTCCATTTCCTCTTCCTCCTCTTGCTGTGCTTCTGTTTCTTCGGCGGACAAAGCTACCGTCGCAGGTCTTTTTATTAGTAGATACCATACAAGGAATATTAGGACTATTAAGATTACAAAGTAAATTATTGGAGCATAGTTGGGTACATCCACATAGAAATCCTTCTCCCAAATTTGTTCATTGCCTGCAGAATCCACAGCCTTTATCCTTATCC
>CAYVVU010000047.1:0-1404 GCA_964455305.1 uncultured Thermoplasmata archaeon
CTCTACATCCGTACCAACCTCAAAGGGGGAGGAATCCTCAACGATGTGCAGTACAACCCCATCCTGAATTTGGGTATCTTTCACCCTTATTTCTCTATTCCCAGAGCGGAGAACTCCCGTATCCCCCGGCTGACCTCCGCCTTCCGGGTAGAAGAGAGTTCTGTCCAGGACCACTATGTTATCCGAAGCATATAAAACCTTGGCGCGGAATTTTCTGGCATAGGAATCTTCGTAGTAGAGTTTTTTCGTCTCGGGAAGTTCGGGTATTTCGTACCTTTGCTCTTTCTCTTCCTTTCGGGCTTTGGAATGCCTCGCAACGACCAGCCGATGAAAGTTCTCGGGAATCTTTACTTCTATACCCATTTCGGAGGCGATCTCCGCAACAACATCCGGCGGAATGCCGTGCGAATCGTAGAACTCCACGAGCATCTCCTCGCTAACCTTTCCACTTCGCTTTAACTTTCTTCGGAGCATCTCGCTTCCCTTTCTGAGAGTTTCCACGAAGCGCTCCTCCTCAAGTTGTAGCATCTCTCTTATAACCCGCATATTGGGATTCTTTATAACATCGGAGAAGTTTCTTATCTGCCACTCCACGATTTCGTACAGAGAGAGGTCCAGTCTTAATGAATTCAAGAAGCGAAGCACCCTTCTTATCAACATTCTGGCGAGATAACCCTCCTTGGCGTTGGAGGGCACAATACCATCAGAAAGCATAAACGCTATGCTTCTCGTATGGTCGCATATGGTGTAAATCTTCTGGTACCTCTCATCCCAAACTCTCCCGGCGGAGGCAAACTCCTTGGATTTCTCGGTATCAAGATTCGCAAGATTCATCAATTTTTCCAACAATTCGGGGTAAATAGCATCGTAAATGGTGGGGCTATCCTCGCTGGCGCGCGAAGCCCAAACGAATCTCTCTAAGCCATATCCGGTATCCACAACACGAACATCCATCTTGGAGTATCTTTTCCCCTCTATCTCTATATCGCCATTTTCATCCTCCTTCATATCCATGAAAACCAAGGTGGCGAGTTCCAGGCCGCCCACTATGACCTCAAAAGCGTTTCCGGCGTTTCCACCGCCGAACCACGGCTTCTCCTTCAGAATTATTTCCTCAAGGTTCACACCCAAATCTTGAAGGAGATTGAGGGCGTATTCCACCGTTTCTTCCTTCCAGTAAATTTCCCTGTCGGGATAGTTAAAGGCATGGTGCGCCATCATCTCAAATCCCGTCAGGTGGCGGGTGGTTCTACCAACCTCATCGGTATCCACGAGCCGTATACATGGCTGCGATATAACGAGAGGATTCGCGGGTGGAGGAACTAATCCCGAAGTTACATGAGGCTGGAAATCGTATATGGATGCGTTCACGAGAAATACATCATCCCTCCATCTAGCAACGAC
>CAYVVU010000047.1:1414-5616 GCA_964455305.1 uncultured Thermoplasmata archaeon
GATATTCCCCGCAATCCTCCCTGTCTTTAACGCTCCAGAAAACCGCACCGCACTTCGCACATTTCATCCTTTTAAATCCCATTTTTCGCAAAATTTCCAAGTTAAGCTCGTCCCGCATCCGTTGGGAAAAGTAGTTTTGGTTAATAAAATGTGCGATGGGGTTGTTTCCACAACACTTATATACAAATTCTGTGATTACCAATTGAATGGTGGGTCGCAAGCAGAAGAGGGAATCCTCGGGCAGGGTTGGTGATATTTTAAGAGGGAAGTCTTCAAGTGAAATTCTGGAAAATCTGAAAGAAATTTACGATACACCTCCAATAAAAAATGGAGTGATCCCTCCTGAGATATCCTCGTCAATTCTTGACATTCTTTACGAGGAAAACTCGCCCGAAATACTCTGTTGGGCGGCGGCGATACTCGGCAGACATTACGAGTTAATGGAGGACAATATTCTGGCTGCAGCCACCTACATATTGATAAGAAATCTTGATAGGCCACATCCTTATGTTAGAGCCACATCGCTTATAGCACTGGGAAACATACTTTACGATAGGTCTCCGGTGATACTCGTGCCCTACGCTGGAAGAATAATGTCCATGCTCCGGGACGATTGCGTTATGGTCAGAACATTCGCTCTGGACACCCTCTCAGGAATAATAGACAGATTGCCAGAGGATGCGGTTAATTATGTTATTCCTGAAATCATACGCTCTCTTAATAATGGCTCCAACGCCGTGAAACTATCATCTCTTTATCTCATATGGAAAATACTCAATCATTACCCTCATCTGGCGGAGTTATTCCTACCCAAGATTCTGACCGTATTCTACTCCTCTTCGGAAGAACTCAAGATCATGGCCGGCTGGATAATGGTGAATTACCTGAGCGGGAGATAGCTCTTCCACCACAGAAAATTATATTAATGCTGTTGAGTTATTTGTGGATGTGCTCGGAGAAAGGGAAAGGAAGAGTTTATTCCTCATTCTCGCGATAGCGATAGTGCTTACTGGTTATTTTCTCCCGCCACCCCCGGGGCTCTCGCCCGAGGGGGAGTTTATGATTTCCGTCCTTTTGGCTTCGGTTGTACTTTTCATAGTGGAGCCGATACCTCTGGGCATATCCAGTCTTCTGATAATGGTTTTACCGCCCCTCTTCAATATAATGTCGGCGGAGGAAATATTTTCCCTTTTTGGCAATCGCGCACTTTTCTTTCTGATAGGTGCGTTTATACTCGCAGCAGGATTCAGAAAGAGCGGGTTGCATGAGAGAGTGGCAAACAAATTCCTCGCCTTGACGGGCAAATCAACGAAAAGATTTATTTTGGGCGTAATGCTCCTCGGCGCATTATTATCGTTCATTATGACCGTTCATGCCGTTGTAGCCATCTTAACACCGATGGTCGTGGCTATTCTTATGAAATCCGGTATAGGTCCGAAAACGAATTCTGGAAAGGCGGCGCTAATAGCTCTTGCCTACGGTTCCTCTGTGGGCAGTGTGGGCACATTGCTGGGCGGAGCGAGAAATCCGTATACGGTGGCTTATCTGAAGAATACTCTGGGGATGGATGTGTCCTTTTTGCAGTGGAGCATATATACAATGCCCATCGTTTTTCTGAGCCTTCCCGCAGTATATCTAATAATAACCAAACTGTATCCTCCGGATGCGGAGATTATTGCGCCTGAAGGAGAGAGAACTCCCATGCGTAATGAGGAAAAGATTTCCGCCTGCATAATGGCTGCGACGATTCTCCTTCTTATCTTTTTCTCCTCCTACATAGAAACGGCGATAATAGTGATTCTCGGCGCGGTTGCGATGTTCGCGACAGGAATACTTGATTGGAGGGATGCGGAGCGCGAAATACCTTGGGGAATAGTCTTACTTTATGGTGCGGCCATAACGGTCGGAAAGGGATTGTATATAACCGGAGCGGCCTCCTATATAGCGGGAGGCATAGTATCCCTGTGCATGGGCAATGTGCATATCGCCCTTTTTCTGATGATTCTCTCAACAATTTATTTAACGGAAGTTATGAGCAATACTGCGGCGGTTGCCGTGGTTCTGCCGATGGCGATAGAAGTGGCAAGAGTATTTGGCATCAATCCCTTAGTTTTTGCTATAGCCGTGGCGGTTGCGGGCGGATTCGCTTTTATATTGGTTATAGCCACTCCGGGGAACTTAATAACCTACGCCACAGGTTACTACAGAAAAAGGGATTTGGTAAAAGCGGGATTGCCTTGTAATTTGGCCGGAACTCTCATTATCTACTTCGTAGCCGAGGTTTTGTGGAGATTTATGGGAGCGTGGTAAAATGAAGGTATTGGTTGTGGCGAACCAAGATGCGAATCTCCGAAATCTTTTGGATAGAGCACGGGATCTTGGAGAAAACTTCTCGCTGCTGTACATTCTTGATACGGAAGTCCTTGAAAGTTTGAAGGGATATTCGCATCACATACTCCCCGCTCATATGGTTATTGAACTTGAAAAATCCATAGTGGATATGCAGAAGAGGGAAGTTGAGGCCTTGCTGAAGAATTACGGCGATTTATGCTCGGAATTTATTTTTGAAGTTGGCAAAACGAAGGAAATAGCCGAAAAAACCGCGATTAAAATATTTCCAGATTTGATGATATGTGATTCCAATATAGCAAAAAAAATCTACACAAAGATATATGCTCCGATATGGATCGCTGATAAAGGGAAGATAAGCAAGATATGCTGCTATGTGGATTCCATAGTTAAAATAAAAAGAACAGCTAAATACATAAACTTCGCTAAGAAAATATCCGAAAAGATTGGTGCGGACCTAATAGTGGTTTACGGGAAATACGATGAAGAGGGAGTTAAAACTCTCAGAAATATGCACGAAAAAGTAGTAAAAAATATTGATACAAAAGTGTGCGAATTAAAAATGTTTGACAGGGAAACCTCCCCGCCCGCCAGAGTTCTCAGACAAAGGGGCAATATAATTCTATTCTGATTTTTTGATTCCCACAAGCATATAGTGATCCTTCGCGTAAGGATCAAGGGAAATCTTCTCCAAAATTTTAATTTTGTCTTTAATCTTTTTTGCCTCCTCGCTGACCACCGCCGACGGCTTTTTGGATACATCTATGCTCCTGGTTTTTATGGCGTAGAAAATGTATCCTCCGGGTTTGAGGAACTGAAGGTTTTTCAGAAGTATTTCAGTCTGATCTCTCTGAGCTATATCCTGATAAATTATATCCACCTGCGGAACCATATATCCGTATTTCTCCGGCTTTCTTGCATCTGCCAGTATGGGGATTATGTTCTTCCTTTCCTCAGCGAGAGCGAGAAGGTCTCTGAATATCCTAGGCGAGATTTCAATGGCGAATATCCATCCATTTGAGCATACATCGGATAGGTGCGAAACTGTTGTACCCGATGCAGCACCCAAATACAGAATTGTGCTAGTTTTTTCAAACGGAAAATTCTTCAAGCCTTTTTTCATTGCCGCCGCCAATTTGCTTCTGTAAGGGCTCCACAACCTCATCTTTCCCTTATACTTCGTGTATATTCGCCCTCCTTTCAGCACTACTCCTCTGTACTTCACAATAAGGGATATGCCGAATGGATATTTATAGAATACCCCGTACTGAGTTTTGTTTTAAACTTTGACCATCTTCCACTTTCCTCTTTTGAATTCTGCGTACATCCATCCAGCTCTAACGAAAGTTTCCACAAACATTCCGAGCCATACACCTATCAAACCCATGCCTAAAGGATAAGCGAAGATAACGGCTATTGATAATCTTATCACTATCAGTCCTGTGAAGTTTATCACCATAGGCATTTTTGTGTATCCTGCACCCCTCATTCCTCCGGCCAAAGTGAATAGCGCACCCAACGCGGGCTCGGTGAATCCCATCAGGAATAGGTATATTGATGCCAGAGCAACGATATCCGGGTCCGATGTAAACACACTCGCCAAATAACTGGGAAACACTACCATAACTCCGCCTATTATTCCCATAAAAAGGGCGCACATTTTCGCAGCTTCAATCGCAGCCCTCTCCGCTTTCCTTTCCGATCCCTCTCCGAGGTACTGTCCGACCAGAGTCGTGGCGGCTATTGAAAATCCGAATCCGGGCATATAAGCGAGACTTTCCGCCCTCAGACCTACCTGAAAGGCCGCGTAGCCCAATGTCCCTCCCACGGCGATTGTAAGTGTGGTATAGAAT
>CAYVVU010000047.1:5626-11308 GCA_964455305.1 uncultured Thermoplasmata archaeon
CCCCCTCTCCACGCCCGCGGGAATGCCTATTCTGAACATCTTCTTTACCTCAGCGTAATTCACGGGTTCTCTGGAAAGCAGGGATGGATAAACTATCAATTTATTTTTCATCTGAAGGACAAAATAAACAGCGCTTCCGAGAAGATAGGAGGTTCCCGTCGCCAATCCCGCGCCGAAAACTCCAAGTTCAGGAAAGCCGAAGTTTCCGAATATTAGTGTGTAGTTTGCGAATATGTTGTATAAATTGGCAATCAAATCTATGTACATGGGTGTTTTTGTATCTCCCGCCGCCCGTATCGCGGAGTGGTACACGGCGAGATTCACCCCAAACGGATAGAACATAAACACGGCCATTATGTATTTTCTGGCCTCTTGAACAACCATTGGCGAGGCTCCCATAAGCATAGGGATATAGTGGCCGTAGAGTATGCACAGAATAGCGATAGGGATAGATATTATTATCAGAATGGTGTACATCATGCTGAAGGTTTTCTTTGCCTCCTCGTGATTCTTCTCGCCCCACCGTCTCGCTATTATCGCCACACCTCCGGTGGTCAGGCCCATTATCAGGGGGAACATAAGGAAGTAAAGCATTCCTCCAAGCCCAACGGCGCTTAGGCTAACATCTGGTGGTGGATACCTACCAAGCATCATAGTATCCACTATGTTCTGCATTGTGTACAGAAGGTTAGATACTACCGCAGGAATCGCGAGTCTTAAAACTCTCTTCCTTATATTCTCCACGGAGGGTAATCTTCTTCATCTAAAAATAAGCATGGCATCTCCAAAACTGAAGAACCTGTATTTTTTCTCTATTGCAATTCTGTATGCGCGCATAATCCTTTCGTAGCCGCCAAATGCACAAACCAGCATTATAAGAGTGCTCCTAGGTAAATGAAAATTGGTTATGAGGGCATTCACGGGACTTAGGAATCTGTATCCTGGATATATGAAGAGGTCGGTAAAACCGCTGGAAGGAATAATTTTACCATTCTGAGAAGAGGATTCCAAGGCGCGTAGCGTCGTGGTTCCCACAGCGAAAACCCTGGAATCTCTATCTCTGGAATTTATTTCCTCTGCCACTTCTTCGGAAATTTCATAGTACTCCGCGTGCATTCTGTGTTTTGTAATGTCCTCCGTTTTCACGGGAGAGAAAGTTCCGTAACCCACATGCAGAGTAATGTGTAAAATTCTTACACCCTTTCTCTCTATTTCGCTGAGCAACTCACGGGTGAAGTGCAGGCCAGCCGTTGGAGCGGCTATTGCCCCCTCCTTCCTTGCGTAAACCGTCTGGTATTCTTCATCCTTTTTCAAAGGTTTCTTGATGTATGGTGGTACGGGCATTTCCCCGTATCTCTCCGCTATGCTCAGAGGATTCTCGGGAAATTTCACAACAAAGAAATTGTCATCTCTGCCCATTACACAGCATTCAACATCCCCTATCTTTATTTTCAGTCCTTCTCTTATTTTCTTGCCTCTGAGCAGACACTTCCATACATTTTCCTCCACGCGCTCAGCGAGAAGAATTTCCACTTTTCCGCCAGTAGGTTTTCTGCCGAAAATTCTTGCTTTTATGACCCTTGTGTCGTTTGCGACCAGCAAATCACCGCTCCGCATATAATTGATTATCTCCCTGAAGATTCTGTGTTCTATTTCGTTGTCTTTTACTACCATAAGGCGGGAAGAATCTCTGGGTTCTGCCGGCCTTTGGGCTATAAGTTCCTTCGGCAGGAAAAAATCATAAGCCGACAGTTTATTCAGTTCCATAAATCCTTTTCGCTAAATTCTCAATCTCTTTCCTCATTATCCTTTCAAATACCTCCTTGGTAGGTAAAAAGTATCTGTAAGCCAATCGCTTGGATGCCGTTACCACAACATCCTTAGCCACTATTCCCTTCTCCACAAGAATTTTTATGTATCTTCGGACTGTGCGCTCAGATTTTCCCAGATATCCCGCAATCTCCTTTATGAGCAGTGGTCTTTTGGCCCTGCGAAGTACCACAATTATATCCACGGCGGTTTTCGGAAGGTTGAGCAACGCGGCGATCCTCTTCATCTTGCATACCCATATTTCTTGGGAATATTTTAGATTTTGCATCAGATGAGATTTGTCGCATAAATCGCTTAACGAAAATTTTATTATGTTTAAAATCCATGCATACCAGGTGATAATATGGAGAGGAAGATGATAATTTGGGTCGTTGTGGGAATAGGGATGCTGATGCTCTTAAATTCAATAGCAGGAATATCCCCGGCACATGAAAAGAAGGTAATGAAGAAAACAATAATCTGGATTCACAATGTTTATGAACTGCAGAATATGAGTAAGGATTTGAATGCGAGTTATGCTCTGGCGAATGACATTGATGCAACTATAACCAAAACTTGGAATAATGGTGCGGGATTTGAACCTATTGGCGATAATAATAATCCTTTCAACGGAACATTTGACGGAAATGGACATAAGATAATCAACCTGTGGATAAATCGCTCATCGCAGAATTATGTGGGATTGTTCGGTTGTACATCAGGTAATGCAGTGATTGAAAATGTTGGGCTCGTGAATGTTAGTGTGAGCGGAAATAATTATGTAGGCGGTCTCGTTGGAAAGAATCATGGCACCATAAGCAATTTCTACGCAACTGGTAATGTGAGCGGACATAGTAATGTAGGCGGTCTTATTGGAGTGAACTGGGGCACGGTGAACAACTCCTACTCCACCGCCAGTGTGAGCGGAAGTCGTGATGATGTAGGCGGACTTGTTGGATATAACTATGGCATCGTGAACGATTCATACGCAATTGGTAATGTGAGCGGATACAATGGGATAGGCGGGTTCATTGGATATAACTATAATGGTATGGTGAGTAATTCGTACGCAACAGGCAGTGTGAAGGGAAACGATGATGTAGGTGGACTCGTTGGACATAACTATAATGGCACAGTAAGCAATTCATACGCAACAGGTAGTGTGAAGGGAAACGATGATGTAGGTGGACTTGTAGGAGATAACTCTTATAGCACAGTGAGCAAATCCTATGCAACTGGTAATGTGAACGGAAACACATGGGTAGGTGGGCTCGTAGGATGGAACTCTCATAGCACGGTGAGCAATTCATATGCAACAGGTAATGTAAACGGAGACGCATGGGTAGGCGGGCTCGTTGGATATAACAATAATGGCACGGTGAACAATTCATACTCCACAGGTAGTGTGAGCGGAAACGGTAGTGTAGGTGGGCTCGTTGGATTGAACGATGAAGGCACGGTAACTGCCAGTTTCTGGGATATTGAGACCTCAGGAATTAGTTATAGTGATGGAGGAGTAGGAAAAACAACTGCTGAGATGAAGAACAAAATAACATTCACTTCCGCTGGCTGGGATTTCATAAATGTATGGGGTATTATAGATGGACAAACCTATCCATATCTGCTATGGTCAACAGTGCCGAGAGATTTGAGAGCTGAAGCGGGAGATGGCTTTGTCAATCTCACATGGAAGGCTCCGGCTAACAAAGATGGGGCACAGATAACGCAGTACAATATTTATCGCGATGGCATGAAAATTGCAACCGTTCCTGCAACGCAACTATGGTTCAACGATACAAATGTTGTTAATGGTCAAACTTACACATATTATATAACTGCAGTTAATGCCGCTGGAGAATCACCGAAGAGCAATGAAGTTCAGGCAACGCCGGGAGGAAATATTCCAGAGATGAGCATCTGGCTAATTGGAATCCTTGCAATCGGGCTTATCTTTGTAAAGAAGAAAAGGTAATTTCTTTTTTTATCTCCTTAGTTGTTTTTTCTATCCTGCAGAAATCTCCTGAAACTCAGCAATGCGAGAAGTATGGAAAACCCGATAATCAAAGCGAGCATCCCCATGAACTGCGATGAAGGGTAATCAGCCCCTTTTTCTGGAATGTTGTGATAAACGAAAGGATAGTTATCCACCGCATGGGATTTTCCATCTATTTTATCATACGGCAAATCCCCTATTCCGTCCGCAAACGGCAAATCTTGATTCTCTCCCCACTTGTAGTCATTGCCTGAGTAATCGGACCAGTAGTTGCCTCCCACGGGATAACTCTCATTCCAGTAATTTCTTCCATCATCGTGCGCCTGCACAGTATTGTTGAGGAATATATTGTGATAAATCCTGTTTCCTGAGGAACCCTCATCCACATATATACCATAGATGTTTTCACCTAACATATTGCTTACCAAAACATTGCGGGAAGATTTTTGCAGGTATATTCCGTAGTGATTTTCGGTCAGTGAGCAATTTTTTATCATCACATTCTTACAGAAAATCAATTCAATACCTACCAAAAGATTTCTGGATATTACACTCTCAACATAAACTTCAGAGCAGTTAACAAGTATGATTTCTCCCTCTTCGCCGATTATTTTTTCGTTCCGAGCATTTTCAAGATAAATGAGCGGTAGGTCTTGAACATAGTTATCTTCAAACATATTGTTTCTACTTTCATTTATGAAAACGCCATTTTCAAAGGTATTTCCAACAACGGAATTTCCGTTGGAATTCTGGAGGTACAAATCAGCCATATAATCTCCGTATACTCTATTTCCCGAAATTTCGTTTTCTCGCGAATTCAAGAGGTAAATTCCTTGATCGCCCTCGCCTACTACGCATTCCGCTATTTTATTAAAGGAGGAGTGTTCCAGAAGTATTCCGTACGAGCCATACAAAACACGGGAATTTATCACTTCGTTAAAATTAGAGTAATAAAAATATATCCCGTAGAGGTAGTTTATCGCGGTCATATTGAAAATGTATATGCATGTTGAGTAATACAGAATTGCCCCATATCTATTTGTATGACTCACATGCAGATTTTTTAGAGTGCAGTTTTCAGAATACTGTACATTAATACCATCCATTTTTGAATATTCCGCAGTTAAATTTTCAATGCATATTTTCTTGGAATCGGAGATTGTTATGCCGTAAAGATTCTCCAATGACTCTAAATTCACAGCAGTTACTATATCTGAATCAATAATCTCAAATCCTGCCTCGCTACAGTTCTCGGCCATGGAATCTTTTAGGGTTATATTTTCCGAATTTTCCAGGAGAACCCCGTGCCAGTTATTTTTCATTACGCATTCCGATAGATAAATTTCATTGGAGGATTGAATGTAGATTGCTTTATCGCATCCATAAATAGATGTTCCGTTCACGACAATATCTGAGGATCTGTCAATGTAAATTCCTTGGTATTCCATTTGCGATTCTACCGTGCAATTATGAATATCAACTCCGTGGGAAAGAGTTACACGGATTTCGTCCTTGTAGTCATCGTATATTTGGCAGTTTTCAACGAGTATATTTCGCGAGGATTCGGAGTATACGCCGTAATTTGCGTTATGAAAAACTGAGCATTCGTATACCGATATGTTTTTTGAGAATCTTGTGTCAACGCCAGCCCAGAAATTTGAGTAAATCTTGCAGTTTTTTATGGAAATATTCTCCGATAGCCACAAAAATATTCCGTCGTAGCCGTTGGAGTAAATCTCAACATTTTCCACGAGGCAGTTTTTCGCATTATATATGTGGAGTGCGGAAGATGAAAAGTACGGGAAATGAATATAGCTTCTCGCCCCATAAAGATAGCAGTTCTTTATGATTACATGCAGGGTTGTGTTTCCTATGTATAT
>CAYVVU010000048.1:0-2021 GCA_964455305.1 uncultured Thermoplasmata archaeon
GCAAACTCTGGAGAACCCATTACTGGGTTCTCAACAAGGAAAGAATAAAAGAACTTGCAGAGAAAAAAATGGAGGAAGAAGAGAGAATAAGAATATATGAGAAAATCTTTAAGGAATTATAATTATGTTTACAGATTTGCCATATTCCCAAATTTTTAAGTATCACTAATGCCATGTTTTCACACCACTACGGAGGTGAATTTGATATGGGAATGTTGAGATATATATGGGTTGGTCTGATTGTTGTAATTATACTTAGTGGTTCTACTCAAACAGTAAATGTTCAGTCAAATAAGGATCTAGAAAAAATTCCTTGGGCATGCGATAAGGGAAATGAAAGACGAACCGGGCTAAGCCCTTATGATACATCGGGGTTATGTGGTGAAATAAAATGGAAACTTGAAGATATCATAACATCGCCTGTGGTGGATTACGACGGAACTTTATATGTTGGTGATATATATGGAAATTTCTATGCTATATATCCCAATGGTTCAATAAAATGGAAAATATCTGTTGGCGATGTCTGTGCTAAGTCTCCGTCTATTGGAAAGAGTGGTCTCATTTTTGTTGGCACATTTAATGGTTTATTTTATGCTATTTCTCGTAACGGCACAATAGTATGGAAAAAGTTAGCTTCAGGCACTATAGTGTCATCACCAGTAGTGGATGATAAAGGTAATGTTTATTTTTGTACAACTTATAATAACAATGAAAATGAAAGTGTATTGTATGCCATGGATAGTAATGGCACAATAAAATGGAAAATTGAATTTAAACCGTTATTAGATACTTCGCCATCATTGTATATACCTCATCACACATTATATTTACTTTGCAACTCACTATATGCAATAGATTTTACAAATGGCAACATAAAATGGATATATAATATTAGTAGTTGTACTACTGTGGGATATACCGTGGCTATAGATAAATATGGAATCGTATATGCTGTGGGACGCGAGCGAGAAAGCATATTAAGTTTT
Organism: uncultured Thermoplasmata archaeon; assembly: GCA_964455305.1. Classification (GTDB taxonomy): domain Archaea; phylum Thermoplasmatota; class Thermoplasmata; order Thermoplasmatales; family CAYVVU01; genus CAYVVU01. Next base: position 990 of record CAYVVU010000048.1, read on the forward strand.
TCCTCGCTATATGCAATATATCCAAATGGAACCCTAAAGTGGAAATATGAAGAAATAGGATTGGGTATAGATTCCTCGCCTTCGATAGGTCCAGATGATACGATATATGTTTCAGGTATGAGTACCAAAGAAGGTCATGTTCTTTGTGCCATATCACCAGATGGAAAATTAAAATGGAAGCTGCTTAATGTATCTATAAATGGATATGATTCTGCGGCGATAGGAGCAGATGGAACTATATATCTCGGTTCAGATGATGGTTATTTCTATGCTATATCTCCGAATGGAAAAGTAAAATGGAAATTAAAAATAGGAAAGACCGTATCTTCGCCTGCAATAGGACCGAATAATACTATATATGTAGCAGCTAAAAAAGATTTGAAGTTTTATCTCTATGCTATCGCTTGTAAGGAAAGAATAAATCCATCGAATTTTCAAATGATTATCTTGATTGCTGGAATTTCCGCTACCATTATCGCAGGTGTATGGCTATGGAGAATAAAAGTGAAAAAGAAATGATTCGGGGAAAATTTCTGCACGACAGCGTGTAAATTTAGAAAACCTCCGAAATCTACTTATATTTTGCTATGTTTTTCGGTGTGATGACTCTGAGCTGTGCCGAAAAGAAGGTTCTGAGGTATCTGGCTACCGTCGGGGAATGCATGGAGGAAGATATGTACGGGAAGGTGGCGAAGGCGGATGAAGTGAGGGCGGCGGTATCATGGCTGAGGATAAAAGGCATGGTTGAAGTTGAAGAAAATATAGAAGAACTCGTTCTTCCCGGAAGAAACGCCATATTATATGCGAAGGAAGGTCTTCCGGAGTATAAGGCAATGAAAATTCTCAGAGAGCACAATTGGAAGGCACCCCTAAAAGAAATAAAGAAGTCCTTAGGAAAAGAGGCGGGTATAGCTATAGGTAAACTCCGCGAACTTGGATGTAGAATAGAGAATGGGGAGATTTGCTGCGATGAACCTGGATGTGTGGGAAAAGAAGTGGAGGAGAGGATGAAAGCCCTACGAGATTTCGTAG
>CAYVVU010000048.1:2031-11249 GCA_964455305.1 uncultured Thermoplasmata archaeon
GAAAGGAAGAAAAAAACCGTAAGAAAAATAAAAATCACGGAATACGGTAGAAAGGAGGCGGAGAGTATAAAAGAAATCAAGGAAGAGATTACTGTTCTCACACCCGAACTTATAAAGACGGGAAAATGGAGGAATTATGAAATCAGAAAGTACGATATAACCCTCTACGCTCCGGAGATCCACATAGGGAGGTATCATCCGCTTACCGTCCTAAAAAACAAGATAAGGGAAATTTTCCTCTCCATGGGGTTTGAGGAAATTGAGGACTTTTATGTGCAAACTGCTTTCTGGGATATGGATGCCCTTTTCATGCCCCAGGACCATCCTGCCAGAGATATGCAGGACTCATTGTATGTTGGCATTGGAGAGATAGATGAACTCGGAAGGAAATACCTCAAAAATGTGAAGAAGATTCACGAGGAGAAGTGGCATGGGGTTTGGAGTGAGGATGAGGCGAAAAAATTAATGCTTAGAACTCACACAACCGTAAACACCATAAGGTATTTGGCAAGGAACAAAACACCGCCGATAAAGGTATTTTCCATAGGTAAGGTTTTCAGGCGCGAGAGCATAGATTCCACACATCTTCCGGAATTCACACAAATAGAGGGGATAGTGATGGAGGAGAATGCCTCCTTATCCATGCTCTTCGGCATACTTAAGGAATTTTATAGAAAAATGGGATTTGAAAAAATCCGTCTTCGCCCATCCTATTTTCCGTATACGGAGCCCAGTTTGGAGGTTGAAGTTTTCTTCAACGGCGAGTATTTGGAACTTGGCGGTGCTGGAATATTCAGGCCCGAAGTTTTGGAACCGCTGGGTATAAACTATCCCGTTCTTGCCTGGGGTTTGGGGTTGGAAAGATTGGCCATGATACTTATGGGTGTCAATGATATAAGAAACTTCTACATAAGCGATGTTGATTTCCTGAGGAAGGTTAAGGAGGTAATTCTATGAGAACGCCTATACCTCTAATGATTATAGCGCTTATAATATCCGCTGGACCAATAATGTCTCTCTATTATTTCGGTGGGAAATCGTTTGTGAACGAAATGAAATCATACGGCAAAGAGTATGAAAAGGCGGTGGATGACTGTAATAAGGAGAAGGTAGAAAGTGATTGCTCGTATTTGAAGGAGAAGTTAGAAAGCGTCGTGGAAAATTATAGAAGTAATCTGAAATATTCTCTGGAAATGGCATATAAAATAAAAAGCGGAGAAATCGCACCGCAAAAAGTATACGAGGTTTATTGGGCCTATCCAAATTTTGTGGAAAATATTAATATCACTGCCGTTCGTGGCATACTCAATGGAAGTTATACGAACGATGAGTATCTCGCGCTGGAAAATTCGTTGGATGAAGCAGGAAAAAAGGCCCTTCAGAACCTCCTAGAAGATCTGAACAGCACGGACATACTCCTTAACCACTCTTCTCTGTACACCAACGAAAGCATTTACTGGAAGCTTGATACTATTCTGAATCAAGCGGGATTGCACCTCCACAATTTCCTTATTTCAATTATGAATGTCAGCACGAAAAATATTTTGAACGAATCTCTGACCAAATACTCAATGCTGAGCGTTGATAATAATGAAACGATATTTCTCAGATGGTTGGGGATAACCATATCCCCGCAACCTTTGAACCCCTTAATGAACTCCATTGCGGATTTGTGGGTTATGTATGCTTCTCAGAATGGCTATTGGTATGAGGAAAACGATACAATATACATATCCATGAAATATGATGGATTCGTAGCGAAATCTTCTGTAAACCCCGACGATTTCAGAAAAATAATAAATGCCGAAAATTACAACTATGTCTTCGTGGTTTCTGGATATACCGTGCTCTGGAGTAATGATGTGGTTATGGAAGGAAAGAATGTAAGCGAAGACATAAAACAATATGTGACTAGATACGATTATACGGGAGCGGTTAATTATGAAAATAAAGATTACTACATGTCGGTGAAAACACTTTCCAATTATTGGAAGGTTGTAGTAATGGAGGAAAAGAACGGGGATATCCGAATAGAGAATGTGAATATGCTTATGGAAGTTTCCGTGGAAAATTACAGGAGAAGCTTTTTCTTCGTTCTGGGAGGAAGTATCGTATTTTCCGAGCTAACAGCCTTCCTCTATTTCTACTATGACACCACATTAAAGTTCAAGATTTACTCTAAGCTCCGCGGCTTCAGGAAGAGAAAGATTTCTAAGTAATTTTTTTGCCTCATCAATCATACCGAATTTAAGAGCGAGGGTGGCCACATTGTACCATGTCCATTCGTAATCTCTCTTAATGGAGAGGGCTTTTTTATAATATTCCATGGCCTTGCCATATTTCCCGAAAATAACATAAATCACCCCTATATTGTTTAGAGCACTTTTGTTATCGGGTTCAATTTCCACACATTTTTTGAAATATCTCAATGATTTTCTGTATTTCATTTTCCTGTAGTAAAGTTTTCCCAAATTGAAGTACACATTGGGATTTTTGGGATTCTTCTGCATCGCCATTTTGTAGTATTTCTCCGCTTCATTGTATTTACCGAGTCTTACCAGACAAACACCGATATTATTCGCAACTACATCGTCCATCTCTACCCTTCGGTAAATTTTCAGAGCTTCATCGTATTTTCCTTTCCGAAAAAGTTCATCGGCTTTCTCTCTCAACTCCCCAGCTTTTCCATGAACTTCAGACATTCGTCTTCCCTGCCGAGTATAGTGGCAATATCTGCGGCCATTCTATAAACATCTCCATATTTTCTGATAATTTCTTCTTTTCCCTCCACTTTCTCTATCTCCTCCAACACATCAATCTCCTTTTTCAGGAAATAGTAGGCCTCTTCCCACTTCTCCTCCCTCCAGTAGAAGAGGGCGAGAGATTCGTAGACATCCGCAATTCCATGGAGATGACCTTCCCTCTCCAGTATATCTAACGCCCTATAAAAGTAATCTATGGCTTCAATACCATCAGTGCTGTTTCCCAGATTAACATAAGTGGCCGCAACGGCCAAATCCTCCCCTATTCTCTCAAAAATCTGAAGGGCTTGGATGAACTTTTCCCTCGCTGCATCCCTCCTGCCCATATAGTAGTAAAGGGTGCCAAGTTCGCTCAGTATTATTCCTCTCTCCCTCTCATCCTTTTCTTTTTCCAATCTCTCTTCCTCGCTGGATATATACGCTTTCAGTTTGTTTATGTAATTTTCCAGATAAACAACATCTTCCCTTATGTTGCTCCTTAACTCATCGTTTGCTGTTTTTTCCGCATAGCTGCGTGCGGTTCTAAGATCCTCCAAGGCCATCGTGGGCATATGCTGAAAGTAATTGGCCATACCCCTTACCGCGTAAAGCGCAGCGAAATCTTCATCGCTCTCCGCAATCTCCAATCCTTCGGAAATTCTCTGCATGGCGTGTGTGAAATTCTGCCTCATTATGAGTTCCTTCGTCTCCTCAACTATACTTTTGATTTCCTCCTTTACCATACTTAACACCGACCAGTTCCGCCAGTTCGTAAATTTCCTTATAGTATTCCTTACCCACACCATCATCTTCTATCAGTTTGAGAGCCTTTTCCACGGCTTCCATGGCCTCTTTCGTCCTGTTCATATCGTAGAGTATTCTTCCCATCGTGTATAGGGAAATAAGTTCGCCGCTCTTACTTCCGCTCTGCTTAGCTAAATCGTATGCCTTCCTTACCTTTTCAAGCATATTTTCCTCGTTCTTTTCCAGAAACGCAAGGGTGTTTATGGCCTCAATTATTGTTTCAAAATCTCTGGCTTTCGTGGCAAGAACTATACTTTCATCTATCAACTCCCTGACCTTTCTCTCATTTTTCTCAAGTATGGCGTATTGCAACATATCTTTGGCGAGGGCCGAGAAATCACCTATTTTGCTATGAATATCCATAGCGTTTCTTACATATTTTAAGGCAATTTCGTCGTTATCCATGCACATGTGGCAGAGAGATATATGATAAAATATGTCGCCGAGTTCCTTGGGATTTGAGATCACTTTTTCCAATCTCTCGTATATTTCCAGCGCTTTTTGGTAATCACCTCTGCACAAATACTCTTGGGCCCTGTTCAGCAAATCCCTCGTCATGGATATACCAATATATCTATTCAAATTTAAACTTTTTTAATATCTCGTTTGCAAAATTTATGCAAAAGTTGAAATACCAGCAATATATACCCGCTGCTATGTGGAAAGTATTCCGAATAAAGAAGAGCGAGGAGGATCTGTATCGCAAACTTCTCAAAGATGACAGGATAAGCAGACTTAGCATAGCGAAAAGAGAGGCGCAGAGTTTGGGTATTGCGGGTGAGGACATATATATAATTCTGGAAGGTGACGAAAATCTAATTGAGGAAGCGCGAAAAATACTTGAAGGTAAGGAGGTAGGGGCCGAAGAGGCAAATAAAATTTACGAGATATACAGAAAACAGATAGAGGATGCTCAGGCGGGAATGGGTGCAATTTTTGGGTGAGCACCCATGATGAAGACAGAGCGCTTACGAAGCATAGCCGTATCCGCTACTGCAAATCTTCTGGAAATAGCCAGCGAGATCATGCGGAAAGGAAAGGAAGTAATTCAACTATCGGTTGGCGAACCTGATTTTCCAACCCCCAAAAGAATAATAGAAGCCGCATATAAAGCTATGAAGGAGGGAAAGACCCACTATACCCCGCCCGCAGGCATACCCGAACTGAGGGATAAAGTTGCGGAGAAAATGAACGAAAAGTATCACGCCTCTCTCAATATGAAAAATGTTCTTATTACACCGACAAAGTTCGGGATATTTCTCAGTTTGAGTGCCATAGCGGAGAAGGGGAACAATGTTCTTATTCCCGATCCCGGCTGGGTATCGTATAGAGAGATTGTAAGATTCAACTTGGCGAGGGAGATAAGGTATTCTATATCCGAGGATGGAAAGATAAACAAAGATGAGATAATGGAAAGGATAAACAAGGAAACCTCTGCGATAATAATAAATTCACCTTCAAACCCCACAGGAGAAATCCTATCAAAGGAGGATTTGAAATTCTTTGTGGACATCGCCGAAGATAACGGAATACTTCTGATAAGCGATGAGGTTTACAGCGAAATTTATTATGAGGAAAGACCTCCGAGCGTTTTGGAAATAGCTGATTCATTTGAGAACATAGTTGTGGTAAACGGCTTCTCCAAATCCCATGCGATGACCGGATGGAGGGTGGGATTCACAATATCTTCGGAAGAAAATATAAAAAGCATGAACAAAATTCAGCAGCACACCATAACCTGCACCCCGAGCATATCCCAGTATGCTGCTCTTAAAGCTCTGGATTGCGAAAAAGAGGTTGAAGAGATGAGGAAAATATACAGAAAAAGGCGCGATACTGGATATTCGCTTTTATCAGATTTTATGAATATCCGAAAACCTCGCGGAACTTTCTACTTTTTCCCGAGGTACGAATCAGAGATAAAATCCAGCGAAGTATGCGAGAGATTACTGCGCGATAAGGGTGTGCTTGTTGTTCCGGGCAGTGTTTTCGGAGAACGCGGGGAAAACCACCTCAGAATATCGTTTTCGGTTGATGAAGAAAAATTGACAGAAGGTATAAAAAGGATAAGAGAGTTTTTCTCTACTCTCTGATCTCTCCTCCCTCAACGAGTTCCTCTTCCTCCTCCGATACCTCAGCAGGCATCTCCTCTTCCGCTGGAGCCTCTTCCTCCGGTTGCCAGGGTTTCGGTGGTCCTTTCTTCTTCTTTTCCTCCTTCTCTATCTTCGGAAGTCTCGGCAAACCACCACGAAGCGCTATTACTCCAAGCACTATGGCCAGAAGCACGAGTACAGGAGTACCAGGTCCATAAGGGACATTCCACCCACATTGAATGCTCCCCACGGAGGTGTTTTATCCACATATATACTTGCTGCCCCGGGTATACACGGAGCGTTTTCTGTCAATACCTCAAACACGAAGGTCTGAGAACCGCTAAGGTCTTTGGGTATGGTAATCGTTACCTTTCCGCTCAGACTGTCTATCTTCTTGTACCACTCGTAGCCTGTGTTGGGTATATAGTAATGGAGAATCATTATATTTGAACTCACATCTCCGGATACCTTTATATTGTAGCGGAAAGTTATTTTCTGTCCGGGCGTGTAAACATTTGTTTGATAGGCGGATGGAGTATCCACATAGACCTCCACTATGTAACCGGAGTAGAGATAAGCATTGGCGAAGTTCTTTATAACATAGTTACCGCTCGTTGCGCTAACCATTATGGTGTACATACTCGGGGTATTCTCCTCAGGTACTGTGAATGATATTTCGGATTGAGTTGTGGTAACATTTTCGCTGAGCAGTCCATCGGCGTAGATCACATATGTATAAGTTATTCCGGAGGTCATTACTTTACTGTCCACATGCGCGGTAATTGTTATTTCATCTCCAGGAAGGTAAACGCTCTTACTAAGCACTATATCAAGATACGCATAAGATACTTGCACCGAGACGGTATCGGAAAACATGAATCCCATATCTGTGTAAATCGTGCCGCTAACATATACCGTGCTTATTATATCCTCAGGTATATTAACCGTAAAGGTATTGCTATTGGAGTCAGCATAGTATATGAGAACATTATCTTCTGTATAAACTTCAAGATGATACGCTGTAGGACTGCCTATCCCTGCCGCTCCCTGGAGTTCCAGAGTAACCGTCATCGTATCTCCGCTCAGATATCTTGTTTTGTCCAAATGAATCACGAGATTCGCTCCCGTATCTATGGAAAATGTATAGGTAGCCTCAACATATTCGTTGCCAACACTTATGTTGGCGGTAATTATTATTTCAGTGGAAACATTGAGGTCCGATGGAAGATGGTAAATTATGGTGGCCTTTCCATCATATCCTGTCTGACTAGGAACATTTTGTATGGGCAACTCTTCCTTCATCCAGTGCTCACTCTTCTCAATTTTCACATAGTTAATCTTTGCGTAAGAAACGGGCGATGAGCCATGATATGTGTTCTGGGCAACCGAACTTATATCAATTTCAATATCAGAATCGGCGAAGAATCCTCCGGATAGAGGTGCGACATTTATTTTACAGTTTAACTTGCCTGTATAGAATGTTACAGTAGCATCATCAAACCTTTTCGGATACTCTGAAAGGTTGTACCATATGGTTATCCTATAAGGCCATGGGTTATCCGGTGTGATAACTCCATGTTTCTTGTAAATGCTCAAATCAAACTGTATAACTCCTGAAGAGGTGCTTATTTCCTTGTAGTCGGTTTCACCACCGTCCAAATATATTATGGCTTCATTTCTTCTGTCGGGAACTTTAGTGCCGTTCTTTATCCATATAACCGAATAGTAAACATTCAAAACATCTCCCGTAAGATACACATCCCTCTCAATTTTCGCGTTTATCACAATTGACCTTACTTTAAAATCTATGTGTGTTATGTATTCCTCATTCGCTGTTAAGAGATTTATTTTGTAGTTATCGCCATCATCTATGCTCTCAGGAAGATTTATTTTGAGTACATATTCCCCGTTGGAATCCGTTGTGAAGTTTTTGGAGAATATTTCCCTATTCCCGAAAGTTATGTTAACTATGTATTCTCTGTCGGGAACGGCTACCACATGAGTCCAGATGACATCTCCTGGAACGTATGTGTATGAGTGTGTGTACATGCTGGGCTCAATTTCAAATGTTAATGGAAGTACCGTTATGTTCTTTTGAGCCACAACAGAACCACCGGGATTCGCAGGATATTTAAGATTCAGGGTATACTTGTTGGCATCGGTAATTCTTATTACCCTATAGCCCACACCGTTAGCGTTGGTGTCTATGTACCACCAATCATATAATCCACCGTTTCTTGCCTCCAATAGATATGTTGAATTGGGATTGCAATCACTTATTTCAACATGGATGGGCTCACCCTCCGCGTAAACATCGTGATCAGTCGCTATTTTTTCGGGCATCGCAGTTGCAAAACCGCCCAGCAGGGTTGCGATAAGCGCTATGCCAATTACTATCGCGAGACGCTTCATTCTCTATCACCCTGCCAGTATAATAGCGATACCCTATATATATATTTTGGAACATCTTTCAAATTTTACCGAAAATTACGAGATACTTCTCCTTATCTTTTCAATTTTACGCGCATCTTTTTCGCGTCCTTCTTCCCTATATATGTCTTTTATATCTTCCCAAAGGTCAAAATGTGATGCTATACCAAAAATTATTTTCCACATAAGGTTCTCTATCTCCTCCATTCTTCCTTCAAGTCTCTCAATTCTTTCAATAAGTTCATCGCATCTAGTATCTTCCACTATTTTTTCCTTTTCCCTCGGTACAGAAGGGGTGCTAACAGGTATACTCACATTCACCTCTTCACCAAGCACAGCTCCGCATATCGGGCAGGTATTAACATTATCGGGCGCAAGGGCACCGCAAACTGGACATAACTTCATTTTTTACCCACCAGGATGCTTAGAGCCTCTTCATTTCCAGGGTCTATCTCCAACGCCTTTTCGGCATAGGCAATCGCCTGTTTTTCGTCTCCTGTTTTACTGTATATCACAGCGATTTTAGATAGAGCCATGGAGTTTTTCGGGTCTATACTAACGAGTTGATGGAAGTACTCCAGAGCCTTTTCATACTCCTCCTTTAGCATATATATTCCGCCAAGAGCGTACAACGCCTTTATATTGTTTTCGTCTATGGTAAGAATTCTTTTGAAGCAAAATTCCGCACGGTTCAAGGAGCCTATCTCCACAAAGATCTTCCCCAGTTCAAACCATGCTTCTATATTCTCCGGATTTACCTCTAGACACTTCCTAAGGTTTTCTATCGCTCGTTTATAGTCTTCCTTGGCATACGCATCCATCGCCTTCTTGAAATAATACTCCTCATCACCTCCCTCCTTTTCCTCAACCTCTTCTTTCTTCTCCGCAGCACTCAACTTCATGCTCAGGGTTCTAAGTCTTCTCTCCATATCTGCAATTCTTTTCTCAAAAATCTTTAACTTTTGCAATATTTCTTCTATCTCATCGGAAAGATCTTCTTTGCGTGCCTCCGCCAATCTTTCCTCCATATCTTGCAAACGATTCTGTAGTTTGTTTATTTCCGATTTGAGGGAAATTTCTATTGACATAAGCGATTCCCTTATATTCTCCAACTCATTTTCCTCCATTCCGCTACCTATATCGGATATTT
>CAYVVU010000049.1:0-8575 GCA_964455305.1 uncultured Thermoplasmata archaeon
CTTTGCTGTTTTGATGAATATGAATATCGTTTATGTACACAAATTTTGCAAATGTTTTTTCATTCCATTCCTGTAAGGTCATAATTTGTGATTGATATTTCGTATATAAAAAGTTTGGATAGCAACAGAAATTATCAAAATAATTCTAAGATGGAATTATAATATTATTCTATATTATTTTTGTGCGTCTGTAAAAGTTTTTCAAGGATATTAAAATTGGTATAAGGGAAGATTAGAAATGTTTAAATATAAATTTGTAAATGTCCCTAAGGTGATGTTCCTATGAGATGGGAGATACTCATAGCAATGGCGCTAGGAATATTTCTTGTATTCTTAGGTATATCCATTCAACTAAAGAGTAACTCAATACACTACAATTTAATAAAAACCAATCTATCAGATAATATAAAATACATTCCTCATGGAGTAATAAAAATAAATAGTAACTTCGACTTTGAAAATATCGCTCAACAAGAGGGGTGGTCTGGAAATGGAACACAGGAAAACCCATATATTATAGAGTAAAGAACGGAAGTATAGAGGATGTTATCTTGTATGATAATGGCAAAGGAATATATTTTGAGAGATATTGTTATTATTGTAACATATATAATTGTACGATTTACAACAATTCAATGCAGGGCATTATGATAGAAGATGGGTATTATTATACATCAAATCATGACCGTATAAAAAACTGTCATATATTTAATAATAGTTGTGGCATAAGTTTTTATAATACAAGAGACTCTATTATAGAGTATTGTTATATATACAACAACAAAAATGAGGGGTAAGTATTGATCAAGATACGGCTCTCCAAGAAAATAACATAATAAGATATTGTTATATAGCCTATAATGGCTACAATGGCTTTGGATATGGCATTTATATAATATGCGGCAATAAAATATCACATAACGATATTATATATAATGATGGTCAAGGAATTTGGATAGCTTTTGAATCAAATATAATAACCTATAACAACATATCATATAATAAAGACTATGCTATTTATTGTGAGAGGTGGTCATCTAACAATATCATTCATCATAATACTTTTATAATGAATAAATATTCAAATTCTTCATATAATGCATCTAATATACAAGCATATGACGAGGGTAATGATAACCTCTGGTACGATACCCAGACAGAGGAAGGTAACTATTGGCATGATTGGGCAAATAACAATGATACCAATGACCAAAATCACGATGGCATAGTTGATTGGCCATATCTAATAGCCGGTTCCGCGGGAGCAAAGGATTATTATCCTTTAAAGAATCCAACCGTTGTGTCTGAGATCTCTGTGGATATTCTCTGGGTATTCATAATTTTGAGTGTTTTTATCTTGGAGGTTACACAGAGAGATAAAACAAAACTTTCTACATAATTTTTAGTGTTAGAGTAATGCAGAAAAATCATTTTATATCTAAAAATCTTTATCTCCCCGATGGATGTGGAAATATATGAAATTATCAAAATGGATTTGCGCGGGGGCGTAATATTAAATGGATTTCCATCTGTAGGCCTCGTTAGTTCCATAGTGGCCAATTACATAGTGGATTCTTTAAACCTAAGGCAAATAGGAGTTGTGGACAGCATGTATTTTCCTTCGGTTTCGCTTATAAGGAACTGGGAACCTCTTTCGCCAGTCAGAATTTACGGAGGTGAAGTTAAGGAAAAGAAAATCGCCGTTTTTGTTTCTGAATTTCCATTACCTGCGCCGATAGTTAAACCTATGGCCACCGCCATATTGGATTGGGTGGAGGAACAGAGGGCCTCTTTGGTAATATCTCCGGAAGGGATATTAACAGAAAATCCCGAGGAATTGAATGTATACGGGATAGGGAGCACGGAGAATGCAAAAAACTTTCTGCCCGATTATGTTAAAAAGTTTGAAGAAGGCGTAATTACGGGTGTTACAGGTGTTCTACTCACAGAAGGAAAGAAGAGAGATATGAATGTCATTGCCCTTCTCGCCGAGGCGCATAGAGATTATCCCGATGCGCGGGCTGCCGCAAAAATAATAGAGGTCATAAACGACATACTGTTGGATATTAAGATAGATCCGAAGCCCCTTTATGAGGAGGCGGAAAAAATAGAGAGACAGATTTCCGATATAAGGGAGCAGGCGGCAAAGATAAGGAAGACCCCGCGGGGTTATATGTACGGCTAAATCATCAGGAGCCATCTATCCTCATCCACAAGTTTTATCCCTAGTTCCTTAGCGTATTTGTACGCCTCCATGTATTCACTTCTTCTAATTCTTCTGTTAATTTCCGGAAATCTATACGCAATATAATCAGGATGGTACTGCGCCATAAGGTTCACGGCAGCGTTGGGCGTATTATCCGCAATCCATTTGAGTATCTTCTTCGTACAACACTCCACATGCCCAGGCATGATCAGATGCCTTATCAGCAAATCCGCCTGCTCATAAGCGATTTTGTGATTCCTTGAAACTACTTCAAAATAATTTTTTACTCTTGAATATTTCAGCGCACAGTTATCGTTTCCGTACTTGAAATCCGAGAGGTAAAGGTCCACAACACCGTTCAAAATTTCCATGGCCTCTTCGCTCATATACATATTGGAGTTCCAAACCTGTGGTATATTTCTATCCAAATATTCAAGTACGCTGAGAACATAGTGTATGTTCGGTGTGGGTTCTCCGCCCACCCAGTTAACATTCCTTATACCTCTTCTTCCCTCTATTATCCTTGCCATTTTTTCGGGTGGGATGTACTCACCAACTATATTCTGACTTATGTCCCAGTTCTGGCAAAAAACGCAGTGAAAATTGCATCCCGAGAAAAATATTGTGAATGATGGAACCAAAATACTTTCTTCGCCGTAGTGGGTGAAAAATGAGGAAATAAGGGGTTTATAGGGAACGGAACACACACCTCTCTCGCTGCGTCTATCAACACCGCATCTCCATTCGCAGAAACGGCATTTCTTGGCTATTTCTTCCGCTCTCAACCTCTTTTTTCTCAACATATTTTCCCCTTCTTCGTAGTAGGATTTCAACTTCAGATATCCCGCCAAATCCTTTTTCTCCAGAATCGCTGAGTATCTACGAAACATAGCTAAGTTTATTAAGGATTTCCATAATATAAATTTTTCTTATGTTTTGAGTGTCAATGAAGCAGGAAAATGTTTATCCGTGCGATTTATATTTCACAGCAAGTTTTTTATTATATAATCTTATTCTCCCACGGTGCATAGCCATGAAGGAATACGCCGCCACATGGCTGTTGAGTTTCGCTATATACCTTGTTTTAGTAGTCTCAGCAGGAACGATAATGGGTATAAACACCTATATAAGTCTTCCAGAGATAATAGCAGGAATATTCGTTGCCACGGTAGTTTCTGCATCCACAGCTAAATTCCTATGTGAGAGTAAAAACTTCAGAATGGCTAATCCGGCAAGATGGTTCAAGTTGCTCGCATACCTATTTCCTTTCTTCGTTGCGATGGCCAAGGCGAACTTTGATGTAGCATACAGGGTAATCACCGGCAAAATAAGACCTGGGATAGTGAAGTTTAACCCTAATCTAAAAACCCCGCTTGCAAAAACACTTCTTGCCAATTCCATAACCCTGACCCCTGGAACACTTACCGTGCATGTGGATGAGGAAGGAAACTACTATGTACACTGGATATATGTTAAGGAAGGAAAAGAAAAGCCCGAGCCGAAGGATGTTTGTGGTTCGTTTCCAAAATGGGCAAGGGGGATTGCGGAATGATACCCGTATTGTTTATTCTGAATATAGCATTCATACTGCTCATGATTTTCGGCATGTTAGCGCTTGTCCGGTTAATTTACGGACCAACCGCGCCTGATAGGGTTGTTGGATTGGATGCGATGACTACAATAACCGTAGCGGCTATGATAGTTTACGGAACAATTACCGCGCAGGTTGTTATGATAGATGTCGCGCTCGTTTACGCGATACTTTCTTTCGTCGCAACAATATATGTGGCGAGATACATAGAGGAAAAGAAAAAGGAGGAGATGTGAATGATAGGGGAAATATTTATTCTAATTTTTGTCATTATTGGAGTTTTGTTTAATGCCTTGGGTTCCATAGGCATAATAAGGTTTCCCGATGTTTACACTAGATTACACGCTGGAACAAAATGCACAACATTCGGAACTATATTCATAGTAGCGGCCGTTGTAACATACGGCATATGGAAATATCTGCCCTCTCGTGACCCCGTTTGGATAGTGTTGATAATTCATTCTGTAGCAGCATTAATATTCATACTTCTGGCAAATCCCACGGGAGCGCATGCCATAGCGAAAGCGGCAAGATTCGGTGGTGTTCGCCCAACGAAGGCTGTTGTAGATGAAATGGAAGAGGTTGTAAGGAAGGGGGGTGCAAAGGAATGATCTCCTGGGATTTTGCTTTAATTCAAATCATACTCGGCGTGCTTATGATTTTGTCCGCTGCGATAGCAGTTAAGTTAAGAGATTTACTCGCGGCGGTAATAGCTATGGCGGGATTTAGTCTCCTTCTATCCTTGGAGTTCTATGTTCTCCAAGCTCCTGATGTGGCTATGGCCGAAGCCGCTATAGGCGCGGGATTGGTAACCGCCATATATGCTTTGGCGATAAAATACACCAGAAGAATGGAGGTGGAGGAATGAGAAAAGGTGTAGCAATAACAATTTTCTTCGTTTTCCTCGCCCTTATGTGCTATCTTGCGTTGCAGCTCCATCCGTTTGGTGAGCCCCCAAATAAGGATATGGATCAGTATTTCATAGATCATGCACAGGAGGAAGTTAGTGCTAATAATGTGGTTACGAGCATAGTGTTTGATTACAGAGGATTTGATACTCTCGGAGAGGCAACCGTTCTCTTCACGGCGGTAGCAGGTACCGTAGCTGTACTACGAAGTTTCAGGTTCAAGGATAAACTTGCCGTCAAAAAACTGATTCTTATGGATAAAGATATGAGTGTTATAGTAAGAACAATATCAAACATACTCGCCCCCATAATTCTCACATTCGGTCTATACATAATTCTGCACGGACATCTTACACCGGGAGGCGGATTTCAGGGAGGTGCAGTCATAGCCACTGGCATCGCATTGCTGATAGTTGCAAATGCTCCGAGCAAGGTAAAAAGGATGATTTCCAAGGACCTGCTGAATGCTGCAGAATCCCTTGGCGCTTTGGGTTTCATAGGCATGGCTTTCCTCGGGTTGTTCTCCGCAACATTCTTCTTCAACGCTATTGCAAACAGTGGCTTTCTGTTCGGAGATAAAACTCCGCTCGGCATAAATTACGGAAACCTTAATACCGGAGGTACCTTGCCGTACATGAACATTTTCGTAGGCATAAAGGTCCTTGCCGGACTGGGAGCGATAGTCCTTGTACTGTATCTCCTCGCGAAAGGGGGTGAAGAAGAATGATAAATTGGGAAATTGTTGTTCAGAACTTTCCATTCCTCGTTGTCGGGATTCTTATGGCAATAGGAGTTTACACGGTAACTATGAAAAAAAATCTGATAAAAATTGTCATCGGTGTAGAAATAATTGAGAGTGCTGTAAATCTCTTCCTGATAACTCTGGGTTATGTGGAGGGAGCTTATGCTCCCATATATACCATGGCTCCAAAAGGGGCAGAAAACAATATGGTTTTGCCTACTCCACAAGCCCTAACACTCACAGCGATAGTTATAGGTCTTGCAGTTACTGCCCTTATGTTGGCCCTCGCAATAAACATATACAGACATTATGGCTCGTTGGATGTTAGAGTAGCGAGGAGGTTGAGAGAATGATGGATATATCTCAACACTATCCCGCTCTAATTATAGCGATTCCACTATTCGCCGCTTTCCTGTGTCCTCTATTCAAAGAGAGAATAAAGGCCTTAGCCGCTACGGCTATTATTGCTCTTTTGCTTGCGTTAATTTTTGTGGTGCTTCTCGCAGGACAGGTTTACACAAGTGTCGCGCCAATAACATATACCTACGGCTCATCATCGCCTGGCTTAACATTACCTTCGGGATACCATGTGCCCATAAGGATAATATTTGAAATTGATGGTCTGAGTATACTTATGGCTTTAATAACAGTAATACTCGCGTTAGTGGGCGCAATATATGCCTATTCTTCAATAAAGGATGAGGACGGGAAGGGCAAGTTCTTCGCCCTGCTCCTCCTTCTGACGGTCGGTGCCCTCGGAATGATTCTAACCGGTGATATATTCAATTTATTCGTGTTCCTTGAGATAAGCAGTATTGCTGGTGCCGCCCTCGTCGCCTACTACAATTATCGCGGCGAAGCAAATGAGGCAGCGTTCAAATACATAACGGTTAGTGGTGTAGGTGGAGTTCTCGTTCTTTTCGCCATTGGTATACTTTACAGTGAGTATGATCTGCTGAATATAGCGGCGCTCGGTAATGCGATAAGCACTACGGGCCTAAGCACCCTTGACCTATTCGCACTTGCTCTTTTCGTTGGTGCTTTTGCGATGAAAGCGGGAACCTTCCCGATGCACATGTGGTTGCCCGATGCCTACGGCGAAGCCCCAGCCGCCGTTAATCCGCCACTCATCGCCTCAACACAGGCGAGTTTGTACGCTCTGCTACGAGTTACATACATAATGTACGGTGGAGCAGTATTCAACTACACTACCCTAGGGTGGGTTCTGATAGTTCTCGGAGTTTTCTCTATGATCTTCGGGGTTTTAATGGCGCTGAAGCAGAACGATATAAAGAGGTTCATCGGTTATACGGCGGTAAGCCAGGTCGGCTATATGCTCGTTCCGTTCGGTGTTGGATTGGCTACCATCGGGGATGATGTCGCCTTCGGCACCTACGGTATAACTGCTTTGCAGGCAGGATTGTTCCATATGATCAACGATGCCATTTACATGGGCATGCTTTTCATGGTGGTGGGCTGCGTTTATCATGCCACCGGGAAGAGAAACATGGAGGAGCTTGGAGGCTTAGCGAGGAATATGCCACTAACGGCCATATTCTTTATGATGGGTGGAGCCGCTATTTCGGGCGTTCCTCCGTTCAACGGCTTCGCATCAAAAATTATGATTTACGAGAGTATCTATAACTTTCATCCCTTGCTGAGCATAATAGCCATTGCGGTAAGTATAGTCACTTTAGGTGCTTATGTAAAGGCGTTTCAGGGTATTTTCCTAGGACCGAAGTTAAAGGATTTTGAGAATGTTGAGGAGGCTCCAACTTCTATGCTGGTATCCATTGCTGTTCTCGCCGCCTTAGTCATAGTTTTCGGCCTTATGCCATCGCTTGTGGTGAAAACCATAATAGCTCCCGCAGCAAATGCCCTCGTCAATCCTTATGGATATTATGCGGGAGTTTTAGGAGGTGTGTGAAATGCTGAATACTGGATTCGGATACTGGGAACCGATAATCTTCGCCCTCACCTTCCTTCTACTGGGATGCATAGCATATTTTATATATATAAGGGGTAATCCCAAGCACAAAAAGGTCGGTGAGCAACTTAAGCCCTTCCTCTCGGGAAATCCCGAACCTGCAAAGGAACTTGTGCATATACGCGGAAGACACATATACTGGGGCTTCAAAGAGGCTTTTGCATCTGTTTACAGAAAACTTGATGAAATGCACGACGGAGATGTCAGAAATTATATGCTGTGGTTCTTCGGAATACTCGTCATTTTAATGCTAATATTCTTAGGAGGGATGTAAGAATGGTGAAACTCACAAATTTCAAAAGGGCTTTGTGGGTTTTCCATGTGCCCACGGGCTCATGTAACGGTTGCGATATAGAGATCATCGCCGCCCTAACGCCGAGATATGATTTGGAGCGCTTCGGAATAAAACTCGTAGGCACGCCCAGACACGCCGATGTTTTGTTGGTAACGGGATGCGTAGTTAGAAGCATGGCGGATAAACTCAAAAGAATCTACGAGCAAACCCCTGATCCGAAGGCGGTCATTGTGGTGGGTAACTGCGGAGCGACTGGCGGAGTTTTCTACGACTCCTACAATGTTGCGGGTCCAGTTGATGAAATAATACCGGTGGATGTTTATGTTCCGGGATGCCCACCGAGACCCGAAGCTATTATAGATGCTGTGGTAAAGGCATGGCTGAAACTGGAAAAGTTGGAGAGAGGTGAGCAGTAATGCTGTATGGCGAGGAAGTTATTGAGAAAATGAAGGAATCTCTTGGGGAAAACTTCCTTGAAGGAAAAGTTATTGAGAGAAAAGAAGGGGTCAAAAAACTTGTTAAAAAGGATGTTTTTGTAAAAGTTAAAAGAGAGGCGCAAATGGATGCAATCAAAACACTCCTATCAATGGGAGATGTATACCTCATAGTTATGAGCGGTGAGGATAGGGGAGATGTAATAACCGTTAACTATCACTTCTCCCTGAACTATGCAAACCCCGGTAAGGAGAATGTCGTCACAATATCTATGGATGTTCCAAAAAACGATTTGAAACTTCAATCTCTTACAGCAATTTTTAGAGGGGCAAGTACCACCGAGAGGGAAATGCACGAGATGCTCGGAATAGACTTCATAGGTCTCAAGGACAAAAGACATCTGTTCCTTCC
>CAYVVU010000049.1:8585-11207 GCA_964455305.1 uncultured Thermoplasmata archaeon
ATCCATGGAGGCGGGATGAGTATGGCGTTAAGGATATGGTGAAATTCACGCACAAAAATGTTAGAAGCGAGGTGAAGAAAAATGAATGAGCGCCATAGTTTCGCATGTTCAATACCCATAGGTCCCGTTCATCCGGCGCTAAAAGAGCCCATAAGAGTGGTAATAGATGTTGAGGGAGAAAGAGTCGTAAATGTGGATATAAAGAGAGGTTTCGCGCATAGAGGAATAGAGTTTATGGGTATGAAGAGGAACGCAATACAGGTTATCCCTCTTGCGGAAAGAATATGCGGAATATGTTCAATATCCCATCCCTACGCCTTCGTAAAAGCCGTTGAAAATGCAGCGGATATATATCCCGCCGAGCGGGGCCAGTATATAAGAACAATAATAGCGGAATTGGAAAGGATTCATTCGCATATATTGTGGTTAGGAGTAGCAGCTCACGAAATGGGTTTTGATTCTCTCCTCTATCTCACTTGGAAGGGAAGAGAAAAGGTTCTTGACATTCTGGAATACTTAACCGGAAACCGTATAAATTATTCAATGCAAATGTTCGGTGGTGCCCGCAGAGACCTTGACGAAAAGAAAATAAGGGCACTGCGTGATATGATAAGTTACTATCGCATTTTCAATGCGAAGCAGAAAGAAATTTTCCTGAAGGACCCCACTTACAGATTAAGAACGAGAGGTGTTGGTATATTAACGAAAGAAATCGCCTTACAGAGGTGTGCAGTAGGTCCCACTGCCAGGGCTGCTGGCATTAGATTAGATGTTCGTCAGGACCAACCCTTTGATGCTTACGCAGATTTTGGCGTGAAAGCGATAGTTCCGGAGGATTACGAAGATGAATACTATGGCGATGTGTACGATGTTACTTTGGTAAGATTATACGAGATAGACCAGAGTTTGGACATAATTGAGTTCTGCATAGATAATCTGCCGAATGGTCCGATACTTTCCATTCCAAAAATGATTCAAATTCTGATGCATATAAAGAAAAATGGCAAAGAAGCTGTGGGAAGGTACGAAGCCCCGAGAGGTGAGGTTTTCCATTATGTAAAATTTGAGAATAGCGATGTGCCCAAGGTCTGGAAAGTCAGGGCACCCAGTTATTCAAACATAAATGTATGGGAAGATATCCTGCTTGGAGCGGAGATCGCCGATGTTCCTGTAGCCATCGCTTACATAGATCCTTGTTTGTGCTGCAACGATAGAATTGCTGTGGTGAGGAAAGAGGGTAAGGTCCTACCCTGGGAAAAGATTGTCGAGGAATGCGTTAGAAAAACTAACCGCATAAGGAGGGAGATAGGATGATTAGTGGAGAGATGTTCATAAACGGATTAATTCAAGTTATAGCGGCAATCTTAATGGCTTTATTCGCCCTCTTCCTCGGATTGATTTACAAAGGTATAGATAGAAAACTTTCTGCAAGATTAACATCCAGAGTTGGACCGCCCATCAGGCAACCTTTCCGTGATGTTGGAAAATTACTGGTAAAAGAAAACATAGTGCCGGAAAATGCTATTGATTGGTTGTTTAACAGCATGCCAATAGTATCGCTAGCCGCATCGCTTTTGTTGGTTCTCTATGTACCATTGGGCCCCTTCTACGCCCTCTACGGAGGTTTCGGCGATATAATACTTATTCTTTACTTACTTACTGTACAATCTCTCGCCATGACCATAGGCGGATTTTCCAGCGGTGCTCCTTTTGCGACTGTTGGGGCACAGAGAGAAATGGTTCTCATGATGAGTTATGAAATTCCTCTGGCAATAGTTTTCGTTGGTATAGCATGGTTCTTAACACCTTACACAGCAACTCCTTTCTCCCTTATGGAAATATACACCCATCCCATATGGAACTATGTTGGAATAGCGGGATTTTTCGGCGTAATTGTCTTAATGGTTCTTCTCCTCATAGCGATGCCTGCAGAACTATCAAAGATACCTTTTGATATAGCCGAGGCAGAAACCGAGATTGCCGGAGGAATCTTATCGGAGTATTCCGGCAGAAATCTCGCAATGTTCTATCTCAGCGATGCGCTTCGTGGCTTCATCATGACTGCCATATTTGTAGCCATATTCTTCCCATACAACATATCCCCATTGATCTCACCGTACCTACCTCTGAACAATTTGTACCTCACCGTATTCAACTATATCGTTGATTTCCTGTTCTTCCTGTTCAAAGTATTCTTAGTATACTTCTTCTTTGTAACAGTGGTTCGCACCGGTTTTGCCAGATTAAAAATAGATCAGGCCTCCAAGCTTTACTGGGGAACTGTGTTCCTTCTCGGAATAGTTGGCCTCTTGCTCCTATGGATAGATACTATAATGTGAGGTGATGAAAGATGGTAACTAAAATGATTGGAGAGCTATTTGCCCAACTTGTGCGAAAGCCCTTTACTAATCTATTTCCCGTAAAATACACGCCAAAAAATGTGACTGCTGTAATAGAAAAGGTTAAAAAGGGAGAGATTCAGATAAATCCTCCGATACCCATTCCAGAGGATTTCCGTGGAAAATTAAGGTACGACTATGATAAATGCATAGGGTGCAGGATGTGCATAAGGGTTTGCCCAGCCAATGTATTTGAATTCAGGGCGGATGTCAAGAAAGTTCG
>CAYVVU010000050.1:0-11133 GCA_964455305.1 uncultured Thermoplasmata archaeon
CATCCAAATAGATTCAAACACGGATGTTGAAAAAATCAGAGAAATAATAAGGGTCATTAAACAAGACTTGGTGGAAGATAGCTATAAGTGAATCTCACCTACCAAAGCGGCGGAACTCTTCGCCTGCTATCGTAGGTTCGCCCTCCGGGTCCGCTAACGGGTGGGTATAAGGCTTTGCTATGCTTCACCCAAATCCTTCGCTATCGCTCAGGATTTCAGATACCTCCAGACGTTGTCCGAAATCGCCTGAAGCCCTTTTGTGGGAAAATGTTAATATCTTGAAATTATATAAGGTGATGCGATGAACAACTGGGCAAAGATAGTAATCGGTGATAGCCGAAAAATGATAGAAGTTGAAGATAATAGTATAGATCTTATTGTGACATCTCCTCCTTATTGGCATATTAAAGATTACGGAGTTGAAGGGCAGATTGGATATGGACAAAGCCTGCACGAATATTTAAAAGATTTATATAGAGTCTGGAAAGAATGCTACAGAGTTCTTAAACCTGGAAGGAGGTTATGTATAAATATAGGCGATCAATTTGCCCGATCTATAATTTATGGCAGATATAAAATAATACCTCTTCATGCTGAGTTTATAGCACAATGTGAAGACATAGGTTTTGACTATATGGGCTCAATAATATGGCAGAAGAAGACTACAATGAACACTACTGGCGGAGCAAATGTAATGGGCTCCTATCCATATCCACCTAATGGTATGATTGAAATTGATTATGAATTTATTCTTGTTTTCAAAAAACCTGGAAAAAGTGGAAAAGTTCCCAAGGAAATTAAAGAAAAATCTAAACTAACCAAGGAGGAATGGAAGGAATACTTCTATGGACACTGGTATTTTAGTGGAGCAAGGCAGATAGGACATGAAGCCATGTTTCCTGAAGAATTACCAAAAAGACTTATAAAGATGTATACTTTTGTAGGCGATACGGTTCTTGATCCTTTCCTTGGAAGTGGAACGACCATAAAAGCAGCTTTAAGCCTGAACAGAAATGCAATAGGATATGAAATAAATGAAAATTTTTTGGATATAATAAAAGAAAAACTTGGGCTAAAACAAAGTTTGCTTCAATTCAGCAAAAATATCCAAATAATAAAGCGGCAGACTTCAATAGAAGTTGAAGATATCTCCTATATTCCGAGAATTAAAAATGCCAAACCTAAGATTGATCCAAAAAAATTCAATTTTAAAAACGATAGACTTTACAGAGTTGTTGATATTATTGACGAAAAAACTATTAAATTAAATACAGGCTTAATTGTAAAATTTTTGGGCGTGGAAATAGTGAAAAAAAAGGAAGCGTTAGAATATCTGAGAAATCGCATCTTGAAAAAGGAAGTTTATCTAAAATTTGATAATGGATCTGTCGAAGAAGAAAACACAGTGAATGCCTATGTCTATTTAAAAAATAGAATTTTTGTGAATGCTTATTTAATCAGATCAGGAATGGCTAAGGCAGATAAAACGAGGGAATATAAATATAAAGCAAAGTTTATTGAATTGGAAAAGAGGTGAAATAATGGCAAAAGAATGGATATTAAACATGGCAACAAACCGATGGGGATTGAATAAGAAAAATAGTGTAGGTCCTGTATCTCAATGGATTCGTGAATGTAGTCCGAAAACAATTAAAGATTGGGAACAATTTTATTACAGAAAACTTGCTGATTTTCTCAAGAGCAAAGGAATTTCATTATCCCCTAAGGAGTATCTTGAGGATTTGGGAAGGAAATTGTATGTGAAAATCACAGAAGTTATTCAAGCAGAGATTGAGGAAGTAACAGAGGAAGACTGTATTCAGTATATTTACAATCTTGTGATTAACAGAACATATGATGGTTATTTAACAGAAATAAGAACAATATATGGAAGGCTGCAAAGAGATTTGGGTGTTGAGATAAAACCCGCCCCTGACAAGTGGGACAGACTTTATAATGTAGATTTTTATATTCAAGTTGATGATAAGTATATCGGTTTGCAAATAAAACCCATAACATATGAACAAACGCCGGAGATTTACAAATGGAAAGAATGGCTTAGCAAGACACATAAGAAATTTGAGGAAAAGTTTGGTGGAAAAGTATTCATTGTATTTTCAATCAAAAAAGATAATAAAAAAGAGATCTATAATCCTGAAGTGATTGAAGAAATAAGAAAGGAAATTGAAAGACTCAAAGGAGGCAAGTAAATGGGTCTTCGGGCAACTATCCGTTTCGCTCCGGTGCTAGCGCACTCGGACAAAAAAGCGAATATTTGTTTCACCTCGCTCATCCAAATTGCCCTATTGGCAGATTTGCATACTCGCCATTTTTGATTGAAATAAACAGAATTATTGGAAAAGGAAATATAAAGTAATAAAATCCTGATAGCGAAGGTACCCTAAACGACATACTCTCAAAGGTATCCGTGGAATAACATACTTAAGAAGAAACTTATTGAACGACTCACAAAAATGTAACCACGACAAGGATTATAAAAAATGACGCCTTTCTCTATTCCATGAAACGGGAGGAACTGGCGCGTTACATAGACCATACGAATTTGAAGATGGATGCCGGCAGAGAAGATATAAGAAAACTATGTGAAGAGGCGATTAAATACAATTTCTATGCTGTATGTGTCAATCCTTATAGAGTAAGAGATGCCAAGGAATTTTTGAAAAAAAGCGATATTAAGGTGGCGAGTGTTGTAGGCTTTCCGCTGGGGGCGAATACCATAGATGTAAAAGTTCACGAAACTATAAAGAGCATAGTGGATGGCGCGGAGGAAATAGACCTCGTTATGAATATCGGCGCATTTAAGGATGGGGATTACGATTATGTTGCTAGGGAAATAGAAACAGTTGCGGAAGTTTGCCACGGGATGAACGCCTTGCTAAAGGTAATAATAGAAACATCGCTTTTAAACGAGGATGAGATAAAAAAAGCCGCGAAGATAGTCGTGGAAAACGGCGGGGATTTCGTGAAGACGAACACGGGATTTATGAAGAGGGGAGTGAGCATAAGAGATGTGGAAATAATAAAAAAGGCCATCGGCAATAAAGCGGGAATAAAGGCATCCGGAGGTATTAGAGATGCAGAATTTGCGATATCTCTTATAAAAGCAGGAGCCACGCGTCTCGGGGCGAGCAGAGGAGTAGAAATAATTGAATCTTTGAAGGAACTATGAAGTACTTCGGCACAGCAGGGATAAGAGGGAGAACGAATGTAGAGATCAATGCGTTAATAGCATACCGACTTGGACGGGCCGTCGGAAGTTTAACCCAAAAGGTCGTGGTGGCCAGAGATACTAGAAAGGGCTCGGAAATGCTTCTAAACGCGGTGATTTCTGGAGTTTTGGAAACAGGGGCTGAGGTTCTGAACTGCGGAATCGTTCCTTTGAGTGTCGCCGCAAACTACACAAAATCCAACAAATGCATGGGAATAATGGTCACGGGTTCCCATATACCACCTTACATGAACGGGCTGGTAGTTTTCCGGGAAGATGGAAGCGATATTACAAGAAAAGAGGAAGAGAAGATTGAGAAAATAATGGATTCCGATTTGAAGGGAGAGGAGTGGATAAACATCAAAGAATCATCCTTCTGCTTCCACGAAGCCATTGAAGAATACACAAAACTCCTTGAAAAATTTGCACCGGAGGATAGGTGGAAGATTGTTGTGGACCCGGCCAACGGCACGATAGCGAAAGTACTTCCGGTGTATTCCGAATTTTTTGATATAATCTCCGTGAATTCTCACCCAAATTATATTCCTCCCAGAAAGCCCGAGCCCAGGAGGGAGACAATCGGTTATCTCACGCATATAGTTATAAAAACAGGTGCACGCTTTGCAGTGGGCACAGATATGGACGGGGATAGAGGGGTTTTTCTGGATGATAAGGGGAGAGGAGTGAGCGAGGATGTAATAGGGGCGTTTTTCGCAGAAAAATTGTTGGGGGAAGGGGACAAAATGGTAACACCCGTGAACTCCTCCATGCTTATAGAGGAGGTTTCCAAAAAAATAGGCTTTGATATACATTACTGTCCCATAGGCCCGCCAGAAATGGCCGAGGCCGTGAGAGCAACGGGGGCAAAATACTCTTACGAGGAAACAGGGAAGTACATGTTTCCTCCGCACACTCTTTGGGGAGACGCCATGCTAACGGCTCTTTACCTCCTCAAAAATTTGGATACATGCCCTCTCTCCCAAATCGTAGAAAGATATCCTAAATACTATCAGATTAAGGGAGGCGTTGAGTGCGAGAACTCCATTAAAAGAAAAGTTATGGATGTTGTGAGTGAAAATATAGATAAATTCGGCGAAATGGGAGATATCAAGGATGTAATTACGATTGATGGAATAAAAATAATATACGGGGATTCTTGGCTCCTCATAAGGCCTTCAGGTACAGAACCACTGATAAGGATTTTCTCCGATTCCCGTAGCGAGGAGAAAGCGAGAAAACTTGTTGATTTCGGTATGAATTTTGTGAGTGAAATAATGAAAAAGATTCATAAAAATATGTGAACGCTGCTCGCCTTGAATATTGCGTAAATATCAATGTTCTTTTTTAAAGAGAGCATTTCGGCGGATTGTTTAGTTATCACAGAGTTCAGCGATATATCCCCACATTTTAAATATACTCTCAGAACCTCTCCGAAATCCTCCATATCAACAACTTTACATTTCAAAACATTTCTGGCACTTGTTTGTATGGGTGATAGGGATAGAACTATGTCTTCGGGTCTTATGCCGAAAACAACATCCCCGCTGACCTTCGTGGCCGAGTATATTTCCGTATTTCCCACCTTTATCTTCGTTAAGTTTCCCGAATATTTCGCCGTACCCTCCATTATGTTTTCCATCCCAACGAATCTCGCTATTTGTATATTAGCCGGCTTACCGAAAACCTCCTCCTTTTTTCCCACCTGCAAAATTTTTCCCGAAAAAATAACAGCCACGCGTTTTGCCAAATAGGCAGCTTCTTCGCGATTATGGGTAACATGTACGATAGTTACCCCCATATCGTTCAACTTTTTGAACATTTTTTGAAACGATTTTCTCATTTCCTGGTGGAGAGAACTTAAAGGTTCGTCAAGAAGAAGAATCCTTGGCTGTATTGCCAATGCTCTTGCCAGAGCGACTCTTTGCTTTTCGCCCCCGCTCAAACTGCGGGGATATCTGTCCAAAATGTTTTCTATTTCAAAAATTTCCGCCACTTCTTTCACTCTTATTTCCCTCTCCTTTTTTCCTATCCTTCTCATAATCAATCCATACTCTATGTTCTGCCTAACACTCATATGAGGAAAGAGAACGAAATCTTGGTAAACCATGCTTATTCCTCTACGGTTCGGAGGGAGATTTGTTATATCTTTTCCATCAAGAATAATTTTTCCTTTTTTGGGAGTATAAAAGCCCATTACGGTTTCCAGAAGAACAGTTTTGCCCGAGCCCGTCGGGCCGAGAATAACGAGGTAATCTCCTTCTTTAATTTCAATACTTATCGGTCCTAGATGGAAGTTAGGTAATTCAACCTCAACATTTTCAATCCTCAGCATCCTTCTCCCTCCCTAATAATCTGACCACTATGAATACTGATAGAGTAATTATAAGGAGGAGCGCAGTGGCTGGAAGCGCTCTACTAAGCCCATATTGGGTATAAAGGTAGTATATGTAGGTTGAGGCTACCATTGGATAGTAGGCGATTATTATTATCGCACCGAACTCGCTCATACCCCTAGCCCATGCGAGAAGGGAGGTGGATAAAATAACCCTTTTTATCTGCGGAATGGTGATTGTGAATATGGCTTTGGTTCTGCTCGCTCCCAAGCTCATGGCTACCAATTCCTGTCTGAAATCCACTTTCCTTATACCCTCCCTTATGCCGCTAGCGACTATTGGAAAAGATACGAAGAGCATTGCAATGACTGTTCCTGGAAGTGCGTAATAAAAAATAATGCCAGCGTTTTCAAGAGGTTTTCCTATGCTTCCAGAAGGTCCGTAGATGAGGAGGAGCATTATGCCTGCTACTATGTGCGGTATTATAACAGGAAGGTCTATTATCGCTTCAATTATTTCTTTTCCGGGAAATCTGTGCCTCGCAAGTACATAGGATATGGGTAAAGCCAAAAATATAGCTATTACAGTTGCAATAAAAGAAGCCACCAATCCTGTAAAAATCGCTTTGATTAGCGCAGAATCCTGGAAACTCTCCGCTATATTCGCGTTTACGAAAAGATTCATAATAGGAGCGATTATGAAGAATACGGCCAAACTCGCGGATAGAAAAAACAAAGCGTAGGTTCTAACCCAACCTTCCGTTTCTTTGAGGATCTCCATGAAATAGATTGATAGAGCGATAAGCGATGGTAGAAGGAGTAGTGGATAAATGGGAGAAACAAATGCAAGAAAAACAGAACATATTCCCAAAGGAATTTTTTTCTTTGAGAAATTAAGGATAATAGCCACTACTACCGAAATTGCGAAAAGCCAAAGGGACATCACAGCGCATATGAGCACGAAAATAAAAGAAAAGATTATTCTTGACTTCATCCTTCTACCTCTATGTGCAGAGGATTCATCCCGCACTCCATGAGTATCTTTTTACCTTCTTCTCCCATCAAATAGTTATAGAATTTTTTGCCCATCTCCTTGTTCTCCGCGTTGTTGGGAATTGTAGCAGCATACATTATTGCATCACCTTTTATTTCGTTTTCATCGGCCAAAACGATTTTTATTTTTGAATAAATATCTCGCAAGGAAGAGTTTCCAAGATTTATGTAATCCGGGAGTTCCAAGTAATTCAGATTATGTTGAACGGCCACGCTCTTGTATTCAAATGCATAATCTATGGTACCCGCCTCCAGATCGGAGAGAAGCTCAACGGATTTCGGCTTTATGTATATTCTGCTATTCTCCTTAACGAGAGAGGGGTCATCGGACACATAGATTGTGAAGTTACCATCCACATACTCGCACCGAACATTCAGATTTTTTTCTATAATTTCCGAAAACAGGGAATCGTTGTAATATATATCTGAGAGTTTGAACAGCATTATGGAGCGATATCCGCACGGGTCTTGGTTTGGAGAAGATATACCTATCTTTACATCATCCCTTTTTAGTATCTCGTACCAGTTGGAGGAATTTATTTCATTGGAATATTTGCTTTTGTTCGTATATGCGATGACGAGTTCATTTGAGGCGAATATTGTGTAGGAACTAGCATACTCGGGAATAATGTATCTTTCTATAACATTATAATCGGCAACCGCAAGTACATCCGCCTTCTCACCCAATTCCACCATCTTTCTGGCCATAGCAACGCTTCCTCCAGCCTCCAAGTAAACTGTGCATCCGTAAATTTTCTCAAAGTTTTCCGATATTTTCTTAAATGGAACGGCCAAACTACCGGCGCAGAAAACAACGATTTTTTCTTCACTATGACTGACGAAGTAATAGACCACGGCGGAAATAACAAGTGCAACAGTTATTCCCATAATAAGTTTCTTAATCATCGTTATGTCAAAATGAGCATATCGTATAAAAAAATTGTGGTAGAAATTACTATCCTTCTCCGCGCTTTCCAGATATTCCGATAAATATTAAGATCATAGCCACGGTGGCTATCAGAACGATGAGAATATAGGTTATTTCGTTAACGGTGCTGGTTATTTTATCCACGGTGCTGTCAAGCAGGGTGGATGAATAGTATGCTGCTACCACTATATCCGATGAACCCTGCCCTACGGTAACATTCACTATGAAAGTAACCTTATCACCCGGATTCATGTGCACCGTGCTAAGAGGAGTACCGTTGGGATAATAAATTCTTGTTGCCCAACCGGCTGAGGAATCTGCTGTTATTGTGATATCTGCGGGCACATTGCCGGTGTATGTGAAGTTATGTATAAGTTCCACATACGGTTTATCGGTCGTTATATCGTACTGTCCTTCCATAACTCCGCTCAGTTGAGGAACGAATACTCTTATCTCTTTATCCTGATAAGCGGATACATTCGTTTCAACATACACCACGGTGTAATCTCCAAAATCTTTCTGGTAAATCTTCTCATAACTCTGCGTTGTATTTGAATATGCTGCGTAGCTGTATCCACTCTGCATATAGAATTTCAATCTTATGTACGGGAATGATTTTGATGCTTGGTTGTGTATGATAGCCCTCAGATCGTTTATACTTCCGTCATTTGAACCTAGGAACTCAATAGTAGTTAATGGATTTCCGTTTGAATCGGTTATATCCTCATACTTGTATAGATAATGTTGGTATCCGTTGGGTGTGACATGAACCAAGCAGAAGTGGTAACTGCCCTCTATATCAGGTACAATCCAATCCACAGCGTTATGCGCTCCTCCACCACCGGTCATCAGTGTGGGTATTGAATTTGGCTGGGGAGAATACGAGGAACTAACCGAAGAGCCGTTGATGTAGGTATAGTAAAACGAGTAATTGTGTACATGGCCGACTATAATATAATCCACACCGTACTGGAGGAATGTATTCACTAGTTCCACAGCGTTTGTTTCGTTGAAAAACTCACTATTGTCTCCATGGTCTCCATCAGGTTTGTTCTCTATCGGATGATGGAAAACTGCTATTTTGTGTGTATAGGAAGAAGATGCCTGCAAATCCCTTTTTATCCATTGAAGCTGCTCCCCATATATGTATCCTCCATAGGTCGGATTTCCGTTCCATTCCCACCAGTTTGTGCCATCCGACCACGCCTTATCTTCATAGGAATCCAGAATTAAAACATGCGTATTTGAATAGTTGAACGAATAATACAGATCTCCGAAATACTCCTTGAATATGTACTCACTACTATGTCTTGGCATCCAAGAGTATCTGGGTGGGTCGTGGTTCCCCTCGCAAGCAAAGAAAAACGAGCCTGATAGGCCTGTGAGCATGTACAGAGTGCGGAACTGTATATCATAGGATGGTAATCCGTTGTAGTCGGTATCGTCTATAATGAGACCTCCCCCGTATCCAGCCACCAAATCTCCGTCGTTCACACCCCATATGGGATTAACCACATCTGTGAAGTAATAAGCGAATGTGCGGTATTCCCGTGAGGGTGAGTATGGGCCATCCTCCACGCCGAACATACTTACTCCGCTACCAGGCCTGTTATCTCCCATGGCGAAAAACCAGAAGTCATCACTCTGGTACCAAGGATGTGGATATATATTTATCGTTGAGTGGGCGGAGATATCCAAAGCTAGTGTTGCTGAATATACCCCCCGCGAAGCGTAGGAATCATAGTCACCGAAGGTTATAAAGTCAGGGTCTAAGTTGGCGAGATGCACGAATAAAGTTCCAGCGGAAGATGTAGGATTGGATATTTCCAAAGATGGATAGAAATCCTGAACGCGGAAATAGATGTTTGAATCGTCCATACCCAGAAGATATAACCCTTTGTAATTTATATTCAGATTAGCGGGATTGATTGTTTGAGGAGGATTGGGCGAAGGATCCATCCTTATGTTAAAATAAATTTCTGCCCAGTTCTGAGGAAGGTCCCCTATAGCATGGCCTTCTGTTGTATCTCCGGCCCATGTACCCGTTTCAAGGGAGAAAACAAGGTCAAGAGCATAGCCAGGCGAAGGGTCTATGTCTATGATGTAGTCGTCAAGATTCATAGGGTCTCTATCAAAAACCTCTATCTCTATCCAGACGAATTTATCCCTTGTGGTTATGGAAAATTGGGCTGTCCAGGGATCAGTTACCTCGTAGGTATTTGACCATTCTGGACTTGTTTGCCTTTGATCATTAACCGAAACTATGTAGTATATGTCTGGAGCGGGTGTTAAACCATCACCCCAATCTCCATTCGGATCGCAGGTCAGATTGTATATATCAACATATATAGTTCCAGACCAATATGTAAAACCTTTTGAAACCTGCATGTTCACACTCTTTCCGTACGGAGATATAACCGCAAATCCCATGAGAATAAGAGGTACTACAATCGCTCCCACAAGGAACTTTTCCAATCGCATATTAAAAGATATTCAATGGGGATATATTAAGTTTTCGTGGATATCCATGAAAACCTCTTTTTCTCTTCGTTTATTCTGGCAAGGTAATCCTCTTTGCTTAAATTTCCACTCAAAAAATCTCTATCAAGATTGCGGAGAATATCCTTGAACTCTCCACGTGCTCTTCTCATAAAATCCTTTTCCAAGGAAAGCATGGCATCATATATCCACATACCGAGGGAAGTCAGGTTATAAACCATCCTCGGCTTTCTTCCTACAACCCAGTATTTTTCAACTACGCCGTACATATATAACTCCCTAAGATGTTTATCCACACCCTGTCTTGTTATGTTCATTTTCCTTGCGATGTCCTCTGGGTGATTTACGCCGTTTTTTATAAGTTCTATTATCCTTCTTTTTTCTTTGCTACTCAACCTATGGATGATTTCCATATCATCAACATAGCAGTTTATTACTTTAACTTTTTGGTTGAAAAATTTTCCAGAGAAGTATGTACGGAAAAACTGAATTTTTCAAGAAATTTTTATATTTTTCCATTTCTTTACGGTATACGGTGAGAAGGATGGATGAAGATATGAAGAAAAAACTTGACGAAATGCTGGAAAAAGGAGAGATAACCGAAGAATTATACAAGGAGATACTCTCCCGCTTAGAGGAGGAAGAAGGTACAGAGAAAAGAAGTGAGAATGGAGAGGAAGAAAAGTTATCCTTTGCCGAAGGACTTAGAGTTGGAGGTGCGGTATCTTTTGACTCTTCTCTGAGGACCGAGATATTCAAAGTTGGTGGAAGTGCATCCGTAAACGGAAATTTGATAGCGGAGGAAGTTTCTGTAGGCGGGGCGCTTAAGGTAAATGGAAAGATAGAGGCAGAAAAGATAAAAGTTGGAGGATCGCTGAAGTGCAAAGAAATATATTGTGAATTTTTCAGCATAGGAGGAGCGGCAAGGGTGGATAATAAAATATCCGCCGAAATAGTGAAGGTGGGCGGTGCCATAAAAAGCAAGGAAATTGAGGCGGAAATAGTTGAGATTGGAGGTGCAGTTAAGGCGGAGAAAATACAAGCGGAGAAAATCTCTTTGAAACTCGGTGGAAAATCAGAAGTGGGAAGGAT
>CAYVVU010000051.1:0-2787 GCA_964455305.1 uncultured Thermoplasmata archaeon
CCGTCGGGAGCATACATCCTCTTTGCAAAAATTTGCGTTCCGCTGTTCTCACCGCCGAAATTAACGCCTATTTCTTTCATAAGCATACTCACAAAAGCATCTCCAACTTTGCTGCGATGCACCTTGCACAGTTTTTCCAAAAGCATTGAGGAATCAACCGGCGCCACTATTTCGTTAAATCCGAAGTGTTTTACAAGGATGGCGAGGATTTCGTCACCGCTCAGGATCTTTCCTTTTTTTGTTATCACAACCACTCTATCCGCATCGCCATCGTTCGCCACCCCTATATCGGCGTTGGAGGAAATAACCATTTTCCTAAGATTCTCCAAATTTTCTGGAGAAGGTTCTGATGGTCTTCCCGGAAAAGAGCCATGCGGGTGGGAATTCAGAGAAATCACATTGCAGCCCATTTCCGAAAGAACTCTTGGTGTTATATACGACGATGCCCCATTCCCAGGGTCGCTGACAACCTTAACTTCTGAACTGCCCACATCCTTGAGCAAATCTTCAATATATTCATCTACTATGTTATCCTCGGCCAATCTTCCAGTTTTCTCCCAACGAACTATATTGCATCTTTCCATAATCTCTTCTATTTCCTCGCACTGTTTTTTGGAGAATGAGGAACCATCCCTGTTCCATAGTTTTATTCCGTTGTACTCCGGCGGGTTATGGGAAGCCGTAATTACCGCTCCGCAATCGTAGTTACGGGATGCATAGGCGATTAGGGGAGTGGGTACCATTCCAGCGAGATACACATCGCACCCAGAGCTTAAAACGCCAGATACGAACTCCGAAGTTATCGCCTGAGATGTCTTTCTTGAATCGTATCCTACCACGATCTCCGAGAATATACTTCCAACTGCGCATCCCAGCCTTCTCGCTATTTCCAGGAGCTGTGGAGACCAAGGCATTCGCACACCAGATGAGCCGAAATACCTCATATTGATCACTCCACGGTAACGCTCTTCGCAAGATTTCTTGGACGGTCTATCTCGCATCCTCTCAACTTTGCGGTGTGGTAGGCGAGAAGTTGGAGAACCACGATGCTCGGATAAACTGTAAAAAGAGGATGGGTATCTGGAATTTTGATTAGAATGTCAACGAACTCTTTGAGTTCTGGAAAGTTTGATACTCCTATAACCCACGAACCTCTCGCATTTACCTCCTTTATATTCCCTATCATCTTATCGTAAGTACTATCTTTCGGGGCGAGGGCCACCACGGGCGTACCCTCGGTTATTAGGGCGAGAGGACCGTGCTTCAATTCACCCGCGGGATACGCTTCGGCATGGATGTACGATATTTCTTTCATTTTAAGAGCGCCCTCCATGGCTATTGGGCAGCTAATCCCTCTTCCGATATAGAACATGTTCTCCTCTTTCACCATCTTTTCAGATACAGCTTTTATCTCATTCTCCATACTCAAAGCTCTTTCAACATATCTCGGCGCCCTTCTTAATTCGTAAATTAAGGAGTTCAGTTCAGAGGAATCAATTTTTCCTCTAATATATCCGTATTTTATTGCCAAATAGTGAAGCACAGCCAACTGTGTTATGAATGTCTTTGTGGCAGCAACACCTATTTCCGGACCTGCGTAAGTATATATAGTTTCATCTGTAATTCTGGTTATGGAGGATCCTTTTATGTTAGTTATGGCCAAGGTTTTCATACCGAATTTCTTGGAAATTCTCGCAGAAGCGAGGGTATCTGCGGTCTCTCCGCTCTGAGTTATAAGGATAACCAGCGCCTTATCTCCAAGATATTTCCTGTATCTATACTCTGAGGCGTAATAGACTTCCGTGGGTATTTCGGCGATTTCCTCAAAGAGATATTTCCCTACAAGGGCGGCGTGGTATGAGGTTCCGCATCCCACCATTATTATTTTATCAAAATCTCCAAAATTCGGCTCAAGTTCTAAAAGATATTTTAAAGTATTTTCCAGAGCAATAGGTTGCTCGTGAATCTCCTTAAGCATGAAGTGCTCATAACCTCCTTTTTCCACGCTTTCAGAGGACCATTCCACTATTTCCTCATTCTTTTTAATATCCTTACCACTCAAATCGTAAATTTTAACCGAATCTTCGGTTACTTCGCAAATCTCTCCGTCATCAAGAGTTATGATCCTATTCGTATATTCCAAAAAAGCAGGTATATCGGAGGCAAGAAAATTTTCTCCATCACCAATACCTATAACCAGTGGGCTTTCGTTCTTTGCCCCAAGAATCTTTTTCTCGCCCGCGTGTATTGCTATTATGGCGTAAGAGCCCTTTAGACGAGAAATTGCTTTAATAAACGCTCTCAGAAAATCACCGTCGTAGTTCTCTTCTATTAAATGTGCAATTACCTCGGAATCTGTATCAGATGTGAACACATGTCCTTTTTCCATAAGTTCCTTTCTCAATTCGGTGAAGTTCTCTATTATTCCGTTATGTGCCACAGCAAACTCCCTCCCACAATCCAAGAATGGATGAGCGTTTCTGTCCTCTACCGCCCCGTGTGTGGCCCATCTGGTATGACCTATTCCCACATTACCTTCAAGAGAAAAATTGAGATAATAAACATATCCTTTCCTTTTCTCCACCGCGATCTTTCCGTTGGTTATAACAGCTATACCCGCGGAATCGTAACCTCTGTATTCCAGCCTTTTCAGAGTTTTTTTGAGCACCTCGCTAGCATTTCTGTATCCTACATAGCCGACTATTCCGCACATATCACACCACACTCTCCTCCTCGCAGATGTCTTCGGCTATATATTTCATCCCTTTAATTTTCGCGTTATTTCCT
>CAYVVU010000051.1:2797-11067 GCA_964455305.1 uncultured Thermoplasmata archaeon
CTCCAAAATTCTCTCTGGATATTATCTCGTAATCTAGTATTTTTTTGAAACGACCGGATAATGCGGTGAATCTATCGCTCACGGAACATCCCTCTCCGATGATGGAATTCTGTACGAGGGAGTATTTGCCCAGAGAGGAATATTTCATAATTATGCTGTTCTCCAAGTATGAGAATGCGCCTATCGTAACATTGTCTCCAACACATGTTCCGGGCATTATGACGGAATTCTCTCCTATAACGCAGTTTTCCCCTATATAAGCAGGGCCTTTTATAAATACGCCTGAACCTATTTTTGTTCCATCTCCAACATAAACATTTCCGATTATATTTGCACTGGCAACGGTCCCCGATACGCTTCTCGGAATATCTCTCAAAACGGTGAAGTTAAGGCGCAAGAGGTCCCAAGGATATATGGCATCCATCCAGAGACCCTTTGTAATGGAAATTTTTAAATTTTCTAACTCATTTAAAATATCTGGCAAATCGTACAACTCATTTTTCATACTTTCTTTAATAATTTCAAAAATATTGGTGGAAAGTTTGGCAATTCCTGTGAAAATAAGTCCTCCCTCGTCCCCCCTCTTCTTTTCTACTATTCTTATTTTACCTTTATCCTCAATCACCGAACCGTACTTGGAGGTTATATCACTATAAGTTGCAAGTATTGTGTTTATTTCTTTATCTACTATGTCCTTAATTGTTAACGAATCTATTATATTGTCTCCTGGAAGTATTAAAAAATTCCCTTTTACATAATCCTTTGCCTGATAGAGGGCGTGGGCCGTTCCCAACCTCTTGCTTTGTTTGGCGTATCTTATACTAACGCCCCACCTTGAACCGTCACCGAAATAAGATATTATGCTGTCCTCTCTGTATCCCACAACCATAACTATATCTCTTATCCCTACTTGGGCCAAAGAATCTATAATATATTCAAGAATGGGTTTGTTGCCCACGGGTATCATCACTTTGGGCCTGTTCTTGGTTAATGGGCGCAACCTCTTTCCCTCTCCCGCGGCGAGTACGACGGCTTGCATAGAGCATTCATGGGCGAGTGGTATTTGTATTTTTTCCCACTGATGGAAAACCATTGAGATAAGATGGAAAGAAAAAAATAAAAAAGTGGAAAATTCTTATGGATATTTTGCAAAGCTCTTTTTTGTCCTTAGATAAACCATTACAAAAATTGCCAGAATAATAGGCATCAAATTCAACGATGAAAATTCCGGCACAACAGTTGGATTTTTCAGAGGATAGTGATCTTTCGCACTGGCAGAGCCATCTATTGGATACGGCCAGTCAACTATGCCATCGTTGTTCATATCGTTCGTATCATTATTATTCGCCCAGTCATGCCAGTAGTTGCCTACCCCAGAGGAAGAATTCCAAGAGTTATTTGTTCCATCATCGTATGCCTGAATATGCGAGGGATTGAAAGTATCTCCTGAATCATGGTTGTAGCAAAAGAAATTGTTGTATATTCTGTTATGTGTACCGGAGAGTATGTAAATGCCATAATTTGTGTTGTTGTAAAGCAAATTATCTACAATTGTGTTGTTGCTTGACGAACACAGAAGGATGCCATACCTATCGTTATTGCCGCAGGAGTTGTTTGAAAGTATGTTGCTACCTGATGAAAACAGAAGGATGCCATCCCTAACATTGTTTCTACAGAGGTTATTTAAAATCGTGTTACTATCTGAACAGCAATACAGATAGATGCCGTGTTTCTGGTTGCAATCGCAGATATTGTTTGAAATAGTGTTATTGCCTGATGAATACAAGGAGATGCCAACACTATTATTGTTGCATGTATTGCCCGAAATCTTGTTGTTGTTTGCATAATTATACAAAAAGATACCACGATCTCCGTTGTCTCTGCAAGTATTGTTTGAAACTGTGTTATTGTCTGAATAGTAATACAGAAATATGCCATAATTCCCGTTGTTGTTACAGGTATTACTTGAAACCGTGTTACTGCTTGAGCTATACAGATAAATACCATAGTGGCCATTGTTGCTGCAGGTATTGTTTTCTATAATCCCACTGGTAGTATTATAAAGAGTAATTCCTGCACCTTCAAAGTACGGCGATGAGTGATAAGAGGTGTTATGTAAGTAGCAATTCCTGATTATGAAATGCACTGTTGTATTACCAATATAAATGCAATTTCCTTCTCCCTGCGCATCAATCTCGTATCCCTCAACTATATACGGATTATTTTCGCTTCCGTCACCCGGCCAATCTTCCTGCTGCGCAATCTGAGAAAATTCAGTATCGTTATTTATCCTTATTATTCCATGCTGGATATATGCCTTTTCAGAAAATCCGTTATTCGGCGCTTTATACACATATATATTTGCCGGAACGAGTATGGATAGGGCAATCATCAATCCTCCCATTATTCCTAAGATTTCCCATATCTTCATATAAAGCACCTCCAGATATATACAAATACAACATGCAATTTTTGTATAAAAAACTTGCTACATCTTCTTAAATTTTCAAGATTGAACGCATATCTATAAAATCTCCTTCTCTCTCAGAAACTCCCGGAGTTTTTCAAATCCTTCACGAAACTTCTTCTCAAGGTTTCTTTTGTAGAGTATGGCTGCGGGATGGTACATTGGCAGTATGGAAAATTCTTCAAAGTTGTAAATTCTTCCCTGCACTCTGGAAATACTCTTTACTTCAACGCCGAATCTTCCCATCATGTATTTTGTGGAGAAAAAGCCAAGAGTGCACACAATCTTGGGCCTTATAACTTTCAATTGTCTTTCAAGATAGGGCGAGCAGATGAAAATCTCCCATTCCGTAGGATTTCTATTATTGGGGGGTCTACATTTGACCACATTGGTTATGAAAACATCATCCCTGCTTAGCCCTATGCTTCGGAGCATATCTTCCAATAACTTCCCTGCTTGGCCAACAAAAGGCCTACCTTGCAGATCCTCATTTCGGCCGGGGGCCTCACCAACAAACATAATTCCCCTTGAAATATCTCCCTCCCCCGGAACAGCATTTGTTCTGGTTTTTGCAAGGGAACATTTCCTGCAGTTTCTAATCTCCTCCGCTATTTTCTCAAGGGAGTCCATTGGAAGGGGTATGCGCATTATAAAAAATACTTTTTTTGTTGTATATGAACCAAGCGGAGCATACGAAATACTTTTATCTCCGAATACATATCCGCTGCTATGGATTTGGATACTCTGCTCCGTTCGCTGGAAAAAATTGATGTGGAGTACGCCGAACTTCGGTACGAGAAGATAGTCTCGGAGAATATGGAGATGAACAACGGCGAACTTGAAAATGTTTTTGAGGGAACTGACGAAGGAATAGGTATAAGGGTTTTTCACGCAGGTGGATGGGGATTCACTTCCATAACCTCGCTTAAAATGGAGGATATAGTTTCAGCGATAGAAAAAGCGAAGAGAATGGCCATGAGCGTTTCATCCAGATCTCCAGATAGAGATATTTTAGCGGAAGATAGCGGTTTTCGGGGAGCATTCAAGAATATTAATGGGAGAAATCCCATGGAAGTTTCTTATGAAGAGAAAATATCCGATTTGAGGGAGATAGATTCCATCCTCAGTGTGGAGGAAGAGATAAAGATGAGGAATGTGAGATACTACATGAACTACTCAAAGAAATTGCTTGTTAATACCGTAGGCTCGGAACTTAGTCATGAGGTAATAAGAACTTATCTGGCTATAAGTGCCATGGCGCTCAGCGAAGGTAAGAGGTCCTCCTATCGTGGGAGAGTGGGGAAAATAGGAGGATACGAAATAATGGAGGATGCGTTCGCCGAGGCGGAATATGTCGTGGAAAAAACCATGAATTTGCTTAATGCTTCCACGGTTAAAGGTGGGAGGTATCCGGTGGTATTGGATCAGGAATTGGCTGGCGTGTTCATACATGAGGCGGTTGGACATGCCTGCGAGGCGGATCTGGTTCTTTCAGGACAATCCATCCTAGCAGGGAAGATAGGGGAGAGGATAGGGAGTGAACTCCTTACCGTTTACGATGACCCCACGCACAATGAGGGATTTGGAAGGATACCCTTTGACGACGAGGGGAGCGAGGCGAAAAAGAAGTTACTCATAGAGAAAGGCATCCTGAGAAATTACATACTTTCCAAAGAGACCGCGGCAAAACTCAAAATGGAAAATAACGGCGGGGCGAGGGCCGAGAGTTTTCTCCATCCTCCGATAGTCAGGATGAGCAATACCTACATAGCGGAGGGAGATATGAGTTTTGAGGAGTTACTTGAGGGAATTTCCTACGGAATATATTTGAAAGATTCGCGCGGCGGACAGGTGGATACGGCCACGGGCACCTTTATGTTCAATGCTCAGGAGGCGTACGAGATAGTTAACGGTGAGATAGGCAAACCTCTTAGGGATGTATCCCTGAGCGGCTCCACCCTTGAAATCCTTCACGGGATTGATGGTGTGGGAAAAGATTTCTCTATGGGTATCGGATTCTGCGGAAAGGGTCAGACCGTTCCCGTTGGACACGGCTCACCGCATATAAGAGTTAGAGAAGCGGTTGTAGGAGGTAGATGAAGATGCTTATTGAACATGCGATTAAATACGGAGAGCATAAGGGTGTTGAAGTTGAAGTATACCATCTTCGCGCGAAAAGATTTGATGTGAGCGTGGAGAAAAATCGCGTGAAAAAAGCGCAGGAGAACATAGAGGAAGGCATGGGAATAAG
The DNA here is from genome assembly GCA_964455305.1 of uncultured Thermoplasmata archaeon. Classification (GTDB taxonomy): domain Archaea; phylum Thermoplasmatota; class Thermoplasmata; order Thermoplasmatales; family CAYVVU01; genus CAYVVU01. The sequence goes on from CAYVVU010000051.1 coordinate 7,516, forward strand.
GGTGATATGCGACGGCGCCTTAGGCTTTACTTACCTCTCCAATCCCACCGAGGATAAGATTGAGAAGGCGATTGATCTCGCCATAAAACTTGCGGAGGTTCAAAAAGGAAACTACGAATCATTTCCCGAAGTAGGGAACTCCGGAGATTATGGCTCTTATGACCCGCGAATTAAGGATATGAATGAAGAGGAGTGTATAGAGAAGGTTATGGATATAGTTAATGGTGCGCAGGATAAAAACAAAAACTCAATCGTCAGTTCAGCGAATTTTTCCTGCGGAGTGTTTTCAAGAAGGATAGCGAATTCGTCGGGCGAGGTGGGGGATAAGGGAAGTTTCGTTAGCGCTACGGCGTTCACCGTAATTCCATCCAATCCACCATCGGTGGGCATTGATTTTGCCCTACACAGCAAATTTGATGGTATGAATCCTTACGATGTTGGAAAAAACTCCGCCGAGATGGCGATGAGTGGAATTGATAGAAAAACTCTGGATGAAAAACCCAAGGAGGTTATTTTCGCGCCCCTAGCATCTCGGGAGTTTTTCGGAATATTAGTGCAGTATCTGAGTGGGGTATCGCTGAGAAGGAAGCAGAGCCCCCTCCTCGGAAAATTTGGCGAGGAAGTGTTCTCGGAAAATTTGAATATATACTGCGATGAAGAGGATAATCCATTCGGAAGGGGCTTTGATGATGAGGGCGTGCCAACGAGAAAAAGATACCTTGTTGAGAACGGAGTTATAAAGAACTTCGCCTTAGATATGGTCTCCGCCAAAAAGATGGATATGGATATCATAGGTTTCGCCACGAGGAGCGGAATAAATTTCAGAAGCAGGCCGGAGGGAGTTCCATATACGATAAAGGTTGATGGAAATTCAAAGAATTTGATGGAGGAGGTGGATAAGGGCATAGTGGTGAATTATGTCACCGGCCTCCATACAATAAACTACGAAACGGGTGATTTCTCCGTGGGAACAATGGCCCCCGTTCTCTACATTGAGAGAGGAGAAGTGAAGTATGCGGTGAAAAATGTGATGCTCAGCGGAAATCTCGTGGATATGTTTTCATCCGCTGTTATGGGAAAGGATAACAAATTCCTGCTACTCTTCCCTCTTAGAGTTATGAATTTCGGAATGGTTCCCTCGCTAAAAGTTGATAAAGTATCGGTGGTGTCTTAATTATGGCATTGAGACAACCTATAGTCAGTGTCCTGGGCCATGTGGACCACGGAAAAACAACAATCCTTGATTGGATAAGGGGGACGACGGTAGCGAGAAAAGAGGCGGGGGGAATAACCCAGCATATAGGCGCCACGGAAGTTCCTCTGGAAGCGATAAAAAAACTCTGCGGACCCCTGCTTAAGGGGAAGGAGTTCAAGGTTCCCGGTTTGCTTTTCATAGATACTCCGGGCCACGAAGCGTTCAGAACTCTTAGGGCTAGGGGAGGCGCATTGGCTGATTTGGCCGTACTTGTCGTGGATATAAACGAGGGCATAATGCCTCAAACTGTGGAGAGCATAGAGGTTCTTAAGATGTATCGCACCCCTTTTGTTGTTGCCGCGAACAAAATAGACAGGATAAAGGGTTGGAAAAACTGCGAAAACCAGCCGTTTTTAGTGGCTTTGAACAAACAGAAGGAAAATGTCGTAGCCTCTCTGGAGGAAAAAATCTATCAGTTGGTTGGTTCTCTATACAACCACGGATTCAACGCGGAGCGCTTTGACCGCATTTCCGATTTCACAAAAACGGTTGCGATAGTTCCGACCAGCGGAAAATTGGGAATAGGAATACAGGAGTTATTGCTCGTTCTTGTGGGATTAGCGCAGAAATTCTTGGAGGAGAGGCTGTGGCACGAAGAGGAAGGCCCGGGAAGGGGAACGGTACTTGAGGTCAAAGAGGAGAAGGGGATGGGCACAACGATAGATCTCATCCTCTACTCTGGCCGCTTACGAAAAGGCGATGAGATAATGATAGCAACGCCGACAGGTATAAAAATAACTAAAGTTCGGGGTATATTTAAGCCCAAGCCGCTGGATGAGATGAGAGACCCCACCGATAGATTCGTACCGGTTGAGGAGGTGAGTGCCGCTTGCGGAGTTAAAATAGTCGCCCCAGACCTTGAGGGTGTGATATCGGGAAGCCCTGTTTTTGTAGTTTCAGAAGATAAAGAGAAGTTGAAAGAGGAGATATCTAGGGAACTACGACCTTCCGTAGAAACAAGCGATGAGGGAATAACGGTTAAGGGGGATGCTCTCGGCTCCATAGAGGCCCTAGGATACCAACTCAAAAAGGCAAATATACCGATAAGGAAGGCGGAGGTTGGTGATGTATCCAAGAGAGATGTGGTTGAAGCGGCAGCTCAAAACAATCCTTTATACAGAGTGATTCTGGCCTTCAATGTGAAAGTTTACGATGATGCAAGAGAGGAAGCGGAGAGAAGCGGGGTGGAAATACTAACTGGAAACATAATATACAAGATTGTGGAGGATTATCAGGAATGGGTTGAGAGGAGGAAGAGAGAGCTTGAAGAAGCAAGCAGGGAGGAGATTGTATATCCCGGTAAGATAAAGATTCTTCCTGAATATATATTCCGTATTTCAAAACCTGCGATAGTTGGCGTCCGCGTTCTTGCGGGCAGAATAAGACCGGGGCAGAGATTGATGCGGGAGGATGGTAGGGTTATAGGAGTTATTAAAAGTATAAGGACTCAAGACCAAAGTTTAAGGGAAGCGAAAATGGGGGAAGAGGTAGCCATAGCCATAGATGGGCCAACCGTGGGAAGACAGATAAAACCCAACGATGTACTGTATGTGGATATACCGGAAAGCCACGCCCGAAAGTTATTTTCCATGGAACTGAGCTTTGAGGAGAGGGAAGTGCTTGAGGAAGTAGCAAGGATAAAAAGGAAGGAGAAGCCAACCTGGGGGTTGTGATGGCCCTAAGATATCTCATTGTTAAGACAAGCAGACGCATCTATGTGACGATATTTGCTATGGCAGTTGCCATAATGTTCGTAACCACGATGTTCATCCTAGCTGATAGCTTTCGCGAATCCAACATAGGTTTGTTGCAGAGGTTCAAAAGCAACTATTATTGTATATCCACTAACCCCGATCTCTATGAAAGCAGAGTTCCCGAAGGAAAATTCAATGGTAGTTCGTGCATCCTCGTAAAAATCACTGTTGAGAAAGATAACGAAACCTACATCACATACTTCCTCGGAATAAACGATACTCTCGGTATTCTCAAATATAACGGCGAGGGAATATGGATAGGTAGTGAATCTCCCATACTTCCCGGTGAGATGACAATATACGGACCCGATAGTAATATAAGCGTTTATGTGAACAGAGTTTACAGAACATCTTTTTTCCCGAATTACTGGCTCATAGGCAATTTATCCACGGCGAGGATGCTAAGGGGAGATATGGAAAACGAAGTTAATTTCGTAATAACCGAACATCCGATATACGAAAATGGTTACAGATGTTCCAGCATGACATCCATAATTGACTTTTTCAGGGCAAGTGTTGAGGAGATAGAAAGAGATGTTGCCC
>CAYVVU010000052.1:0-11000 GCA_964455305.1 uncultured Thermoplasmata archaeon
GGTTATAAACTTCCGGTTGCCAATTTCTGCCCGAACTGCGGTTCGCAGGTTCCTCCCGGAGCGAAATTCTGTCCTAACTGCGGACACAAACTTGTATGAGCAATGCCATATTCTTAATTCTGCGCGCCCTCTGGTATATGCTTCCCGCATACATAGCCAATCCTTCCGCCGTGTTATTTCGGGGAAAAGTCCCCATGGATTTCGGAAGGAATTTCGTTGACGGCAGAAGAATCCTGGGAAAGGGAAAGACCTGGCGCGGATTTTTCGGAGGAATATTTGGAGGTGTATTCGTAGGCATGATACAGAACACAATATCTTTTTTCTTTCCTAACGAATTGTTTCCAACATTTTCCGATAATTTTTTCACAGCTTTTCTAATAATTCTCTCCTTGGCATCGGGTTCAATGCTCGGTGATGCCCTCGGCTCTTTCATTAAAAGGAGAATAGGAATAGAGAGCGGAGGTAAGGGATTCCTGCTTGACCAATGGCCCTTTGTCTTCATCGCTTTCCTCCTCACCTACATATTCTTCCCCGACTTTTTCCTATACGCTTTCTGGAATCTTCCGGCGATAATTTTTATACTCTTCATTACTCCCCTACTCCACAGATTAGTTAATATTGTGGGATACAAGATGGGAAAGAAGGAGGTGCCTTGGTGATGTTTGCGGTTATCGTTGTGGATATGGTTAAGGAATTCGTGACGGGAAAGTTCGGAAGCGATAGAGCAGTGAGATGTGCGAAAGAAGTGGAGAAGCTAATAAGAATAGCTCGGGAGAAAGGATGGCGGGTAATATTCACCAAAGATGTTCATCTGCCCGAGGATTTTGAGTTTAGGGTGTGGGGAGAGCACTGCGTTCTTGGCACTGAAGGGACGGAATTAATTTTTGATACCGAACCCGAAGATATAATCATAGAAAAGATGAGGTACGATGCCTTCTTCAATACCCCTCTGGATACCATACTCAGAAACCTCGGAGTTAAGAAAGTTATACTGGCGGGAATTTCCACGGATATATGCGTTCAGCATACCGCAGCGGGCGCTTTTTTCAGAAATTATGAGGTTGCGATCTGTGAAGAATGTACCGAAAGTATAGATGAGAAAACGAAGCTAAACGCTCTGGAATACATGAAAAGGGTCTACGGTGCGAAAATAGTTAAACTGGAGGAGGTAAGCAAATGGTAAGGTTTCATATGGCAACGGAGGAAGAAATAAAGAAGGGATTGACAACGGATATATACTTCCAGCGTACGAGGGATATTCTAAGGAAAAAGGGGATACGGAAAAAGGTAGTTGCGGAGTTCACATACCACTCAACAAAGATAGATTGGGTTGTATTTGCGGGTCTTGAAGAGGTTGTGAAACTTCTGGAAGGCATTCCTGTGAATCTTTACGCCCTCCCCGAAGGAACAATATTCACACCATTTTCCAAGAATGGTGTTCCCGTACCCGTTATGGTCATAGAAGGATGCTATGATGATTTCGCTGTTTACGAAACTCCTGCGTTAGGCTTCATATGTCAGGCATCGGGAATAGCGACGCGTGCCGCCAAACTCCGTCTCAAAGCGTGGGACAAACTCATACTATCATTCGGGGTGAGGAGAATGCACCCGGCCATCGCGCCCATGATAGATAGAGCCGCATACATAGGGGGGTGCGACGGTTTTTCAAGTGTTATCGCGTCCAAATTCGTGAAGGAAGAAGCTAAGGGGACCATGCCCCACGCCCTCATGCTCGTTATGGGTGAAGATGAAGCTTGGAGGGCTTTTGATGAAATCATGGCGGAGAATGTTCCGAGAATTGCGCTTATAGATACCTTCAACGATGAAAAATTCGCAGCAATAAAGGCAGCAGAAATATTCAGAAATCTCCATTCAGTTCGGTTGGATACCCCTTCATCTAGAAGGGGAAACTTTAAGGATATCATACAGGAGGTTAGGTGGGAACTCAACTCCCGCGGTCACAAAAATGTAAAAATTTTCGTATCTGGCGGGATAGATGAGAAGGCTATAGAAGAATTGGCGGATGTTGTGGATGGATTCGGTGTGGGAACATACATATCCAACGCTTCCACTGTGGATTACGCAATGGATATAGTAGAGGTGGAAGGAAAACCGTTGGCGAAGAGAGGAAAGTACTCGGGAAGAAAAGAAGTTTTTAGAAAAGATGTGCTGGAATACTATGTATATCTTCAGGGCTCAAAGGGATTTGGAGAGAAAATGCTTAAAAAATATGTGGAAAACGGAGAGATTGTGGAAGAATTGCCTACCGCGAAAGAGATTAGAGAATATGTGATGAGACAACTGGAAAAAATAAGGAATCATCTTTGAATGTTCAAAATCGCCATCCTCTCCAGCACGAATTCCAAGGGCCTATCACAGAAAATTCCCTGGAGGCGGAGATTGGATATTTGTTCTTCGGTTATTTCCAGAACAGAATCGTCCCTCATTAAATTGTTTTCCTCTACGATTTTCTTTGCTTCTTCTTCAAAATTTTTATGGAAGAGTATCGCGTATTTTCCCTCAGGTTTTGGCCTATAAATTTCCATCGCCTCTCTAATTTGTCTGGTTCCTGCGAGATAGAGCATTACCTCCACATACATTTTTGATGATATGTTCCTTCCGCATTCAAAATTTCTCTCAGCATTCAGATACGCCGCAATAATGTGTTCTTTTCCAAAAATTAGCGATGAATCGTACACGAAAATATTTTGAGGTATTCTTTCAGTATTTATCTTACCCCTCGCCCCCCAGAGTATCAAATTACTCGGGAAGGAGGACTTCAGCGGTCTCCTCCTCCTCAAATTTTATAACTCTCACCGTTATCTTGTTCGGAACCTTCTCTATTCCTCTCTCCCATATTTTCTCGTTTACGCGGTTGTCTATCCACACATTCTCTTCTGGAACCTTCATATGACGGGCAACGAATTTTCTGATTAAGCGTATGGCGTAAGGTGCCCTAACGCTGCGGGGAACATTCAACACCTTTCTGAGAGGAATAGTATATATTCTTTCATTTTCCGCCATACCTCACCACCTCAAACCTTCAACCTTCCTCTTCTCCAATGCCTCCTTTTGGGATGCGTGGTTACTTTCCTTGCCGTTCTTATTATTACCCAAGTTGGCACTCTCCTATTCTGCTTCATTGCGCGAAGCAAACGATATTTCCTTGCAAGAGGCTTATTTCTAGCCATTTAAACTACCTCCTTATTATCCTTATGTCCCTACGATTTGAGGTTAATCTTCTAAGGATTTCTTTCAATTGCTCATCTGTTATCATACTTCTTATTCTTCCCGTCTGCGCCAAGTATATCAACTGATTTTCCAACGCCTCGGCCACTTCAGGCCTAACCATTTTGAGGCGGGCCAGTCGCTCTCTAGCCTCTGGAGTTAATATTCTTCTCAATATCGCGGCCTTTTGAAGTTCAGCCTCTTCTCTTGCTGCCTCTTCCTCCTCCATCTGTTTCTGAGCGAGCAGTTGCTGCAATTTTCTGCGGCGTATTTCCTCCAGTTCTTTATCCTCTTCCATACTCTATCACTTCATATACTTTTCCAAATCCTTATTTTCCTTAACGAGTTCCTTCATAACCTCGTAAGCCACATTATCCAAGAATGACCTTCCCTGCGGAGTTATAACTCTACCTTCTTTATCCTTCTTAACATAACCCAATTTTTCAAGTTGTTGCAAACATTTTCTGACTATATTTCTGGAACCCTTAACCGCATGGTATCTCTTGGAGCCCCTGTCCGCCTTACCGCCGTATTCCGCCGCCAAACGAGATGTGCCTATTGGCCCTTTAATGTAAACTTTTCGCAGAACGGAGGCGAGGCGAATATACCACCAATCCTCTTGTTCTGGCGCTCTTTCTTTGTGTCTTCCTGTTTTTACCCACATAGCCCACTCTGGCGGCTCCACTTTATCTTTAAGTTTTTCAGCGACCTTCGCGATCAATCTGTCCGCTGGAACATCATACACCGTAACCATGCGTATTCCTCCCGTTTGCGGGGCCGCCTATACCTTTGATATATAAAAAGTTTAGGGATGTTCTGAGCATGTACCCTTATACCTCATGATATCCAGATAGAACGGCAGATGACTTTCAAGCATTAAATTACGGAAACCTTCATAATCCTCAGAGATGAGTTTCTCAAGAGCTTCCTTTATTATTTTTACTCTGGGGTATTGAGAATATCTCTCCAGAATCTTAATGACATCCTTTATTTTCTCTTTACTGCCCTCTTTCACATATACTCTCGCTATAAAAGGACTGTAAAACACCTTCTCAAAAGATGGAAGTTTTCTATAATATTCCTCAACATCACTCTTATTTCCATTTAGTTCAAATTTGAGCAATTCATTCCAGAACATCTTTCTTATTTTTTGTGGTTGGGATTTCACAGCATTTCTGAGATACTTCGCCCAACCCTTATCGTTGAGGCACATTGCGGCATAGCCCATAACGAACCAACTCTCACTATAAACATAAGCGTCGTTTACCATCCTTATTATCTCAGAGGTTGCGTGTAAAGCATCTTCGTATTTTCCCTTTTCCAAATATATCCAAGCAAAATTGAGTTTGGAGCCCGCATAAACATCCAGATGTCCGAAAATTTTCGCCATCTCCATACATTTGTTAAGCATTTTAAGTGCATCCTCGTATCTGCCCATATATCGCAAGCTCTCGCTCCAGTTCATATAAACATACATTATACCTTCAACATATCCTATCTTTTCAGCAAGTTCCAGTGATTTCTTGAAATACTCTTCGGATCTGTCCGCATCTCCCATAATACCGTACATCGCACCGAGATTGGAATACGCCCTAACCTTCTCCACTTCAAAATCTTCAACTTTTTCTATATATTCCAGAGCCTTTATAAAGTGCTTGAGGGCCTCATCTCCTATACCTGCATAGTAATTAAAAACTGCATGGGCTTTTTCAAGGAAGTAGTGGTCTATTGGACTACCATCATCTATATTCATGCGGGCAAGGACTTTTTTGGCTCCTTCAATATTTCCAAGCCTAGATAAAGTTACGACAAGTCTAGAGCCTACCTTTACTTTGTGTTCGGTCCTCTCAAATAACTCTATAAGCATATTTGCAGCCAGACTTCTCTCTCCCTTTCCTTCAAGTATAAGAGCACTTGTTATGACAGCATCTTCGTAAAAAGGCGATTCCTTAGGAATTGAAAGAAGAATGTCCAGACCTTTGCCATAATTCCCTAAGGTACAATATGCCAATCCCTCCCTAAATCTTATTTCATCGTTTTCAACGCCAAGCGATTTCAGGGATTTTATGAACCACAGTGATTCTCTGTATGCTCCCGCACCTTGTGCCTTTCTCATCGCTTCCGTAAGATATTTTTTGGCTTTTTCAATATCTCTCGCATGATAATAATGTGTAGCCAAATCATACACGCTAGCACCCTTTTCCTCCAAATATCTAGCAACTTTTAAATGCATTCTTTTCCTGCGTTCCGTCATTATTGTATCGTATATGCTTCTCACGACCTGAAGGTTAGTGAATTCATAGCCCAACTGAGTTTCCGTTACGAGACCAGCGTTAATAGCCTCTTCCAGAGCATCCAGCGCATCTTCCCCCAAACTAGATACCTCGGCTACATCATCAAAATCAAAACTCTTTCCGAATATGGCCGCATACGATAAAAATTTTCTCGTTTTTTCCGATAAGGCGTTGAATCTTCCCGCTATCATTTCCGCTACCGTTCTCGGAAGTTTTATTTCTTTAAGTGAAACATCGGGATTCCAAACTTTACGGCTCTTATCTATGGCTCCCGAAGATAGAAGAATATTAAGAAGTTCGTTTAGAAAATATGGATTACCTCCAGAGGCCTCGTAAATTACCTTAACCACATCCTCGGAAAAGTTATAGCCGAGATCATCTATCAGAATCTTTTTGACCCTGTCGTAAGAAAGTTTGCGGAGAACCATATGCTCCGTTCTCGGATCGGAGAGTAATCTCGCTAATATTCCGCGGAGCGATCCTCCCTCTTCTGGACGGTAGGCGCATATTACCATAATTCTATTTTTTTCCAAAGCGTATCTAAGGTACATTAATAGAGTTATACTTCCATCATCTAAATAATGCGCATCATCCACGAAAAGAACGACTACCTTATCCTTAGACAGTAAGGATAAAAGTTTTCTCATTCTGTCCGCTATGCCTCCTACTTCCTCATGCCCTCCTATGAAAAGTTTTTCGGTTCCGCTCTCCCTTTCAACGCTCTCAAGAAGCATTCTGAAAGGTAAGTATGGTTCGGGTATGTTATAACTCAGACCATATACCTTTAGATAATGACAGTCAACTCTAGATGCAAAATTTTCCACAAGAGCTGTTTTTCCACTACCCATACTTCCTTCTATCAAAACACAGCGATATCCCTCTTTTCCCACCTCATCATATATACTAAGGAGTTTTTTCAATTCGCCCTCTCTTATTACAACGTCCTTCAAATCGCTAAGGAGAAATTTCTCCATCCTAACTGCCTATCAATAAAACTATATAAGGTTTTTCTCCTTTTGCTACACTGTACCAAACCTATTTGAAATTTATGTTTTTAATAAATATTTCGGTGGTTTCCTCATCTATATTGCAAAGTCTTATAAGCTTTATGCTTCCATTCTCCTTCTCTATGAAATCCCTTATGGCCTTTTCAAAAATTTTGGCTGCCCTTTCCTTGGGAAAGCCAAAGATTCCTGTGCTTATCGCGGGTATAGATATTGATTTTAATCCAAGTTCTTTGGCTCGTAGCAGAGAATTATAGACAGCGTTGTAAAGAAGAGAATCCTCTTTCTCTTTACCGCCCCTCCAGACAGGACCAACCGCATGAATTACATACCTCGCCTTAAGTTTGCCGGCGTTGGTAACTACCGCCTCTCCGGTAGGTACGGGTCCATTTTTTCTAACTATTTCGTCGCTCTCTTTCTGTATCTCGTATCCTCCTTTCCTGACGATAGCTCCCGCTACCCCACCGCCATGTTTAAGATATGAATTTGCGGCGTTTACTATAGCATCAACAACCTCTTTTGTTATGTCTCCTTTGACTATCTGTATCTTCACTCCCTGAAACATCATTTCTTTTCGTACTTCGTTCATATACGGAGTATATCAAAGGATAAATATTATCTTTACTGAGACATATTCCTGCGGAAAAACTCCACAATTTTTTTCTTATATTCTTCGGGAAAATCCTTTATGCTCCTAACATGCTCTGCGGAGGTTATCCAGAGTTCTACCTTATCTTTTGCCCTTTTACGGAATTCCTCAACTTCTTTCACTGTGACCAACGGATCCCTTTTTCCGGCTATGATCAGAACGGGAACCTTAATTTTATCCGCATAGTTAATAATTTCAAGTTCTTTTAGGTTTGCTTTGGCTATTGAAGATGAAAATATCTTAACTATCCCGTAGAGAGACTTGGGTAAATTTGCAAAGTATTTCAAACCCCTAGGTCCTGTTTTTTCCATAGATACGAATGGACTATCTGCTACTGCACAGGCAACTCTATTTTCCAAAGCAGCGATTTTCAGAGCGATGGCTCCACCCATGGAATATCCGATTATACCTATTTTCATACATTTTTCTGGATATTTTTCGTTGAGAAAATCTATTGCGCTCATCACATCTTTAATCTCTTTGTCTCCAAGTGTTGTATGCTTTCCTTCGCTTTCCCCATGCGCCCTGAAATCAAAAGCAAATACATTAAAACCTTCCTCGGCGAGAATCTTTATTATATCTTTCATATAAACCTCATCCCATCTGCTCACCGTATAGCCGTGGAGGGGGATTATCGTTAAATCTGAATTTCTATCAATGAACCATCCTTTCAATTTCAAATTTTCAGATGAAAACTCTTCATCGGTGTAATCAAAACCGAAATCTCTTGGGCTCCATTTTCCGATAAGTCGTGGTGGAGTTACCATACGATACCCCACATACGCCGCAAAAATCAAGAAAACCAGTACCGCAACAACTATCGCAATTACCGCTACCAATATCATAGAAGAGGATATGCAAAAAATTAAAATAAGTTTTTCCCATCGCCGTTTTGGGGCCGGTAGATCAGCCCGGTAGATCGCCTCGCTTGCAACGAGGAGGCCCGGGGTTCAAATCCCCGCCGGTCCACTGGAAATTTTTGCGGAGCGTACTGAAAGGGAGCGAAGCAAAAATTTCCATAGTGTCAGTAATCTTCAATTTGTTTTACTTCGCGGAATTTCTCGCCTTTTATCCTCACCGGATACTCACCAGTTAAACAGCCAAGGCAGAGGTTTTCCCTTGCGTGGCCTATCGCTTTTACGAGACCTTCTATACTCAAATATCCAACGCTATCCGCATTTATGGCGCGGGCAATTTCTTCCCATGTTCTGTCGGTAGCTATAAATTGCTCGCGGGTCTTCATATCTATACCGAGATAGCATGGCGCTATTATTGGTGGTGAGCCTATTCTCACATGGACTTCTTTAGCCCCCGCTTTTCGCAGCATGTTGACTATTTTAAGCATCGTGTTCCCCCTAACTATGCTGTCATCCACAAGAATTATCCTTTTCCCGGAAACCACACTCTTTACAGGATTGAGTTTAAGTTTTATTCCCGCAACCCTATGCTCCTGATAAGGCATAATGAATGTTCTTTCCACATATCTGTTTTTCATTATTCCCTCCGCAAACGGAATTCCCGATTTCTCCGAATACCCCAAAGCGTGGGCCCTCCCGGAATCTGGAACTGGAACAACAACATCTCCATCAACCGGTTGCTCTTCCGCTAAGATCCTTCCGAGATTTTTTCTAACCTCATACACAGATTTTCCATCAATTATGCTGTCCGCCCTAGCGAAATAAACATATTCAAACATGCAATGAGCATAATGCTTTTTCTTAATCCTCGCATGCGTTATGAATCCGTCTTCTTTAACCTCAACTATCTCTCCCGGGAGAACATCTCTTATAAACTCTCCATCTAAGGAATCAAATGCCACACTTTCGGAAGCAATTCCATAGCCAAAATCTACTTTACCAAGAGCAAGAGGTCTTATGCCAAGCGGATCCCTTATTCCGAATAGTCTATCATTTATTAGTATGGCCAAAGAATAGGAGCCGCGGAGAATCCTCATAGCTCTTTTTATTCCGAGAACGAAATCTCCAGTTTTACTTGTTTCTATTGATATTACCTTCGCTATTATCTCCGAATCGCTTTCAGTAACAAAAGTATGGCCCTCGGCCATCAGTTTTTCTCTGAGTTCGTGGGCATTCGCTATCTCACCGTTATGCGAGACAGCCATAATTCCTATTTTTGTGAACATAACGAGGGGTTGGGCATTTTTTATTGAGGATGATCCCTGTGTGGAGTATCTAACATGACCTATACCCACATTACCCTCCATATATATATTTTCAAAAACCTCCGAAACTAACCCCATGGCCCTATGTTCCTTAATACTACCATCTGAGTATATCGCCATCCCTGCACTTTCTTGTCCGCGATGTTGAAGGGCTCTTAATGAATAGTACAAATAAGGAAAAACATTGTTGTTTTTAAATTTAAAACCGGCGACCCCACATTTATCCACTATCATTTCCTCTTTTTCGCCCAAGAATACGATCTCCACCTTTTGTTCGGATATCCGCAGTGGGCACATCTCTTCTTTCTGATATGATACGAGTGGTGGCCACATCTCCTGCAAACTATATGGGTTTTGTTTTTGCTTCTTTTGCCCATGGATGGTGTGCCCTTACTCATCTACATCACCTCATGGCGAGACAAAAACAACATTATCTCCTCTGAGTACCATTATTTCATATACTCCTTTGCTCTCTCCATTTATTAATTCCTCAACTTTTTTGAGTACGAGATTCATATGTTGGTCGTATCCGTCCAATATTCCACGATATTCCCTGTTTCCTTTAACCGAAACAATCACCGATTTGTTCAGACTACCGTGGAGTACTTGCAGAGGCTTTATCATTTTGCTCAACTCCTTGCATAACCCAAATATGCCTATGTATATAAAGGTTTAGAGTGTTGCCCGCCGGGTGGCTTCCCCTTCATTTTTCAGGGGATACATGGCGGGCGGGCAGAATAACATTGCTCAGCAATATATAAACCTTACTTCAGAAAGATTTTTGTACCTCTTTTCCATATCTAACATGGGAGTGTGGGCTTATGGTTTACAGGAAGAAAAGAGCGGAATATGAATTTGAGAGAGAACTTGAAGAGGAGATTGAAGAAATAAGGAAAAGAAAAGGAAAGAAAATGGAAGATTTAGACATTCTGAGTGTGTCCATGGAGGAGGAGACATAAGGTACCTACCGCGAAAATTTTAAATATGATTCTGCGGTAGTTGAATGCAAGCAATGGTTTAGAGGTGATGCCATATGAAGAAGATAAAAAGAAGAGAAAAAGGTGTATCGGAAGTTATTGGCAATCTGCTGATACTTAGCATTACAGTCATACTCTTTTCAAGTATCTACATATTCGTGAATAATATGCCTCAACCAAAACAAACTACTTACGGTGAATTTACGGTAGATTTAAAAACCGTTCAAAATAACTTCTTTATACTCAAGATAAAAAATATAGGCGGTGAAACGCTAAAAACTTCAACAACGCTTTTTGTTGTTATTGTAACACACAATGATGGGAGCGTGAGTATTGCAAGACACACATTATTAGAAATAAGCTCATTATGGTCTCAAAATACCGATTTAGCAGATGGTGATTTCAAGGTAGGTGATTCTTTTACCTACTATAGTGAGAATCCCGATAGTATAACTTTGCTTCCAGACGAAGGAATAAGTGTTGTTCTCGTAGATAAGATAAATTCAAATGTTATATGGCGATCTTCTCTGAGGGGAAAGCCGAATATTCCTCCTATAGTGCTAGGAGTTACAACCAATCCGTCCCCTCTTGTTAAGGGAAAAATAGGAATGATTTATGTAACATTATTTGATCCGGATGTAGGGGATTCTGTGGACAATTACACCG
>CAYVVU010000053.1:0-1165 GCA_964455305.1 uncultured Thermoplasmata archaeon
GTTAATTTTCCAGCCAACAGTGGTTATAAGATTCTCCGAATTTTTTATATCATCACCGGTGTTCATCATTATGAAATTTCCGGTTCCGTAGGTGACCTTCACATCTCCCTTTTCAAAGCACACCTCGCCGAACAACGCTGCCTGTTGGTCTCCCGCCACCCCGTATATTGGTATTTCTCTCCCTCCGATATTAATGAATCCGAAATCATCGGAGGAATTTTTGACTTCCGGCAATATATCCATGGGGATTCCGAATATTTCGGCGAGTTCATCATCCCAATCCATCTTCTTTATATTAAAAAGCATAGTTCTGGAGGCGTTGGAAACATCGGTGAAATGGTTTTTGGTGAATTTGTAAATAAGAAATGAATCTATCGTTCCAAAAAATACCTTTCCTTCCTGTATTTTTTCTTTTATTTTCTCAACATTATCTATAAGCCATTTTATTTTCAAAGCCGAAAAGTAGGAATCCACAACTAATCCTGTCTTCTCCTTTATAATCTCGCCGTATTCTTTTCTGTATTTTTCGGCGAGATGTGATGTTCTGCGACACTGCCACACTATCGCGTTATAGAGATGCCCTTTTTTATCCCACATAACGGTGGTTTCCCTCTGGTTCGTTATTCCCACCGCCTTGATTTCTCTAACATCTACACCCGATTTCTCTATAACTCCCCTCACAACAATTTGAGTTTTTCTCCAGATTTCCTCTGGGTCTTGTTCAACCCATCCGGGATGCGGATGATAGGATTTTATTTCCAGCTGCTCTATAGCAACTGGTTTGCCTGAATTGTTGAACAAAATCGCCCTGACACTGCTCGTTCCCTCGTCTATGGCCAGAACATATTCATCCATAAACGCCAAAAAGAATTTCCATATATGAATATTGTTCTCGCAATTATACCTTATCGGCAAAAATATTAAATACCAATATTCCATTTATGGTGTGGGGTGATTATAAAATGCAACAAGGTTATCAATACCCTCAGCAACAGTTTGGTGCCCCGCCCATTAGGCATCCACCGGAAGTGGAAAGTATAATAAGTCTGTTGCAGATATCTGCAATTTTAGCGCTGGTAATAGGAATACTTGAGATTCTCTGGGGAGTATATAGTATCGTGGCTTGGGCTATATACACACCTTGGTTCTTTTTCCCTGTATACAG
>CAYVVU010000053.1:1175-6208 GCA_964455305.1 uncultured Thermoplasmata archaeon
GGAATTGGAATGTATAATAAGTCTGTTGCACATATCTGCGTTACTGGCTTTGATAGTGGCCATACTTGAATTTCTGGTAGGTGCTTGGGCGATAGTAGCATGGCTACCGTTTGCACAGTATGTATTCTTCCCGGTACATGCAATTATTGTCTTCGTATTCGGTGTACTTTCCCTGATAGTTTATATGAATGTTAACCAGATAAAATCCATGACAGAGAACGGTCAATACAGAGAAGCCAAAGACAAGCTGCTTATATGGATGATTCTTGGGTTAATTGCCTCTTGGGTAATTGTTGGAATTCTGCTTATTATCGCATACATAAAGTTTGATGAAGTTCTCAAACCGCAGTATCCACCAACGCCGCCGCCTCAGCAGCCGTACTATCCGCCACCCTCAATACCACCAGAACAACAACAGCAGTACCCGCAGTATCAACAACAGCCGCCTCCACCGCCGCCCCCATCATCCTAAATTTTTATATTTTTATGATAAGGGTCAGAATAATAGGTGAGGAGAAATATCGCGAATTTTCTGGTAAAATTACACCTTTGGATATATTCAGCGAGATGAATCTCAATCCCGATGAGTGGCTTGTGGTTCACAACGGAAAGGTCATAGCGGACGATGAGGTTGTGGAGGAGGGCGAGATAATACTAATACCGGTAGTTTCGGGAGGATGAACAGGATAAAGATTAAGATAATACATCTCGCGCAGGATGACCCGAAGAA
Organism: uncultured Thermoplasmata archaeon; assembly: GCA_964455305.1. Lineage (GTDB taxonomy): Archaea > Thermoplasmatota > Thermoplasmata > Thermoplasmatales > CAYVVU01 > CAYVVU01. The sequence goes on from CAYVVU010000053.1 coordinate 1,906, forward strand.
ATGCACGGCGAAAAAACTTGTGAGATTCGGAAGGGCAAGATTCGTCAGAAATGTTAGGTGCGGTGTGGTTTTATCTCCTCTCGCAGAAAAAGCCCTTTCAAGAGAAGATAGAAGAACAGCAGTACTTTGTGGAATAGTGGCCGTGGACTGTTCGTGGGAGAAGGTGGAAGAAGTTTTTGCAAAAATAGGCGGGGAGCATAGGGCTCTGCCTTTTTTAATAGCCAGTAATCCCGTGAATTACGGAAGACCTTTCAAACTCAGTACTGCGGAAGCCGTGAGCGCGGCGCTGTACATCCTCGGTTTTAAAAATCAAGCGAGAGAAATTCTAAAAGGATTTTCGTTTTCAGATGAATTTTTCCGCCTCAACGAAAAGTTCTTGGAAAAATACGAAAGATGCACGAACAGCAAAGAAGTGGTTGAAGTTATGAGGGAAATTATGGAGAACTACTCTTAAAGGTCCTTTCTGTGCGCTTCAAGCATCCTTATTTCCTCGCCACGATACTCCGCGAAAGTCAGAATTTCATAATTATCGTAAATTTCCTTCAGCCTCTCTCTATATTTTAGATCTCTCAAGAGATGGTGGTCCAGAACGAGAACATTTACCTCTTCTGCAATCCTCAAAATATTTTTTATGGCCCTTTTCAAATCGGTTTGAGAGAATTTGTATCCAAGGAAATATGTTGGAGGTCCGTCCATTATCACTATATCAGGGTTGAAGTTTAAAATTATCTCTGCAGTTTCTTCAACAATAGGTCCCTGAACATCCGAGGCATGAAGTAATCTTTCGCTCCCGTCATCAATCACACTCATAACAACATATCCTAAACGGGTTCTCTCATTTCCATGGGGAACGGGTTTGGAAAATTCTATTGTGGTTGAGCCAACTTCAAATTTTTTTGAGTCAGCAACATCCATTCTGCATCTTCCTTCCCAATCCTTCCAGAAAGAAGTTCCTCTACCGAACTGGCTGCGGTTTATATTCTTCCTCGGATCCTTCGCTAAAACCCATTTACCTTCGTAAAAATTTTCCGCCGGGTCGTAATGGTCGTAGTGATAGTGGGAAATTATAAAGATATCCGATTTTTCTGCGTACTTTCTTATGACCTCTTTATAATGCTCTAATGCTGCGATCTCCACAGGTTTCGGCGGTAATCCGTATCTGTAGGGGCCGAGGGCGGCGGAAGGATCTATGAGTATTCTAGCGTCTTCAGTAATAACATAAACACAAAGAGATCTTACGCCCATGGAATCAGAAACTATTGGCTCTATTTTCATAGAAAGCCCGCTTTTTGCAATATAAGCAAATCCTCCGTGGTGAGCTGCTCTCCTCTCTTGAACTTCTCGTAAATTTCCTCGGCTCTCTTCATAAGCTCCGTCTTCTTCTTCTCCTTCTTCTTCCTTCTTTTTCTTTTCTTCAACGCAGTGATTATTTTCTCAAAATCGTTAACTTCTCTGCGTAACCTGACAAATTCCTCATGCTCTTTATCTGCCAACTCCTTAGCGCGAAGGAAATTCTCGTGCATCTCATCCGCTTTTCTGCGAAGCTCGTCTATTTCTTCAAAAAGTTTGTTCATGGTTTCATGGTGTTCTTGGGCTTTTCTTGCGTATTCCTCTACTTTTTTGTGCGCCTCCTCGGCTCTCTTCTTTGCCTCTTCAAGTTTTTTCTTTACTTCCATAAGTTCCTCGTGCTTCCTCATTTCTTCCTCCAGCATCCTCTCGTATTCCGAAATTTTCTTGTAGAGAGAATCTATGAGTTCAACAAGCTCTCTTTCCTTCTCCTTGCTAAGAACCATGGTCTGCTGCTTGAACTCCAAGTCTCTCAATCTCTTCCTCAATTTGTTCAAATCGGGAATATCTTTTTTATTCTTCGTGTATTTTTTCAGAAGTTCTCGGTACTTTTTGTTGAGTTCCTTTACTTCCTGATTGTATTTACTTCTCTCCTCCTTTGCTTTCTTAGTGAGCTCGTTGTATTTGTTTCTTTCCTCGCGATGCCATTTCGCTTCTTTAACCTTCTGTCTAACTTCCTCGTTCAATTTGTCTCTTCTGGCTGCCCATTCCTTCATCTCGGCGTTATATTTATCTCTAAGCATTTTGTGCAGTTCCATATCCCTTTTCAATTTCGCGTATCTTTCCTCCATCTCTTTCAGTAATTCGCCCATACTCACACCGTTGGGATAGGGATATTGGGAAACGGTATAAAATTTTTCGTACCTCGGAAAATTTATACATAATGTCTCATTGTGCGATTTGGTGAAAGGATGGAAATAAGGGTTCCGATTGAAGGAAATGAAAAACTTCGCAGGATAATTGATATCGTTAATTCCAATGAAACATTAAGAACTCTGTGGAGATGTTCAAATGTAACTGCCATAGATCGCCTACTTATAAATGATCACGGACCGGTTCATGTTAAAATTGTGGCGAACATAGCGCTGCGAATACTAAGAATTTTGAGAAAAAGAGGAATAACGCCCAATATTTGCAAGGATTACGGCTTGGATTATGAAGATGCAGAAGTTGCGGTTTTTCTCGCGGCGGCTCTGCACGATATAGGCCATGCGGTTCATAGGGATGAGCATGAAGAGATATCCGTTGTGCTTTCTTCGCAAATTTTACCCAATATTCTTCTGAAAGTTTACGATGAGGAAAAAGCGACGATAATAATGAGCGAAGTTCTCCACGCGATATATGCGCATCGCGCCGAGGTAAAACCTCTCACTCTGGAAGCGGGGATTATCAAGGTTTCCGATGCGCTTGATATGGAAAAAGGCAGGGCAAGAATACCTTTTGAGGCGGGCTCCACAAGTATCCACGCCATAAGTGCGATATCCATAGAGGAAGTTCGCATAGATGAAGGTGAGGAAAAGCCGGTCAGAATAGACATAACCATGGAAAATCCGGCGGGAATGTTTCAGGTTGATTTTCTCCTAAGGAATAAACTGGCGAATAATCCAGTTAGGGATTTCTTTGAAATTTATGTGCACTCAAAGAGCGGAGCACTGCGAGAAGTAAAGGTATTATAAGTAGTAAAATGAGCGGGTTATATTCGTAAACCATCGGCTCCGCCAAAGGTTTGTAATCGTACGCTACTCCTCCATATATCGGATAAGGTTTGTCTATTATTCCGTCACCGTCCGAATCGTTGTAAATAGCTGCCCACGATGGCCAGTAATTTCCGTACGAAGAGGAATTCCAGTACAGATTGCGATTATCGTAAACATCTTCTGTATAGAACGAATTTCCGTAGATGGAGATGTTCGTGGAATTCAAAAGGTACAGGGAAAATATCCCCCTAAAATAGTTATTCACTACCGTTATATTTTCAATTTTCATACCTACGAACCCATCTGTCGGTAGGAAGCATCTCCTCATAAGTATATCCGAGGATTCCCAGGCAGCAATGCTTACCGTAGAATTGTCAATGAATATATTTTTAACTCGCGAAATCCACGCTGTTGTGGTTGAGTTCAAAAATCTCATGTCATTTCCTCCGAGAGAGAATACATTCATTTCTGAGCGTGTAGAAAATATGGAGGAGTAGAAGGTGCTTCCCCATAAATTTGAATCATAGATATATATGCTTGAATAGTACGCGTAAAATTCTCCCGTGCAGTTGTCTACATTCACCACGCAACTATGGATGTAGACAATTGCGTTAATCCCACTTATATTGAAGTTTCTTGTTATTATGCAAATGGAATCGTTGGCAAGTGAATTCAGAAGTATTTTTCTCCCGGAAACGGAGGAATTCCATATCTTCGTAAAATCCGTCATAAATTCTCCGAAATTTTTGGCAGAAATATTCTCCAAGCGGATGGATGACCGCAGAAGAGATATAGAATTATTAACGATGCCGTTTATAAAATCTAAATTCCCGCCTCTGCTTGCTATACTCTCCGCATAAAAATCCTTCAGGATACCTTGGCAGTTTTTGCAATATAGTAGTTCGTTGGTATACGAATGTACATTTTTTATATTGAGGGTGCATTCATCAAAATGAACTCTCCAGCAGTTTATGGATGAATTCTCAATACTTAGAGCACAATTCCTCGCATAAGCAAAATCTCCCCCTATCGTGGAATTCAATATTTTCAAAGAACAATCCGAGATGTGTTCTAATTTTATGGAAATATTCTCCGCGTGAATTGAAGAGTTTTTTCCGCGTAATGTACAATTACTATTAACTGTTATGTTTGAATCGTAGAACTGCACGAAATCGGCGGATATTCTCCCCGTAAAGTTTATAGCCATGACGAACTCTCCAGAAAAATTTCCCGTATAGTTTATAAGAATAGATAGATTC
>CAYVVU010000053.1:6218-10994 GCA_964455305.1 uncultured Thermoplasmata archaeon
ATATGATGGGCTATCAGCGTGGAATTTTTCAGGATAATTCTATCGGCCGTTATATTGTAAAAAGATACCGTTGAGTTTTCCATGCTTAAATTTCCGCATATCAGAAAAGTGTGATTTTGAAAGGTTTTGTTTTCCACAAACGATACATTATTTTGAATAAATGTTGTGTAGTTGAATGCCTCCGGTGAAAAAGTTCTCTTGTAGCCTATACCGTTAAGATATTCCGCTATTTCTACACCAACATTATCCGTGTACCACAGAAGAATTTCATCTTTTGTATAAGCATCCCTCCAGAATGCCCCGTTAATGCACTGCATCTCAGATAAAAATTTGGTTATGTTCCTAACCAAAGAGGTATGATTCAGATTGTAAAGAGAATCAAACACCGCTAGATTGCATATTAAATTCGCCGCTCCTTCTGTGTACACCAGAACATCGTCCTGATAAAACCATGTGTGGGAGGGAGTGAGATAGTTCAATGTTAAGTTGAACATATCGGGGAGTTTTTCTCCTATAGTACTCCATATTTTTGGATAAAGCAATTTTATACCTTCACTTACCTCCATCATGCTCGTGACTACGAGATTCTGATAAAATGCGCTCCTTCCGTAATAATTTCTAGCGTGAAGGTCTGCCTCTGTGTAATACCACTTTGTTCCCTCAATTCCTCTAAGCGAAAATTCAAAACACTTTCTGGCGAGATTGTATAGTACACTTTCATTTCCGAATCTCATTATGTAATCAACAATCTCGCATCCGACGAATATGTTGGCGTTGTAAGTGTGGGAGATTGAGAAGGAAGCGTTGGTGAATCCTAGAAGGGAATTTCTGGCGTAGTTGAGATATGTAGAGTTTCCAGAAATCTCATAAGCCCGTATATATAATTCGTACGCCATGAAGTTGTATAGCGACGATTTGAATGGATAGCCTATGTATCCCGTCCATGTCCAATCGCCATTCCTGACGGCGAGAGAAAAATTCACACATCTCCAGAATTTTTTGAGGAAAAGATTTGATGATGTAATGTTGTACAGATCGCAATACATATAGCCGTAGGCGAAGAGATACATGGGATAGCCGAGGAGTTTTTCATATCCGTAGGAATCGTTTTCGTACAGACGGACAAACTCCTCGTACTTCACAAGAATATTAAAAAGTTCGTCATTAATCTCTTTACCAAAATCAAAATACTTTATTCTTCCATACTCTCTTTTCTCAGATATTTCCGAGGAATAATCCGAAGCAGCAAAAATTGTGAAAATGGCGGAAAAGATAATGACAGCGATAGCCAAGGATATGTTTATTTTCCTAACCACTCCAGACCCTCCTCAATGTTTCGTATAATTTCGGGACGGTATCGTAGTTTTTCAGTGCCTCGGGTTTAATCCATCTGTATTCCGAGTGTTCCCAGTCTATATTAATTTCATCACATCCCTTCAACTCCCACAGAAACGGATACACTTTCCATACCGTTTTTCCATCTCTTACATATAGAGGTTTTCCGGATTTTATTAAAGATAAGCGTTCTCTACCGATTCCTACCTCCTCCTCTATCTCGCGGAGAGCCGCCTCTTCCGGACTTTCATCGCTCTCAACACTTCCAGATATTCCAGCCCACTTTCCGCGGTAAGTGGAGACCTTTCCGCTTCTTCTGAATATCGCTATCATATCACCCTTTTTTAGGAAAGAGGTAACAACCTCTCTGAGTATTACATCTTTGACCTCCACATGGCCATCGGTGGCATCTAGCACTACGAAATCTCCGGTTCTAAGGACTTCCACAGGTATGGAGGAAATGTATGGTATGGATATGAGTGCCGCACCGCACACAACGATGTCATCTGTGTATTCGGTTATGAATCCCAAGGGCATTTTTCCGTAGTACTTCAACCCGTATATGGAGTATATTCCCACGGTGCTTCCCCTTCCACCACGGAAAGCAAATATTTTCCCCTCTATCCTATGACCTTCAACATCGCATTTTTGAAGTATTTGTGAGGTTGTTGGATCTATACCTTCCAGAAATGAGATTTTTTCTGTAGTAGCGACAACATCTCCCTCTGCATAGCCCTTCACGATGCTCTTACCTCGTAGAATCATAGAGCAACTCCTCCATATCGCCCAGATAAACTTCAAAACCTCCGAATTTCTTGCTTCTTAGATAATGGTATGCTTTTCCAGAATTCGTGGCTATTTTTCTGTACTTCCCCCGTAGCAGGGGAGAGACGACCATGCAAGTATCCGCCAGAACTCTCACGCCTTTCCTCCTCAAAAATTCCACTTCTCTCCTCATCCTTGCCATTACTCCTCTGGATGTATATAGATATATGGGCTTTACTACCTCTCTGTTCCCGAGAATTTTCACTATATCGGCAATCTCTCTCTCGGAAAGGTGGGGGCAGCCGAAAACTACCGCTTCAAAATCTTTGTTTCCCGTTAAATCCTCCAAATCCTTTTTCTCTACTTCTACCCTCTCCAAACCTTTTGTATCGTATTTGTTGTGCTCAGGAGTTATGTCCTCTGCATGGAACATGGATATGTTGCCGGAAGCCCCCATCGCGGCACCCATAAGTTTTAGATAATCTTCATCGGGTATATAATCAAAAACGATGTAAGGAATTCCCTGAAATTCCTTTCCTATATACAATCCGAGCATGCCCGGATTCAATTTTTCCTTAACTTTTACCACGAAATTGGGGGCACGGTTTTCTTCAATGAGCAGGGAGTGATAAGGGGTATAACCGGTTATCGCTGAACAGAGTGAGGAAAATCCGCTTTCTCTGTTGGTGCGTGCTCCAACAAGCGAGTTTATGTAAATAATCGCGGAGGATTCCGCCCAAGCCACTATCTCGCCGAACTTCGGTAAATTATGGTGGTAGTAGGGTGTACATGTACAAGTGAGTTCCACACCCATTTTTTGGAAAATTTGCAGAAGTTCCATCTGTTTTGCATAGAAATCCTCATCTATTTCCTCCACGAAATCCCTATCAAATCCTATGGGATTCAATGTGGTTTTCACAACCACTTCGCAATCTGAACTCATCTCTTTTATGAGGTGAAGCCCATGTTCTCCCACGGTATCGTACGAAGCCCCGGAAATATGTGCGGATTTTATCCTAACCATCTTCTCAGCGTTATAGGAATCGCCGAGGGCTACGAGAACCTTCATCGCCATCTGCTTACCTACGCCGTATTCTCCATCAAGCATCCTTTCCATTTCTCTGCTTAAATACATTTTCATCAACCCAGAACGGTCTGCGCATCTCGTTAACTTTTATGAAAGCATCTATTAAAGATTTTTCGTCTCTTTTCAATATAGAATCTCTAGCATTCACATAATCCTTTCGGAGCAGGCAGGGTTTGAGTTTTCCGTCAGGGGTTATTCTCAACCTCGTGCAGTTCATGCAGAACTCCGTGTTGTGCATGGGTCTCACAACCTCAACTATTCCACCCTTGAAATCTCCGGTCAAATAATACTGTTTTCTGCGGTGAAGTTCGTTAAATTTTATATCATAAGAATTTGCTTCCAAAAATTTCTCCAGTGATTGAAAATCGTATTCCGAGGCTTCATTTCCTACGGGTTGTATGAATTGTACAATAACACCGTAATTCCGCGAAAATTCTATGAAATCAATAATTTCATCATCATTTATTTTTGGAAAAATCACCACATTGATCTTAACTGGGCTGAGTCCGCATTTTATTGAATATTTAACTCCTTCAATAACAGAATTGAGATAATCTTCTCCTGTTATTTCGTTGTATCTTTCTCCCTTCAAAGAATCCATGCTTATGTTCACTCTGTCCAAGCCGGATTTTTTTAGAGCCATGGCTCTTCCAGCAAGCAGAGTTCCGTTCGTGGTGAGCGAAACTTCATCAAAGTATTTTTTCCCATATCCTACTATTTCTTCCAAGTCATCTCGCAGTAGAGGCTCTCCGCCAGTTATCTTTAACTTCCTTATACCAAGCTTACTCGCTATTTTAAAAAGAAATTCATAGTCCTTGGCGCTTAGTTCTTTTGCAGAGTATTCCACACCTTCGTTATGACAGTAAAAACATCGCAAATTGCATTTGGTAGTTACGGACAACCGTATGCTTTTGAGCGGTCTGTTGTACCCATCAACGAGCATCGTCATGTCTACATGAACATATCGTATTTATGAGTTGAGGTTCCACAAAATTTAATATTCCTCCCCACAATACACCGCGTGGAGGTGAAAAAGTTGAGGAAAGACGAGGTAAGCTACGATTACCTTCTCAGGCACTTCTACAAATTACCGATAGAGGCGGTCATGAAGAAGAGGGTTTGGGATCTTCCAATTTTGGAAAAAACCGCGCCGATAGAGGATGTTTTCTCCATACTCAGTTCCCGTCGCCATGTTTGGATTGTTGAAGATAAAAAATCCCTTAAACTTGTTGGAGTTATAACCGAGAAGGATCTGCTTGAACTCCTCGTGCCACAGAGAATACCACCATATTCAATAGGTTCAATAAGTATAAAATCTATGCTCTTCAAAAACGCGCAGAAAGCGGAAGATATAATGACCTCAAGGCTGGTGACGATAGAGATTCACCATCCTGTTGAGGAAGCCCTAAACAAAATGCACCGTTACCGCTGCTATCGTTTACCTGTGGTTGAAAATGGCAGGTTGGTTGGTGAGGTTACGATAAGATTACTTGTAATACAGTTCTTAAAGGTTATAAGATGGCATAGAATTCTCAAGAAGGAGGAAGAGAAGAAGTAAATTCCATCAATTTTTCAATCTCTTCCTTATC
>CAYVVU010000054.1:0-10993 GCA_964455305.1 uncultured Thermoplasmata archaeon
GATATCAAGAATGCTCCGCGTTCCAAAATCCCTCGTTAGAAAAGGGGTAGAAAAGTTCTTGGAGGAGTGGAAATTCCAGAGGAAGGAGATAGAGAAACTTTCCGAGTACAAAGCAAAATACGAGAAACTGAAAATACTATCCTCTGCGAGGGAGGTGTGCGGAGTTAAAATAATCTCCTCTGTGGTGGACGACCCCATAAAAGTCTCGGAGTATCTGGAAGGAAAATATATAGCCGTACTGATATCTCCCGAAGGAAAATTCATAGTAAAATCCTCCGAAAACATTGACCTCAGAAAGATAGGCGATGTCCTAAAAGAAATTCTGGGCGGCGGCTACGGGGTATCAAAGAACACGCTTGTAGGTGGAGGCAAAAATATAAATATGATTTCTTCTGCTATTGAACGGAGCGAAGAAATGATGGAGAGTATGGTGAGAGAATGGCTGTGCCGGGAGTAGACGAGAAGGTAAAGTTCATAACGGATGTTGTGACGAAAAAATTCGTCGTTCTTGATGTCCACCTTTATCCAAACAGAGTGGAGTATATTTTGGCCATGCAATCTCCGGAAGATATAGGTAAAAATTTTGAATTTGTTAGACACATCCTTCTAAAAGAGGGATACATACCTTTCATAACCACAGAGAAAAATAATCTTGTGCTGAGAGTTTTCAAAAAACCGCCCGCCAAATACAGAGGGGTATGGCTGAACATAATTCTTCTTATAGCCACCCTCGCATCTGTAATATTCGTGGGTGCAGGACATTACGCCGCCTACAATTCGGATCCGGATATATTCGCACCGAGGAATATAGTTGGAGGAATAATCTTTTTCGCTTTACCTCTTATGGCCATACTGGCATCGCACGAGATGTCCCACTACTTCGCCGCGAAAAAACACGGGCTTGCGGCATCGCTACCTTTCTTCATTCCAGCCCCAACACTCTTCGGAACTCTCGGCGCTTTCATATCCATCCGCGACCCGATTCCCAACAGAAAGGCCCTGCTGGATGTGGGATTCGCGGGGCCAATAGCGGGATTTCTCGTGGCTATTCCAATAGCACTCATAGGAAATTATTTGGGGGCCATAAATCCCCATCCCGTGGAACAGGTTTACACTTCGGATTATGTTATGTATCTAAACCTTCCACTCATTTACGAGGTTTTCAACCGTATAATTCCCCCCAGCGGTGTGGTTCATCCCACAACTCTCGCCGCTTGGGTAGGTTTCGTGGTCACCGCCATAAACCTCCTACCCATAGGGCAGTTGGACGGCGGACACATAGCCCGTGCTTTGCTGGGCGAGAAAGCGAAATATGTAGGCTACGCTGCCCTCGCAATGCTGTTCATTTTCGGCTTTGTTTATCCTGGCTGGATGCTTTTCGCCCTGATAGTAGTTTTCCTTGGGATCAGGCACCCTCCCCCGCTCAACGATATAACCCCGCTGGATACCAAAAGAAAGGTCGTGGGGATAGTGGCGTTTCTGATACTCGCGGTTTCCATAACCCCCGTCCCGATAACCGTTGAGTATCTGGAGGAGAACTTTTCCGTACAGAGTATAGAACCGTACAACAACACCACCCTATACCTCGTAGAAAACTACAGCGGTCTGAATCAAACCGTTGTTGAGTTCAAGGTAACAAATATCGGGGAGAGAATCTCAACGATAACGGTTTTCGCCGTAAGCGATGATAAAAATGTATCGGCCAGAATATTCAACGGCTCCGCATATGTGGATGCTGTTCAGCAAACTCTGAACATATCCGAAAACTCCACTTACAAAATGCTCGTATCGGTTAATTCATCTGCAAAGCCGGGAGTGAAGAATTTAACTGTATGTGTAGCCGGATCACACAAGGATAAACTCTGGATAATCAATTACAGAGTTATAGTCCTTGGGATGGGCGAAGAGGTTGAATTCTATCCTCCGCAGCCAGTTTCCGTTCCGGCGGGCATGGAATTTAATCTTACCCTTAACAACACGCTCCCCCAGAATATGAATGTAAAGCTGTGGTTCTTTGAGAGGAAATGCGTGGCGTACATAAACGACATAAATGTAACGGGGACATGGGCCAAAATGGAAATCACCGCAAACTCCTCCAAATCCATATCTCTGAGAATACTGTCCCGCGGGTACTTCCACCTTATAGCGCAGTATGGTTACGAGGCGGCGGTGATTGAAATTGAAGTTCGCTGAAATCCTCAAAAATATCTGGGAGAAATTCATCGGAAAGATTGATTCGTTTATGGACAAAATCTATCTGGGTAAGAAATTCAAAATTCCGCACAGGGAGGAAATATTTTTTGTTCTATGCATCGTGGCTGCATCCGTCGTTTATTTTTTCGCGCCAGAGACGAACATAACGGGCGAGGGAAGCATAGGCATCGTTGTATTTACATTCATCCTTATGTACGGGATAATCGTTTTCTCAAACAAGAAACTTTTAAGCGTGATTGAGGATGTGGAAATCTGGGAAATAATATTCGGCGTTTTGATTGTACTGTTCAGTTATTACGGAGTGGGATTAATAAAGCAATCTGTGGGCATAGGGTTCAGGTTTGGAGTTACCAACACCGTTTTCTTCCTCGCCGGTTTGACCATCGCCTTCTACGGAATACGCAGATTGGATGTTACCTGGGCATTTTTCCTTCTTCTCGGCGCTCTCGCCATCGCCAACATGGTTTTTATAGGGAACTCACCAATAGATATTTTGGCCGATCGCACCCTCGCGCCGTTGGAGGCGTCGTGGGTCTCCTCGTTGTTGAATACTCTTGGATATAAAACAACAGTGAGTTATGGGCAAACGGTGAGCACCGTAATATTTCAGGACAGATACGCGAGAATACCCATAGCCGGAGCATGCACCGGAATACAGGGAATGACATTATACACCACGCTAACCGGGGGAATGATGATAGGCACGGGAATACCTTACAAAAAGAGAGCGATTTTTCTTTGTGTGGGTGCGGCGATTCTTTTCCTCCTCAATTTCCTCCGTCTGGTAATTCTTTCCTTAGTTGCGTATCATTACGGGATGGCCGAGATGTACAGCGTACACGAATGGCTCGGCGGTGTAATCTTCCTTATATTCGTTTTCTTTTTCTGGGTGCTCGTGATAGGAAGGGAGATAAGGAAGGTGAGTTCGGATGTATGTGCTGAAGGGAAGAGGAAAAGCGATAATACTGACGGAAGGGTATCTGACGGATCACTCGGCGAAAACCGCCCACGGACTTCTGAGGAAGAGCAGGAAACTGGAGATAGTGGGAGTAGTTGACTCAAAATACTCCGGCAGAACAGCGGATGAATTTATACCGGGAGCGAAAAGAGTAAAAATTTATTCATCCGTCGGCGAAGTTCTTCGCAATGTGGGCGATGTGGATTTCTTGGTTATAGGGGTGGCGACCATAGGCGGTAGGCTTCCGAAAGAATTTCGCCCGGCGATAGTGGAGGCAATAAAAAATGGATTAGGTATCATATCTGGCCTTCATCAATTCCTTTCGGATGATGACGAGTTCAGAAAACTCGCCGAGGAATACGGTGTGGAAATTTTGGACATAAGAAAGGGTAGGAAGATAGATGAAATGTATATGTTCAGGAATCTCGCCCCGAAAATCGGGGCTCTTCGCATACCAGTCCTCGGTACGGATTCCTGTATAGGTAAAAGGACAACCGCATGGATGCTCTACGATACCCTAAACTCCATGGGGATAAAGGCGGAGTTCGTGGCCACGGGCCAAACTGGTTTGTTGCAGGGAGCGGATTACGGCGTACCGTTGGATTCCATAAAGGGAGATTATATGGTCGGCGAGCTGGAGGCCGAGATTTATCGCGCTTGGGTAGAGAAAAAACCACATGTTATAATAATAGAGGGACAGGGTTCCATATCTCATCCCGCGTATGTCTGCGGTTCCCGGGCGATATTGTCCGCTTCGCAACCACAAGGCGTAATCCTACAACACGCTCCGAAGAGAAAATACAGAAATTTTGGCGGAGAAGAACTTAAAATTCCGATAACTCCTATAGAGAAAGAGATTCAGCTCATAGAACTTTTCGGAAAAACTAGAGTTATAGGAATTACCCTGAACACGGAGAACATGAGAGATGAGGAGATCCCACTTTATATAAAAGAATATGAGGAAAGATGTCGCGTACCTGTGGAAGCCCCGCTAAAAACAGGGGTCAGAAAAATCTGCGGGAGAATAATGGAAATGATATCTAATTTGTAGCTGAGAAAAATTTATTACTGAACACATCTTGCCATCTTGAAGGGGAATTAAAAATGTCAGGAAAAGCGCAAACAAAGAATCGTTACATGCGAATGAAAGAAATAACGCACGAAGATTATTTAGAGTTCATAAAAGATAAAACATCTGTGATGATTGAAAATGTTGAGATAAAACTACAAAAAAACTGGAAAATAAAGTCTTACGGTCCACCTCAAAACTACATACCAGAGCGAACCACAGTATGGAGTTTTCCAGATAGGGGTGATTGGGCAACCCATAAAGGAGATTATAGAGGCAATTGGTCTCCATATATACCTAGAAATCTTATTTTGAAATATACAAAGAAAGGGGATTGGGTTCTTGATCAAATGATGGGAAGTGGTACAACACTTGTTGAAGCCAAACTACTGGAAAGAAATGCTATTGGTGTGGATATTAATCTTGATGCAGTTATGGTTGCACGAGATCGTTTAAATTTTTCATATAATCCACTTACAGATTACAAAGAGCCAATAATAAAGACATACTGGGGAGATGCAAGGAATCTTGATAAAATAGATGATGAAAGCATAGATCTTATTGCTACGCATCCACCCTATGCTAGCATAATTACATATACCAGAAGCAAAGAACATAATGGGGACTTATCTAGATTGCCATTTAATGATTACCTTAAAGAAATGCGAAAAGTAGCTGAAGAATCTTTTAGGGTACTAAAACCCGGAAAAGTATGTGCGATTCTGATTGGTGATACAAGAAAACACAAACACTATGTGCCAATTGCGTTTAGAGTTATGCAGGCATTTCTTGATGTAGGATTTATTCTTAAAGAAGATATTATTAAACTACAGTGGAATATGAAAAGCACAAGGGAAAGATGGCGCGCAAAGGAGTATGAGTTTTATCTCATCGCTCACGAGCATATTTTCGTTTTTAGAAAACCTGAAAATGAGAAAGAATATAAAAAATACAAATTTAGCGTGAGGTGGTGGAATGGAAATAAATGATCTCAAAGAGTTTATGACATTTAGGAGTCAAGGTGAAACTAAAAGACCTATAAGCGTAATAAAGGTGAATGATAATTTTATTTTGGCTATATACAAGGGAAGAAAGGGACCAGCTGATATTCTAATCAGATATAGACAAAAGTTAAAAAATGGTAAGTGGTCAAACATCAGAACACCCAAGCATATTCATTGGACAGTAGATATTTTAATAAAAATGTTTCAAGAAGAATATTTAACAAAACAATTCATAGATGAACTTATGAAAATTTGGAATGAAATCCAGCCTATGACTCAAGATGATAGAGATAGACTTGAATTAGATGAATTGCTAAAATATGATAAAGAGACTCTCGAACGATTTAGAGAACTTAGTAAATATGGTGAATATAATGTAAAATTTCTTTTATTGCTTGCAAAACTGTTAATGCTTCAGGAAAAAACAAATTACCCAAAAGGACGTTTATTTCAAACACTGCTAAAAAAGCTGAAAGAAGGTGAAGATATTTTCAGTATTTTGCAAACAGCAACTTTAGGAAGGTTAAGATAATATGTTCATTAATGGCAGACATTCTGTGACAATTCCTCTCTGCCCATCGGAATACTTACGAGGAGGAGTTGATCTACAAATATATATTCATATATCCCTAAATAATGTGATTAATATCACTTAAACACCTCTCCCGTTTCCCTGTACCAAAGAACGAAATCCAGGTGCGCCATTGGAATTCCGATTTCCTCGGCGAAATCCTTCATTTTTCTCTCTATATCCAGATATGATCTTCTGCTTAAACTGCCGGGAATATTTTCTATAACGCCAAGTTTCTTGAGATTTTTAAGTATATGTCTATCAAGAATTGCGAGATTCAATCCCAGAGAGATGTTCCGTAAGAAATGGCTTGCCTCCTTGTATCCGTAGCCCTCAACCTCTTTGACCAAATAATCCCTCATATCCTCGGCGCTTTTCATTTTGGATAATTCATACTTAATCAAGAACTTTCCGTCGCGATAGAATTTTTTTCTCGCTTTAACTATTCTCTTCGCTTTTGTGTGCTTGAATCTTACTCCATACAAAAATCTCTCTATCTCCTCCTCGTTACCATAATACAGAACTCCCGAGGAATCCATTTCTTCAACGGCTCTCCAGCAAATTTTGGCCTTGGACTGAGGAGTCAATATACAAAAAATAAATTCTTTGAAGATTTCTCTGTCATCGCCTCTTTTCCAGAGGAGGGAGAACTCTCTCAACCTCTTTTCTATTTCCTCTTCAATTTCTCTGTGTATTCGCAAAATTTCTTTTATTTCCTTAGAATTCTTTGAGCATATCTTTTCCGCCCATACGGGACTTCTCCATCTCCTCAACCTCTTCCTCCCCCGATTCCATCGCTTTCAGAATCTCGGGGTCCATCTTCTTAAGCAGGGCAAGAAACTCCCCAAAATGCTCCTTTTCCTCGTATGCGATATCCATCAAAACCTTGCGGAGGAGAGGATTCTTGGTTTTAGATGCCAGTTGTTCATAGAGATTTATCGCGTCAAGTTCCGCTATAATCCCCACGCGGATAATCTCAAAATCCTCGTATTTCTCTCCAAGTTCTTTCAATTTCTCCAAGTCCACGGGTATCTTGGACAACATATCAATCACCGAAGGGGATATCATTTCCGAGAATTTAAAATTCACTGGAAAAAGTATTTAAATGTAGTGTATAATTCCTGCTACCATGGCAGGGGAAGAGGACTTATCCCGATCAATTTCTAAAATATTGAAAAGCAGAAATTACAAAATAACCGAAAACAAATGGATGAGGGTAGTAAGAGACATTGATAAAGAGCGAGCTTTGAGAGAAAGGGAAGTAAATTCTTTGTTAGCAATTGCTATAGCACTAGTATTCATTTCAATAGTGATGATAATCATAGGTCTAAGCCGTTCCTATTACGGGTTTGTTTTCATAATAATAGGAGCAACATTTTTTATTATTGGAATAATTACAATAGCGGAGTTTATCTCATCAAAAAGAAAGAAGGCAAGCGAGGAGGAGGTAAGCACAGACAGCATCCCTGAATTTTTCAAAAGTGGAAAAATAGTAACCTATTCATCCACATACCAATACAACATTGATGATTCTAATTACTTTTTCAGCACGGTGGTTAATAATGTGCTATCTTCCCTAAATAAATTGTTGTTTGACATTCGCCCCGGATTTAGAATGGTAGAGCATCCAGAACGAAGGCTTACAAAAAGGTTCATCGTTAAGGAATATTCGTTCGTCAGGGATGACATTCCAGTGATGGTAAATTTCGGTTATCTTTCCGTGGAAAAAGTTAACTTTTTCATGATGGGGTTTGAGGTATCGGTGCCCGAAATATATGAAAATGAGTATTCAGAAATTGTTGAAAAAATAAAATTGAGAATGTCCGAGGAAATGAAGCGTATCCTAAAATGATTTGAGCTGTGAAAGTATTTTCTCCGCAACCTTCTCTCCAATACCGGGAATTTTCATCAATTCCTCTTTTGTCGCTCTGCTGAGTTTTTCAAGATCGTATCCGTATTCCATCAATTTTCTGGCGCGAACTCTACCAACACCTTCCAGAGCAACCAGAGGTAAGAGGTCTTCTTTAACTCCATATCTTACTCTCTTCCTTATTTTAGCGATTTCTGTGCTCTTTTTATTTCTGAATAATTTGGCAATATTTTCATACGCGTACAAAAGCCACTCCGCAACTTCCACACGAGTATGAACATCTCCCGGCCCTAACCCATACTTTTCCGTTATTTCGTCCATGCTTTTTTCCTCTATCCAGTTGTGCAGTACCGCGGCAGTTTTGATTGGCGAGAGGGATTCCTCACCCACACCCGTGCTCACTATCTCAGAGAAGTGTTGGGCATATACAGCAGTTAGATTTTCCTCTTCCACCCTAGCCACATAGAGAGGTGGCATATCGGGTGTTGATGAAACGAGATAAAGAGAGGAGAAGGGCGTTATCTCTCCTTCCAATCCCCTTTTAAGCATAATGCCTGTAACCGGATCTATGTACATTTTGGAAACCAGTTCCCCGAAATCGGTGGGACTGAGCTTATTTCCCCTTTTCCTCACCATCTCGTTTTCTATAAGAAATTCAACAACTTCCTCAACAGCGAATTTATCCACCCCATACTGATATCCGTAGAAAGTTTTATCATAAAATTCCACGATTCTTTCAAGAGTTCTTGCAAATCTACTGGCTATAAGAGCGAGGGTGTGAATTCTGAGGGCCCTTTCACTCCCCAACTTGGAACTTATGGGTTCAGGTTCTCCAAGTATGTATATATCCATATAATCTTCCGCCTTGTACTTGCTGGAGGCAACGATTATTCCATATCCCACTTTGTCGTATTTGGGTCTTCCTGCTCTTCCCAGCATCTGTTTTATTTCAAGAACTGGAATCATTCTGGAAAACCCGCCCTCGTATCTATGCACATCCCTGACTATCACATACCTCGCGGGAAGATTTATTCCCGCAGCGAGGGTAGGGGTTGCAACTATACATTTTATTATTCCTTTGCGGAAGTTGTCTTCAACGAAACTCCTCTGCATGTTGCTCAAACCAGCGTGATGAAAAGCACAGCCTTTTTTTACCAGTTCCCTCAGCTTATCCCAGTAAATCCTAGATTCCTCCTCACCAGGAATATCAAGTTTATCCAACTTTTCTTTCTCCTCTTCACTGAGTTTTCTATATATTTTGCTGGCGAGTTTCTCCGCCAAACTCTCGGCGGATTTTCTCCTGCTAACGAAAACTATGCACTGGCCACCCTCTTCTATACTCTTGGCCACGAGATTACCTATACGAAGGGAATCTCTCTTTATCTCAACAATTTCTCCATCCTCAAACCATAGATAATCATCGTAATAAACACCGTAACGCAGAGGGACAGGACGCCACTCATCGTATATATGCTCGGCATTTAGCCAATCCGCCAGTTCTATTGAGTTGGAAATCGTGGCAGATAAAGCCACAATCTGAACTTCAGGATTGATCTGCAGAATTTTGGTAATCGTTGCCTCCAAGGTTGGGCCGCGGTCGTAATCGTCAAGCAGATGAACCTCATCGGCCACTACAACCCCTATTTCTCCCGCAAACTCGGGACGATGTCTGAGTATGGAGTCCATCTTCTCGCTCGTGGCGACGAGTACATCGCAGTATTCAAGATCTCTGGGTAATATATCGTAATCACCCATGCCGAGAAGAACCCTGAGCCCCGGAAACTTTCTAAGTTCCTCATATTTCTCCCTGGCGAGGGCGCGCAGAGGAACAATGTAAACTGAGCGCATTCCAAGGGTTTTAGCCCTCAGAATGGCAAGATAGGCTATTAGCGTCTTTCCGCTGGCGGTTGGTATAGCAACCACTAAATTTCTCCCGGAGAAAATGTGGGGGACCGCCTTCTCTTGTGAGGGATAAAGTTCCTCTATGCCTTCTTCCTCAAAAATTTTTAAAAATTCTGTGGGTAAGGGTATCTCAGAAATCTTCATTCTTTATTTCTTAGATTGGCGCGGAGTGATGGACGTACCTTCTCCGCACCCTTACCTTTGTTCCTAAGCCCTCTCCCCTTCTTGCCCGCGGAAGTTAGCCCGCGGAACGCCCTTCCTCTATTGGCGGGTCTGGCTATCCAATTTATGTCCTTATCCGCCAGTATCGCCGGATGATTCGGGTCCACCAGTATAACCTCATAATACTTGTACATACCATCTTCTCCCACATAATAGGAGTTAAGAACCTCAAGATTCGGATACTTTCTCGCCGCTCGTTCTTCCGCTATTCTCTGTATACTTTTTGCCCTCGTAATCTTTTTTACGCCCATTCTTTTGGGACGGCGACCCTTATTTGGACGGTCTTTTCGGGCGCCACCTCTCCTCACTCTAACCCTAACAACAACAAAACCCTGCTTCGCTTTATAGCCAAGGGCTCTCGCCCTGTCCAGACGGGTAGGACGCTCAACTCTTACTATCGCCGGACCCTTTCTCCACTGAACCATCCTCTCTCTCTGTATGTCTATCACGTAACTTTTTTTAGGGTGATTCCACGCGATTCTTATGTATCCGTACATGTTAACTGCTCTCTTGTTCTCGGGGAGTTTGTACATACTTAACACCTCTCGGTTGAAACCCCAAAGAGGGTTTCCTTTATAAATATTTTCTTTGGCTCAGTTCCATTCTTTTAAGATGAAGAGGAGCACATTCATAGAATTTTAAGCGATTTAGAGTATGCTTAAGATACTATGATAAGTTTTTCCATACACAACTTACCAAATTATATGTCGTTTTTATTTATATTTTTTTCTAACATCTCGCCACGATATTTCTACATTGGGATTCAGATCCTTTATCCTCTCAATAATCAATTTCATGCTTGGAATCCAATATTTCTCAATGTAATATTTGTATTTGCCTTTCTCCACATCATCTCTTTTGAGGGCATATATCCATCCTATATCCCCATTTTTATCGGGATAACAAAACCATGTTTCAAGCTTTGTAATTTTATCATCTATCGTGACCTCTGCTTTTCTTATATTGTCAAATCTTCCTACAACTTCAGTATTTTTCTTGAAAATAAATCTATCTTTTTTAATCCACACGCGCATAGGCTCCTTCATCTTATCATACTTTATTGTGACATGTCGTAGGAGGAGATAGATAGCAATCATCATTATATACCCAGAAACAATACACACGTAGTTCATACCAGCTATATGTATTGTTATGTAAGAGAGGAAACTCCAAAAAACAAGTG
>CAYVVU010000055.1:0-5950 GCA_964455305.1 uncultured Thermoplasmata archaeon
GGTAAGGAAATGAGTTTGCGTTTTATAAAAAAAGATGGAAAAATTAGAATTCTGTGGAAAAATTTTATGTACGCGGATATTCCGGATGATTTATTTTCCGACATCTTGAAGAAGTATGGCGAAGCGGAGGGGACGAAAAACGAGATAATTCCAATTCCGGAGAATCTTTATTACCTGTTTCTCCGAGATATCTACGAAATAGCCAAAGATAGATTCGTGGGTTTAATATGCAAGAGGAAAACATTCTATATTCACGACATTCCGCTAACCGGCTACAACGCTTTCGGAATAATAGATAGAGGCACAAACCTCCTCCAAGTTCGTCCCGTTACCGGATGTAATCTAAACTGTATATACTGCAGTGTGGATGAAGGACCCTATTCCCAAAGTAGAAAGGTTGACTATGTGGTCGCAAAGGATTTAATCGTTGATGAGCTCAAAAGAATCGCCAGAATAAAGAAACATCCGGTGGAGGCGCATATAGACGGTCAAGGAGAACCTCTTTTGTATCCGGACATAGTGGATTTGATATCCGAACTAAGAGATGTGAGCAATGTAAAAATAATCTCTATGCAGAGTAACGGACTTCTGCTAAACGATAAATTGATAGAGGAACTTGCCTCTGCCGGCCTCAACAGGATAAACATATCTCTAAATTCCTTCAAAAACGATATTGCATCGTTTATGGCGGGAGTTGAAAACTACAGCGTCGGAAGAATTCTAGAGGTAATAGATAAAATTCTAAATTCGGGAATAAAAGTTCTTCTCGCTCCCTTAATACTTCCGGGCGTGAACGATTCAGAGATTCCGAGTTTCATAAAATTCGCCAGAGAAAAACTTCTTCCCAGTGAGTTTCCCGTCTTGGGCATACAGAAATATGTTCCGCATCGCTTCGGGAGAAAGGTAAGAACAAGAATTCAGAGGTTTTACGAATTCTACAATATGCTCAGAGAATACGAAAATATTTACGGATTCAGGCCCTTGGTCCTTAACAAGTCCCATTTCGGAATAGTTTACGACCGCACACTTCCGAGAAAATTCAGAAAAGGTGAGAGAATCTCTGCAAAAATAGTTCTTTGGGGGAGGCTGGAGAATGAAAGAATAGCGGTTGCCAGAGATTCGCTGATTCAAGTTATAAACTGTCGGGCTGATATTGGAGATAGAGTATCCCTCAGAATAAGAAGCACCTCGCATGGGATATATGTGGCGGAGTGTATATAATTCATTCTACATATATTCCCGGCTTTAAAGGCAGGGCCCTATCTTTTCTTTTAGCCGGGTCGTGCTCTCCGTTTATCACGATTTCCCTTAGACCCGTCTCTCTGAGAATATACTCCGAATTTTCCCTAAGAACTCTCTCCTCGTCTATAGGGATATACTTCTCGTGTATTCTATCTTTGAGAACTTTGGTGATGAAGTTTGCTGCGACCTTTCCGTCAATCCCTTCTGAAATAAGGGTTTTTATTACTTCTCCCCTGCTTTTTCCTTCTTTAAGCAGTTCAATTGCGCGGCGCATCCATACCGGGGAAGTATATACATAAAGTTTCTCTCCGCCTTTTTTGAGGGAGAGCACATGTTTCACATCCTCTATGAGATTCTCAATGTATTCCACCTCGGCCTCTGCGGAATCATCAATGTACTCCTCCCTAACCTCGGGAAATTCCGCGAGAGATACGAAACCATCTTTGCCCATGCGCTCCCAGTACTCCTCGCTGAGGTGCGGAATTATAGGGGAAAGGGCTTTAATCCAGTCCTCCAAGAAAATCTTAACCACCTTTCTCCTTCTGTCGGGCCCCATCCTTTTCTCATAATACTTCACATCGTTCAGCATATTGTAGAACAGTTCCACGACCACCTTTCTTATCTCCATATTTTCATAGTATCTATCCGCTTCCCGCAATCTCCTGTAGAATCTGGATATGAGATATTTATCAACGGATTTCAGTTCTTCGGGTTCGTTTTCACCAATACTATCCTCCCATATCTCCGCAAGCAACTGTAACTTTTTCCTGACGGAATTAACCTCCGCCTCCCGCCAATCCATAACGCTGTCCAAATCCGATGCCCCCACAACATATAGGCGGAATGTATCCACACCGTATAGTTTGGATATGTGAGCCAGAGGTATTGCATTTCCCTTACTCTTGGATATCTTGGCCCCTTCCCTTATCATCAGGCCGTTCAGTGTTATCCCACGAGGCCAGTACTCCTCCGGAAATATCGCCGTATGATGCATTATAAAGAAGGCCAGATGATTGCTCAAATGTGCGGGGGCGGTGTGTCTCTGATCGTTGGGATACCAATATGTGAATTCCCTGCGCATCTCCTCTATTATCCCTCTATCTATTCCCGTTTTGTCCGCCACATCATCCGCATTCCCCTTACCGAGGAATACATAATCAAAGAATTCCTCGGTTAGGCTATCCTCAGATATATTGTTTCTGCGTATTATGTGGGCTATGGTATAAAACGCCATATATATGGTTGAATCGCTCAGTGATTCAATTATCCAACTTCTGTCAAACGGCAAACGAGTTCCCAAACCCCTTTTTCTTGCGCATGGTCTTTTCTGAAGCCATTCAATTATTTCATGCATATTTTCCCTGTACTTCTCCGGAAGGAAGAGCATACGATCCACCGCTTTATGCCCGAGATCCTTCCACCATCGCGGTGAGTAATCCAAAAACCATTGATCTCGCAGAACAGCAACTATAACTTTGTTTCCAGCGCGCGTGACCGCTTTCCTTGAAGTTTCATAAATAACGATTGCGGCGTTCCTCTCTTTCAGAAAATTCTTTACCTCATCTTTTATGTCCCTTATTCGCATACCCGCGAATTTACCGCATCTTTCGTTCAGAATTCCCTTGTAGAACTCATCCCTATAAACTTGATTCGTCGCCTCTTCCAGTTTCTCGTAGTCCTCCTGACTCTCAACGCCCAATTTCTCGCAGGCATCTTTCGCCGGATATTCGCCATAGCCCTCTATATCTATTATCTTTATCGGAACTATATTCTTCACGATTTCTTCAAGTCCTTCCGGCGGGTTTCTCTGTATATCAACAAGCGCCTGATAATCGTATGGAGCGTGGGCAGGAACGGAATAAACTATTCCGCTTGCATTATCCACATCCACAAACTTCGCTGGCAAAATCGGAATTTTTCTTCCCGCGACTGGTTCATCCGCAAACTTTCCTACAAACTCCTCCCCCTTAATCTCCTCCAGTATCTCCACATTTTCCTTCTGGTATCTCAACTTTTCGGCGCATTCTTTGGATATATAAAGGATTTCTCCATCCACAGATGCCTTAACATAAACACCCGATGGATTTATCCATATGTTCGTCACGCCAAATATTGTTTCTGGACGCAAAGTGGCACAAACTATGTATCCGTCTCCATACCTAAACTTTATTCCTGTAAACTCCATCACACTTACCTTATTTACATCCCCGTCCTCTATATCGTCCTCGCCCACCGCACTCTCATCCACAGGGCTGTAAGTTATCGGGTAAGAGCCCTTGACTATCACGCCCTTCTCGTACAATTTTTTGAACTGCCACTCCACAAACCTATTGTAAATTGGCTCCGCGGTGTTGAACTTTCTTCTCCAGTCAATTGAGTATCCTATACCTTCAAAATCCTCTTGGATTCTGCTCGCGAAAAATTCCGCTATATTCTTCGGGTCCTTAAAGCTCTCCACAATCTCCTCAACCTTATCCTCATCACTCTCGTATATTCTCACATAATCCTTGTAGAGAGATATAGTTTTCTCATCACCCCTGCCTATCTCATCCGCTATGGCCAAAACGGGTGTGCCCGTAACATGAAAAGCCATTGGGAAAAGAACATTATAGCCCTTCATTCTCCTGTATCTCGCGACAATATCCCCTACGGTATATGTTCTTCCATGTCCTATGTGCAGAGGGCCCGAAGCGTAAGGATAAGGAACGGTGATGTAGAACTTCTTTCTGCCTTCCTCAACCTTCGCCTCAAACACCTTCGCCTCTTTCCACCTTCGCTGCCATTTTCTTGCAATCTCTTCAAAATCCACAACCATAAATCGCGCAAATAGATTTAAGTATAAAAAATTTGGGTTTATTGTAAAAGAGATTATCGGCACTAGTTAGAAATTGCCTGTTAAAAGAAAAGGTGCCTAAACAAATTTCAGCAATTTTTAAATAGTGAATAGCAATGGCACGGATATGGATAGGGGATTTGTACACAAAAGAAAATTGCTAATAAAGGTAGTGCACAAGCTAATAGATGCGCTGGCTTTCCCTATATTTATATTTGCTGTACTAACAGTAGCAGGTTTTATATTGGCTTATCTTCTCTCCATAGGTCCACATCACGAAAACTTTATAGAAGTCTTCTTGGGATGTACTATCATCGCCCTAATCCTCTTCCTCTTTTTTGCGATAGGTTTTATAAAGATAGGTGTTTATAAGGATGA
This sequence comes from uncultured Thermoplasmata archaeon, assembly GCA_964455305.1. GTDB lineage: Archaea > Thermoplasmatota > Thermoplasmata > Thermoplasmatales > CAYVVU01 > CAYVVU01. The sequence goes on from CAYVVU010000055.1 coordinate 4,454, forward strand.
GGAATTATGGTTAGTCGGTGATGAGGTAGAATGTATAAAGGGAGATAAAAAATTTAGAGAAAGAGTAAAAAATATAAACGAAATCTACTTAAGTTATAAGAGATTTGCGGCACCTATAATACTATTTATAACAAAGAACGTTTATGATTTCTTCGATATAGGTTTTGACCATGCACTTCGCAAGTGGTGTACACCAGAGGAGCTTGAGGAGATAGGTATAAAGATTTGGAGGGAGTTGCGGAAGATAAATCCGGAGATTAGATTAAAGAGGAAGTTCTACACAACGGGGTATAGGGAGGAATACTATGATGGGGAGAAATGGATTCCAGTAAAGAAATAGTGTTATTACATCATAAAAGTTTTGTGCGATGGCCCAGAGAACGATGAAAATGTACTAAGACAATTATCACCTCAACCACTTCCCCATAAGAACCTCATCCACATATTTTCCTCCTATAATGTACTGTTTCTTTCTCTTCCCCTCTATCTTGTAGCCGAGTTTTTTGTAAAATTTTATAGCGCGTCTGTTACTGGAGAATACTTCCAGACATATTTTCTCAAATCCTCTCTGCCTCGCTATTCTCTCGGCTTCGCGCATAAGTGATTTCCCTATACCTTTTCCCCTGTAATCTTTTCTCACCCCTATGCCCAGATATCCAACATGGCGATTTTTGGAGTATTTGCCTCTCCTTATTATTACAAAACCGACAACCACTCCATTTTCCTCCGCCACCAGAAATACATCTCCCCTCCGTATGTGGTTCTCTATGCGCGCCCGCTCCTCATCTTCATCCACGGTGTATTTATCCTTCAAAAAGTACATTCCTTCGCGGGATATTTCATCTATGCATTTTATCAGGGAAGGGGCATCCTCAATCCTCACCTCCCTTATAAGCATTCATACCACCTTAAACCTGTTCATACTTATCTCGTATATTCTTCCCTGCATTATCAATTCTCTGAGTATTTTTTCTATTTTTTTAGGTTCAAAGCCCCTGAGTTCCATCCTATTCTGAAATTCTTCGTAACTCCAGCCCGCAGGTCTGTAAACGCTCAGTTCAAACAGAACCCTATCCACTATTTTCTCCATTTTCTTTCTATCTGTCTGAGCCGCAAGAAAAACTCTGAGAATCCTCTCCATGGATTCGTATATTCTTTCAAGAAGTTCTGTGTAAAGTTCCACCGCTTTGCCGAGGGCATATTCTTTATCAAAGCCGCACCGCATGTAGGAATGGGCAACCCTCGCAATATGCTCCCATATTCCGCCTATCTTCGCCACATCCGCCAAAAAACCGTAGTTCATGGCTTCGCGAAGCATAGGTAGATATGAGGATGTGTAATTCAGTATTTTTTCCACTGCCCCTTCCAATTCTTTTTCCGATATAACCATCTTTGGCATCGCTATGTGGTTATAGATCGCGTATTCGGCGAGGGGAAGAGAATACTCCCTTATTTCTGGGACCCACAATTCCTCCCTATAAGGAAGGAGAGGGATGT
>CAYVVU010000055.1:5960-10876 GCA_964455305.1 uncultured Thermoplasmata archaeon
GCGTAAGAATCTTGTTGTATCCACTTCTGTAGAAATTCTCAATGTTATCCATCGCCCCGCAACCCAATTCAAAATTGGTAAATACGGACATCTCCCCCCTGTGTTTCCTCTTTACCAGATAACCCTGAATTTTTTCCGCCGAAAACTTCCTTATTCTAACGGGCGAGTCTATCCTTACTCTGTACGATATCTCTATCGGCAGAGGGTATTGGGCTCGCACCTGCATGGTCTGGAGTTTCAGAATTGGATGGATCTGAGAGTAATACTCGTTCAGTATTTTTTTTATCTCTCCCATCTCGGGGTATTCCCTTCCCAACACGCGGAAAACCGCGAGGCCATCTCCGCCCGCCCTATCAAAGTACATGGGAGAACTCATAAGGAGGCCCATGAGCGCTTCCTGAAACTTATCCCCGAAGAATATGGTCTGAATCGCCTCTTTTGAAACTTCCGGTTTCCCTATATCAAATATTTTATCGTAATATACTCTCTCAAATCTCTCGCAAACAACGAACCTTCCCTCAAAGGGACTATAATTATAGAAATCGTCCACTACACCCTCCACTATAGCGTAAGGCCCCTTGCCGTAAATTTCCGTGTCATCCGTTATGAGTATGAGAATCGTTGGCGCCTCTCTATCGGGATACTGCGCAAGACTGTAAAATCTGAACCTTCCGAAAACAGGAGCGAGATACTTCCACATCACATCGGCAAGGGATTCCAGATTCTGTGATTTACCGTACAATCCTTTAAGCAAAATTCTGCGATGAAGTTTCAAACTCTCCGCAAAGGCCTGCTTGGGCATATCAATGACACCTGAAGGTGGATGCTATGGCCTCTACTTCCTCCATCCCGTCCTTCTCAAGTTCTATTTTCTCTCCCGCGTTAACTGCATAGGCCACAGTGTAAGTAATATCCTTCTTATCGCAGTAGAAGGTTATGTAATTTATAGGTCCTGTCCCGAGAACTATATTTCTCCACCTGCCCCTCACCAAATTTCCCTTGTGTCCTGCGAATTTTACATCCTCTATGGATATTATATCAAGTGATGCCACCCTTATTTTCTCCCCGTATCTGCGCACAAGCGAGTCCACGGGTTCCTCACTTCTTCCCTTAAACCAGAATACGGAAATGAAGCCAGATGCGTATCCCAAGGGTATATAGTACTCCACATAACTCTCCTCGTTCAAATCTATGTAATTTATTTTCGCCGCTCTGGGAAGATTCAGTTTGAATTGGAATTTGTGTTTTCTCTGGTACATTTCCAATACGGAGTTTAAATCCTTGCTCTCGTTCCATAATATATCGTAGTAATCCAGAAGTGTTTCGTAAGTGAAGTCATCGCGGAGCATAACCGTCGCAATATATCTGCGGTCCTTTATCATTCTTAATATCACGCAATCATCTAGTAGAGTAAAGTATCCACGGGGATTAAGATGATGCCTTATCTCGGCTCCCCTTTCTACCAAGGTCTTGTAAGCGGAGAAATTGACCGTTCCGCTCACGGGCTGTATTATTCTAACATCCACCCCCCTATCCAAAGCATCCAGCAAAGCGCGGTAAAAATCCTTCTCGGAATCTATGGAACTGGTATATGGAGTTACGAGATAAAATCTGTGGTTAGTTTTTCTGAGAAAATCAACATATATGTCCAGAGAAAACGAGCCACGGGTTATCCAAACATAATTCAATATATCTTCGCTTCCTTCCCTGCTGTATCTGGTAGTGAGTTCCTCTATCAAAAAGTTCAGATTTCTTTCCCTGACCGCCAAATCCCTCTCAATTCTCTCCCTGTATCTCTTGAAAAGATTTTTTATGCCTATTTCGGGGGGCAAAGCGTAGTATTTTGCGGGCCTCCCGGGTTCCATAGTTATTAGGCCCTTTTCCATAAGAGAGCGGAGAACATCGTAACATCTCGGCCTCGGTACCCTGGATACAGCGCTGCATTCCGTCGCGGACATCCCTCCCTTTTGAAGGAGAGCCAAATAAGCGCTTATTTCATAAGGGCTGAGGCCGAGTTCTTTGAGCATGGAAGATATGGCATCCATCACTCGGGGAAATGGAAAGGAAGTATATAAAGGATTGAAACGCCTACCCAAAAATTTTTAATTCTAAAAACATCTACATTATTTAATGGTTAAAACATCTAGGCGCATAGATTCCAGAAAAATTCTGAAACTTTTGAAGAGTGGGCAGGAGAAGGATAAACTTAAGGCCTTGAAGATCTTGTCGGAAATTGATGCGAAAAAATTCTCTCGTATATCGGGAAAATTAATTTATGAATTAATAGGCCTTCTTGGGGAGGAAACCTCCACAAACATATTTTGCTGGGTGGCCATGATTTTCGGAAATGCTTCAAAGTACATACCAGAAAAGTACATACCCATCATAGCTTATTTTCTAATAAAAAAACTGGATTCTCCTGACCCGTACATAAAAACGACAGCAGTCTGGGCTCTTGGAGAGATACGCGAGAGAAGCAGTTCCACAATAATATTATCCTCTCTTGGAAAAATGATAAACTTACTTCATGATGAGAATACTTTTGTAAGAAATTTTGCTACCGATACTATCATCAAGATATTTGACCATCTTCCTCCGTATGCCACGGAAATCTTACTCCATAGCATTTTAAAAAATCTGGACAGCGAATCTCAAACTTTGAAACTTTCCACATTATATCTTCTTTGGAAAATAGTTGTGAACCATCCTAACATAGGAAATATTGTTATCCCAAGGTTAGCGAAAACCATGAACGACCCGTCCACAGAGATAAGAAAACTATCTGCTTGGATTTTGGCAGAAATTCTGAAATGAGCAAAGTTATTAAACATCCATCCATACCACTATACGATGGAGAGAAAGAAACTCCGGGAATATCCGTTTCATCCTTCCGCGAGGGATTTCTGCAAAGTGGATTTAAAAGATTTGCTCGGCAAAACCGTTTACAGAATGGATGTTGAGGAAGCCGTTCAGAACATAATTAGAAGTTTGAAAGGGGAGGAAATATTCAGAAACCCGGAGCCCGCCAGGAGGGTTAGATCTTTCGTTATAGCGAAAATAATTTTGGCGGCGTTGAACGATAGGATAATAACCGCAAAGTACGCGAATCAGGAGAGGGATTTGCTTGAGAGAAGTTTGCTGGAGGAGGACCGCAGACACATAGAGGAGGTAGCGGATATCCTCGGGCTCAGAGTTCTCTCTTACTCCGCGGGAGAGTTCAAGATTCACTTCGCCGATTTCCTCAAGTATTCGCCGAGGATAAGCGGTGAAAAATACTCGTTGTTTGAGCAAGATATTGATAAGGGATTCGTGTTCGTGAAGAAGGATATTCTTGCAAAAATAATGAGGGAGGCCTTCGTGGATAAATTCAAGGATGATGTTGATAGGATTTCCGAAATGCTCAGCGAGGAAATAATACACCCGTTGGTACCTTATCTGGAGAAGATATTGGACCTGAAATCGGAGATTATTTCGCAGCAGGATTTGGGTGAAGTTGACCTCAATGCCTTGCCCCCCTGCATAAAGAATATGTTGAAAACCCTTCAATCCGGAGGTAATTTAACTCATTTCGCGAGATTCACTCTGACGGCATTTCTCCACACTATAGGAATGAGCAACGAGGAAATCCTTAACCTTTTCTCAGCATCGCCAGATTTCAACGAAAAAATAGCGAAATATCAGATAAAACATATTACGGGAGAGATTTCCAGCAAGGAGTACATACCTCCAAAATGCTTAACATTGAAAAGTCAGGGATTGTGTATTAATCCCGATAAATTATGCGATAGGATAAACCATCCTTTGAGCTATTACAGGATAAAGAAGAGGGGGAAGAGATTTGGGAGGAAAGGCAGGACTGTGCGTTAGATGCAAAGGCTACAGAATGTTGTGTGGCCTATCTTACTGTCCATTACTGCAAAGAGCAAGAAAAATAATGCCCGTAATAAAGGTGAGGGAAGAATTTGAATCTCCATCTCCTCCGAGTTTCTTCGTGGGCCATCGCAACTATCCCATGGTTCTAGCCGGCCCTCTGCTCCCGCCTAATCCCGATGAAATATCGCTGAAAATTTCCTCTGTTGAGGAACTATTCGGGAAAAGCAAGGAATATCTACTTCAGGCATTTTCCTCAACCCTTAGGGTATCTAAGGAAGTATCGGTCAGAAGAGATGTAAATAATAGAGATTCAGAAAAATTCCGTGAAATTTCGCTTTCAATACGCTCAGTGGATACCGAGGTGAAGATAGAAAAGATTGCGGAATCTCCAAAGTTTGATGATTTCTTTCATCCGCTGGGACCTACATTCAAAATTCGTAAGATAGATATAGCATCCAATCCAGCAATTCCTAAGCATGTGGATGAGGTTATGGAGGATAGGATGAAGGCGGAGGATGCCGTGTATTTTCTTTATAAGAAAAACTACTACATCTCCTACATACAACGGGCTTTTTCATCGGGAGCGTTCGGGGTGGAGAGAAGATTCGTACCTACAAGATGGTCCATAACAGCCGTAGACGATATTGTCGGCAGAAAACTCCTTAGAAGAGTTAGGAAATACGAAACAATAGATTGTGTGGAAATTTACGAATCTTCATACCTCGGAAACTTCATAAAAATAATACTCTTTCCGAGGATTTGGAGTTTTGAAATGCTGGAATCTTGGGAAAAGGGCTCATTTTGGACGGATAAATCAGTAATATGGGGTCTTGGCGATTATGAGGGCTATTGGGGCAGAAGAGACTACGCCTCCAACATAACCGGCGCTTATTATGCGGCTCGTCTCGCCGTGTTGGAGAATCTGGACAGAAGGGAAAAACAGGCCTCCGCACTGGTTCTCAGAAGAATAACGAAAGAATACGACATACCTATGGGAGTTTGGGTCGTGAGAGAAACGGCTCGCGATGCTCTGAGAAAAAAGC
>CAYVVU010000056.1:0-10774 GCA_964455305.1 uncultured Thermoplasmata archaeon
TCTCTGTAATACTTTCCCATAACAACATTAAAGTAATGCTTCCAGGGAGTTTCGTTCAAAAGCAGTATGAATCTTATCAATTCGGCGTATTTCTTCTCAACGGTTATTACCTTGCCATCGTACTCTACTCTTAACTCCTTTATTCCGTTATCCTCAGGGACAAATATAATCCTGACATTCCCTTTTATATCAGCTTCTTTAAGTTCTCTGCCTATCTTTTCCAAAATTTTTCTGCCCTCCTCAAGTTCGTTTTCGCACACTTTTACGAGAACAGCACTCCAAGGAGGATAATGGATATAAAAAACGAAGCATTTGATACCATTTTCTTCAATTACATCGGTGAGGATAAATCGTTTAAGTTTTCCACGATGCATATCTTTCCAGAATTTTTTGATAACATGTTTGCTCCAAGGAGGATTTTTTTTCCAACCCTTGTAGTAGAAATAATTGCCCCAACTATCATAAACAAGATAGATGCCAATTATCCAAACAAGCAAAAAAAGGATACACATACCAATAAGCCACATCAACTTATCAGGGTCAAAATTTAGAATGGAAGGAATTATAATATATACTATACCTATTATTCCACATACCAATCCAAGAAGTGAAAAAAACAGCCAGCCGTATTTGAAACTATTTTTCGGAGATTCTACATAGGGATTAGTTCTTTTTACTATAACTTCCATTTGGTTATTCACCTCCATTATTTGTAGATTCTGCTAAAAGATAAACTATTTGAAGTGCTGAGCTCAGCGTTATAGCCATGACCATTCCTCCCTATTTTTGGAGCACGGCATGATGAGCATCCTCCCCTCTTTTTTATGTTTAGAATACTCTCTCCCGCAATTTCTATCATTTTGTCATCCATATTTTTCTATATCATCTATTGATACTTTAAGTTTTTCTTTTAGATTTGTATTTTGCAATCTCTTAATATAATTCATTGAATCCTACCTTCCAACTGCAGCATATTCTCTCATCCCAGTCTGGAGTGGTACGCGTGCGGGAAGAATGGATTGGTTTTCATTTCGTATTTGAATATGTGTGGATAGTTGTCCTTGAGGTAATGGAGATAGTTCACCCATTCATACGCCAGAAGTTTGTAAAGGTTTTCAATATCATTTTTCAAATCGCTGTATTCCTCGGGCGGCAAGTTCTCAAAGTTTATGGTTCTTCTCATCTCCTCCGTCACATGCAGTATATTCCAGAGAAGGTCGGTGAAAGTATCGTGTTCTATCAACATGGGATTATCAAGGAGATTGACTATGAATTCTTTGTTCTCAGCGAGATATTTCTTCAACTCATAAAGGTTCATTTTATCTATAGATACTTCATACTTTCTACTTAGCAGGTATTCCTTTAACTTTTTAAAATCCTCTTCCCCGAATTTCTTTATTGATATCAGTTCCCTCACAAGTTCGTTTATATTTGCATCGTATTTTGACATGTATCGGAGGAGGTCATCACCTATCTCCGCATAAAAAGAACCTATCACTATGTTTAGTTTCTCCAAACGCTCCATCTTCTCCCTTCTCTCTATAAGCCTGTTCAATATTAAAGTAACGAGAAGCACGGATATGGGCAGAAATCCTAGATGTATGAGAGTATATTTTTCTATGAATGTCAAATCATGGAAGACGAAGTACGCAACTGTGTATATCACAACGGATGAGAGAATAAGCGCTATCCCTAATTTCGTCTCAAATTTCATGAGGCACCAAACAGCATAATTAAGCAAATATTAATAAAATTTTTCCAGAAATGGGCTTTGCAAAAAATATAATTTTATCTTAACGAAAACTTTATATAGTATGTTTTTAATATACCCAGCGGTGATATAAGATGGCAAAAAACCACGAAAAACTTGCCGATTTATTGATGCAGGCAGGTTTAAAGAGGAATGTTGCGAAGGCACTGGCATACATTTACGGTAAAGAGGAGGCAATATCTTCACAGATAGAGGCGGCCACAGGCCTCAGACAGCCCGAAGTAAGCATAGCTATGCAGTGGCTCCGAGAGAAGGGCTGGGTAACCAAGAGGGATATAAAGAAGGAAGGTAAGGGAAGACCCGTGCACGGATATCGTTTAGCAAAGCCATTCAAAGAGATAGTTGCGGAGCTGCAGAAGAACCTTGAAAAAGAGAAGAAGAAGATAGACGGGATCATCAAGGAGTTGGAGAAGTACAAGTGATGTTCGGCGATATAGATGCTCTTCTGATAATAAACACAAATCTTTTAGATTTAAATTTTTTTAAATTTACAAAACTGCTTGAAAGCGGAATATTTGAGCATTCCGCAGCCATAGTTTTTAACGATGGAAGAAGGGTTGTAGTTACCTCCTTACTTGAAGAGAGGGCCGCGAGACGCGGAAAGCATACAGTTATTACATATAAAAGATACGAGGAGTTTTTTGATATTCTGGCGGAAGTTTTAAAAAATTCGCGGAAAATAGGAATAAACGGCTCCTTCCTTCCTTACAATCTATTCAAAAAAATTGAGCAAAAAATGGAAGGAAAAGAATTGGTAGATGTTTCCCAGAAACTCCAAGAAATCAGGATGGTAAAGGATGGTGAAGAGCTGAAAATGATAAGGGAAGCGGCGAAAATAGCGAGTGAGGTAGCCGAGGATATTCCCGAATTCGTAAAGGAGGGTATGAGCGAGAAAGAACTCGCTGCGGAAATAGTTTACAATCTACAGAAAAACGGTGCAAATTCCATTGCGTTTGATCCCATAGTGGCTTTCGGAAGCAATGCCGGCGAGCCACATTATATGAGCGGAGACAGAAAACTGAAAAGGGGCGATGTTATACTTGCGGATTTCGGGGCAAAGTATAACAGATACTGCTCCGACATAACCAGAACTTTCTTTTTCGGCAAAGCGGATGAGGAATTTCATCGCGCTTATGAAATAGTTCTTGAAGCGCAGAAAAGAGGCATAAGGAGTATAAGGGAAGGAGTAACGGGCGATGAGGTTGATCGTGTGGTAAGGGAGTACATAGATTCCACGGAATTTAAAGGAAAGTTCATACACTCCACGGGACATGGGATAGGGCTTGATGTTCACGACCACGCGGCGCTAACTCCGAATTTAAAAATAAAGCTCCTGGCGAATATGGTTCTTACTGTGGAGCCCGGAATATACACCGAGGATTTCGGAATCAGAATTGAGGACGATGTTATAGTTAAAAAAGATGGCTGTGAGGTAATAACTCACGCACCCAAGGATTTAATAGAAATTTAAAAAAAATTATAGGTTAAATTCTTCTCCGGGTTTGAGGACGATTAGTTCTATTCCTTCTTCTTTTAGAGCGGGGCGCATATCTTCCGGATTCGCCTGTATAGGCGGCCAGGTATTGTAGTGCATAGGTATCACATATTTGGGACGGAGCATTTTGGCGGCGAGTACCGCCTGCTTTGTATCCATTGTGTAGAACCCTCCGATAGGCAATAAAGCGACATCTATTTTGAACAGATCTCCTATGAGTTTCATATCTCCGAAAACCATCGTATCGCCAGCATGATAAACGCTCTTTCCGTCCTTGGATATTATGTATCCCGCTGCCTGTCCCCCGGAATGGGTGAAATCATCTTCGGTTATTCCCGAAGAATGGACTGCGGGAACCATAGTTATGTTGTATCCCTCAACGCTTGCTGTACCTCCGAAGTTCATTCCAATCACATCCACGCCTTTTTTGGAGAGATACATCGCTATCTCGTATATTGCAACAACAGGAATTCCCTTTTCCTTCGCGATCTTAGCGGCATCTCCCAAGTGATCCCCATGTCCATGGGTTACCGCTATGACCTTTGCTTCCTCGTAACCCTTTCCCGGATACAGGGGATTTCCTGTGATGAACGGATCTACGAGAACCTCTCCTATAAGGAACGCCGAATGGCCCAAATACCTTATCCTCATGGCTCTCACCTCATGCAACGATATACCTAATCATACTTATTTTTTCTGACCTTTGCCATAACAATAAAAAATCCGAAGGCCACGGAAAGGTAAGCGAAATAAAATAGGATGCCCGAGGATAAAGGTACGAGGGATGTGTAGTATTTTACAGACAGGGTTTCAATAACAACGAGGAATACGGTGGGTAGAAAATAGGGAATGTATTTCCAAATCTTTTCCGAAATTTTGATATTGTTTGGTTTTTCGTAGTTATATGGATGTAATAAAATTGCGGATACAAACACCATGGGTATGCTGGTTAGAAACACAAAGATTAGAAATCCGATATCCAGAACAGCCCTCCAAAATATTATAAATAGCGCTAATGTAAAAAACGCATTGTTGAATATTGCACTTTTTAGGATTACTGATGTATCTTTTTCATCAACAAATGCCGAGGATAGAAGAAGACATCCTATGCTTCCGTATCCAGCAAACCACACATAAAGAGGAAAGGGAAATCCGCATCCGTAAGAGTCCAATAAACAAATAATCGTAACAAAGTTTCCCAAAGTTGACAGCGCTATGTAGTAAATTCCAGTTAATATAATCTTTCCTTTCCCGCCCACGAATACCATAATGAATTCAAGTATTAAAACTTATCGTCATTATGTTACATCATTCTGCACAAACCCGAAAACTAGACGAAAACTTTATATAGTACATAGTATTACTATGTATTGTGAACAACAAAATATTGGAGGTGATAAGATATGAAGTGGAGAAAAATAGGAATAATCGCCCTGTCCGTGGTGCTCGTTTGCGTAGCCTTACTGCCTGCAGCCTATGCGGACACGGGCGATGAGGAGAACATATGGAACAGAATATCCGTGGAGCGTGGAACAACAGATGAATTCGGAGGCGGCGATTATGTGTATGTGAAGAGCGGCAGTGCCTTTTTCGGTGTACTCTACGGCACGGAGGAAAACAACAATTTCGTTAAGATTCTGGCCGATGTGGAGAGGTACGCTGGAGGCGTGGACATATACGGGAGTGATGGTAGGCTGATATCCAAAAGGATTCTTAGGTACCATACATTCGTTGGACAGCAATTCAACTTCGCGTGGGAATATGTGGATAAGGACGGAGATGCCATGTTTGATTTCAGCGTCGTGGATGACAACGGAACCATTGTGGAGGAAGGAGATGAGCCGATAAAGGCGATATCCTTCTGGGGCGCTTGGAATATGACTGACTTCCATATAACGAACATATCCAACGAGGAAGTTAGAGTGGATTTCACCGTTGAAAGAGATAACATACCGTACACCCATATTATGGACAATACCTCCTTAGGTGATGGAGTAGTTAATAAAATAGCGATACACTTCCACATAACCGCCAGACTTGAGGACAGAAATGTAACGGGCTTTCCGTGGTATAGGTATCAGCGTGGAGAAGGTATTTCGCTTGATCACAGAGAAAACTACAGCGGAAAAGTTGTGGTCTTTGAAGTTAAGTACGACAAGGAGATAATCGGCTGGGACTTCAAGAATGAATCGTCAAGAGTTGTAGTGGAAAACACTCTGTTCTTTGGAGTAGCAGGTATGAAAGGCACTCTTTACATGATCAGGCATAGATACGGCGGATGTGGCGCAGAGATAGATAATACAACCTACGACAACCAATCCCTTCCGATGCACCGCAGAATATTCAGGCATGGAGATAGAATAGTATTTACGGGTGTAGGAAACTGGGAGCGCGTCGGAAGATTCCGCTGGGAATCCAATGTAACCGTGGATAACACAACCAAGAAGGCGTACTATCAGATACATGGTGGCTTCGCGTACATTAAGAGATGGAACAACAGAGTCTTCGCCTTGATAGCGTTACGTGGCGGCTTAATATACCCTGCTGGAGAGCACATATTCCAAGACCCCTCACTAAGCACGGAGCAGATGTACATAGATTTCGGTCTCAGGTATCTACCCACAGGATTGATAGCGCTTATGAGCATAGTGGCTATCGTTGCTTTGGCCGTGGCATTGGTATTCGTCTACGGATTGAGAAGAAAGTGAATAATCTTTCTTTACTCTTTTTTTGTTATTTTTATTAACGGAAGGATTATCAGAACCACCGAGGCTATTATTACCGATATATCCGTTCCCGGCTCAAGAGGTTTGGTTATATTCATAGCAGTTAAGTAAAACACCACAATCCTAACAACTCCAGCGAGCGATGAAGATATAAGTGCGTATTTCACTCCTAAATTGGCCGAGACCCAAACTATAAGAATTGCCAGAAGAAGAAGTAGTATGGGTGATGGAGAAAACACTATTTCTGTGAAAGGGAGGAGCGGTATTGTGAATACCGATAATATAACTATTCCCGCAGAAATCAGAGATATGATAAATTTTGATGGGCCGTATATCTCAAGATACTCCGCCCTTATCTCATTGGGCCTTGGCAGATCTTTAAGAATATCCTCAAATTTTTCACCCGATTCCAGCCTCTCCCTTATCTCCGATTCTATTTCCCTCACTATTTCCTCTCTCTTCCTCTTCTCTATGAGTATTAGCGATTTTCTAATTTTTCTGAGGTATTCTTTCTCGTTCATTCTTCCTCCCCCAATATTTTGTTCATAGCGTTCACTAATTTCTTCCAGTTCTCCACACCTTTTTCAAGGGCTTTTTTGCCCTCCTCTGTTATCTCGTAGTATCTTCTGGGATTCTTTCCGTCAACAATCTCCCAACTACTCTTAACCAAACCACGGGCTTCCATTCTGTGTAAAGCGGGATACAGAGTTCCCTCCTTTATCCTCAGAAATCCTTCTGAGAGGGAGGAAAGCTCTTTTATTATCTCAAGTCCGTACTTCCTCCCCCTAGAAAGTATGGCCAGAATGCTTAATTCAATCGCACCTTTTTTCAACTCCCTAGTGGCATCTTTTTTTGATTCCATCTTCCCACAGATAAACCTTTAATTCTTTAAATCCTTTTTCCATGCATGGAGAGGAGAAAAGTTCAACTTACCGGGAAATCATCTTATATAATCACCCTCCCAAAGGAATGGGTTCTTGCCCACGGAATAAAGAAAAACGATGCCGTAGGGGTGGAAATTACCGCAGATGGAAACCTCATAATAATACCGAAAATTGAGGAGAGGAAGGTTAGGAAAATCAAGGTAATAAAAGTGGATTCAACCACAGACCCTTCTCTGCTTTTTAGATTGCTTGTGAGTGCCTATATAATAGGTCATTCCGAAATAAGAGTTGAGGGAAATCTCACAACCGAACATAGAAAGTTCGTCAGAAAATTCGCAAAAATGGCAATAGGTGAGGAAATAATAGAGGAGGAAGATAAACACATAGTGATAAAGGACCTTCTTGACCCCCACGAAATGCCCTTGGATAAAAGCGTAAAGAGAATGCAGGTTATAACGGAAAATATGATTTTAGATGCTATCCGCTCCATGAAAACCGGAAATAGAGAACTCGCGAAAGATGTTATTCAGAGGGATGATGAAGTGGATCGCCTTCACTGGCTGATATCGCGACAGTACAGCATGATGATAAGAAATGTTGGAACCGCGAGGATAATGGGAGTAACCCCTTGGGAAGGGCTGAACTATTTCCTCATATCTAGATATCTTGAGAGGATAGGGGACCATGCGGCAAGAATAGCCAAGTACTCCATGGAAATTATGGGCGTGGATGACGATTTTATTGAATGTGTGGAAAAAGGAGCTCAAGTTGTGATAAATACTCTTAAATCTTCTGTGAATGCTTTTCTCAGAGGAAACATTGAGATAGCGAATGATAATATAAACGCTATGGCAGAAATATCCAAAATATGTGAGAAAATATATACCTCCGCTTTAAACTACACGGGAAAAATGGCTATGTCCATAGGCTATGTTGCGGAGAGTCTGCGCAGAATAGGAGAGTATTCCGCGGATATCTGCGAGAGAGCCATAAATATGTGGGCTGAAAAAGAAACTAACAGATAAAACTAAATACTAATTTGCATTAGTACTAATCATGATTAGGTTCATTGACAGGGAGGAAGAGATTGAATCGCTTGAAAGGGATGCACGTGACGACGGAGCAAAACTCATTATACTATATGGCAGGAGAAGGGTAGGTAAAACCAGGTTAATATTGGAGTTTGTTAAGGATAAGGACCACATATTTTATATTGCCGAAGATACGAGCAAAAAGATTCAGATAAGGGAGTTAAAAGAAAAAATAGCAGAGTATTTCAATGATGAATTTCTTATGAGAGTGGAAATGGATGATTGGCGGGATTTATTTGACTATCTCAGAAAGGTTGTTCCGCGGGATAAGAGAGTTTACCTTATTATAGATGAATTTTCTTACATTGTCAAAAATTCTCCTGATATTGTAAGTATTTTACAGAAATTCTGGGATGCATTTGCTTCGGAAACCCAGTTATTTATAATTCTCTCAGGCTCTTTGCTTGGATTAATGACAGAGAAAGTTTTGTCCTATGCATCACCACTATATGGAAGAAGAACTAGAGATATTTTTCTCATGCCTTTAAATTTCAGGCATTCTTCAGAATTCCTCAGTAATATGAATTTTGAAGATAAAATGAAAGTTTATATGAGTATTGGAGGTATTCCAGAGTATCTTCTCAGAGCATCAAAGTATAAATCCGCTGACGAATTTTTCCAAGATGAGTTCTTTAATAAAAATGGATATTTTTACAGAGAGCCTTACTTCATCCTCTCACAGGAATTCAAGGAAATAAAAACATATTTCACAATTCTTAACGCCATAGCTCATGGTAATACAAGGGCTGTGAAAATCGCCAATTTTGCTGGAATGAAGGCAAGAGAAATATATCCGTACCTTGATAACCTTATCCGCCTTGGATTTGTTGTACGGGAAGTACCCATCCTTGGAAATAAAAAATCTGGAATATATATGCTAAAAGATCCGTTGCTTGATTTCTGGTTTAATTTTGTATATGAAAATCGCGAAGACATAGAGAAAGAAATATATCGTGCAAATAAAGAAAGCTTAAGTAAATATTTTGGAAAAAGATTTGAATATTTGGTACTAAATGAAATCTTCCCCCTGTTTTTTAAATGCACGAAGATAGGAAAATGGTGGTATGGAGATACAGAGATAGATATTGTGGCTATGAACGAGAATACGGGCGAAATATGGTTTGGAGAATGCAAATGGAAAGAAAATGTAAATGCTTCAAAGATCTTTGATGACTTACGCAGTAAAGCAGAGAACATCAAATGGAAAATGGATGAAAGAAAGGAGCATTATGTCATTTTCGCAAAATCGTTCAAAAGAAAAGTTGAAGAATGTGTATGTATTAATTTGAAAGATATTGAAAAGATTGTGAGTTAATCAATGCATCCTCCTAGGGTATGACCTCCGTTGTGTTGTTGAACGGAGGATAATTAAAATCTTCTTTTCTAAGCAATCCTTTATCTATGGAATATTCCGCGGCAGGGAGGCAAATATCTTCAACTAGATCAATTAAATATTTTGCCGTGGAGCAAATTTTTCTGAAACCCTCTTCGCCCCAGAGTTTTTCTCTCGCCGCGAACAAACACCTTCCACCGCAAAGTTTGTAATAATCACATTTTTTGCAATCCTCGGGAATCAAATTTCTGTGAAATACCTCCTCCCTCTTTGAATTGAATATATCGCCGAGATGGTTCCACTCAAATTCTCCGCATATCGGGCAGGCGTATATTTTTCCGTCGGTGGATATCGCTACCGCCGTTTCTCCCGCACCGCAGTAGAGTCCCTCACCGCCGAACATAATTCTTCTGAGAATTCCGAGAAAAGGAACTATTCCCACTACTGTGCCTTCTCGTGCTTTATTTGCCCAGTACTTCGCAAGTTTAAACAAGCCGGGAAAATATGAGTTTTCAAGATAGCCATCAAAATCGTTCCATCGGTCGCTCCACACCACATCCAGTTGCCAATGTACATGGTCAAACAAATTGAGATTTATCAGATGCATAACATCTTCATATATGTTCGTTTTTTCTGTCGCCACCATTCTCGCTATCAAATCGCCGCGGTAAATTTTTCTGATGGCGCGGACATTTTCAACAACGGTATCATATACTCCTTTACCACGATAAAAATCTGTTATCTCCCTCCTTCCATCTATGGATACGAGTATGGCATCAAGATTTCCGAGAACCTTCTCGCTCAGATTTTTAAGGAAAAATCCGTTGGTTTGAAGCACATATTTTCCTTCCCCCACCATATCAATTATTTTTTCCATAATGTGCGGAAAAAGGGTCGGCTCCCCACCGTAAAACGCGATTATTTTATCCTCATCTCCCTTCACAAATTCTGCTAATTTTTCCAGAGGATAGGAAATATAGAGGGGCATTATGTCCGTGGATATATCCCCTCCACAGTACTTGCATTTAAGGTTGCATTTGCCAGTGATTACAACTATGTAAAGCATCAGAACCTCGCCCTCACATACTCGTAAATTCCCTGGAAGAGTTTCAGACCCTCCGTTTTGCGATGCGTTGAGTAATAATCCGGGCGATGGTTTGGATACACTGCCCTCTCCGGGTGGGGCATCATGCCAAGAACATTACCTTTCGGATTGGTTATTCCGGCTATGTTGTACATGGAGCCGTTGGGGTTCCAGGGATAGGAGGCGTATCTCCCTCTCTCATCAACATATCTAAAAACCACCATATCCCTATCTATTATCTCCGCAAGCACATCCTCCTCGCAGAGAAATCTGCCTTCAGCATGAGCCACGGGTAGAGGAACTACCTCACTCATAAACTCCGTGAATTTACAAACACTATTTTCCTTTTTCACATATGTCCATCTGCATTCAAAGCGATTGGACTCGTTC
>CAYVVU010000057.1:0-1320 GCA_964455305.1 uncultured Thermoplasmata archaeon
GATGCATGGTAATCCTCACAGAGCATGGGATCTCCCAGCTCCACCGCTTCTTTCTCCGCAGATAAAACAGAGCGGCGCGAAATTTCCACCGTGAGAGAATCCCTGGCAACTTCGGGAAAGTTGTGCGCCTCATCCACAACAATTATAGGCTTGGGATGCGAAAGCCACTCCATAAATTTTCTTCTTATGAAGGGATTGAGATAGAATGTATATGGAGCAACGGCAATATTCGCGCTAGATAACATTGACTTCATAGCCATATACGGACATACTCCCTCTGAAGTCAATTCGTCGTAGAACTCCTCTGGATAAGCGTTGAATATTTCTCCCCGAAATTCAGTTGAGTACTCGCAGTCGTTGTTCTTTTTAAGTGTTGTACACAACTTTGAAAGTTCCTCGGAATCTCCCTTCCTCAGTTCCTCGCTTTTTCTCGCGATTGGGCAGTAGTGGACTCTTCCCTGTACCGCTATCGCTTTCAATCCCAGAACTCTGGATTCCTTTATTACCGTTCTCTGCTGTGAGAGGGTTCTTGTTAGATAAATTATTTTTTCCGCGCCTACCGATTTTAAGGCGGACAGAACCACCACGGTTTTTCCGAATCCTGTTGGCGCTTCAGCAACAAAGTGTCTCCTTTCCACTATGCTCTTCTTCAAATCCTCAAGCATCCGTAGTTGATTTTTCCGTGGTTTGTAAGGAAACTCCGTCATCCCTCCATTTCCTCCAGAAACTTTCTGTACAGGTGATAGTTCTGAAACTCCGAAGTATCGGCGATTTTTTCATATCTTTTCGCTTGTAAATGCATATCTATTTTGTCCGCTTCCGCAACGATTTTTGCTTCCTCGCTCCTTCCCTCAATATATTCCCGCCATAGAGCTAGAAGTTTATCCCTGATATCATCGGGAAGATCGCGCAGAATGTATTCCATAACTTTACTTTCCGTCTCTTCTTTTTCAATAAAATCGGTCATTTCAGGTGTTATATCACCGATTACCCCTTCCGCAATATCGTGCAGCAGAGCCATACAAACTACTTTTTCCACATTCGCTTTCTTTTTCATGGCCAAGAGCATGGCTATGAATGCTGTGGAGAAAGAATGTGAGGCAACACTCTCCACTGTGAGACCCGGCAGAATTCTCTTCCAGCCTCTGCGCTCCTCGTATTTTAAATTCATCAGAACTTCCAGTATTTTCAAATTTTCACCTCCACTCCGTAAATTTTTTCAACATTTTCCACATGGATCACATGCAAATCCTCTTCGCTGGCGAGACCCATTTCAAGGAGCATCCTGTTTCTCTTCGGAACGGAGTAAACAGGTAAAAC
>CAYVVU010000057.1:1330-3493 GCA_964455305.1 uncultured Thermoplasmata archaeon
AACGGCATTCGGTCTCTTTGGGTCATCTATATAATCGGTCTCCATGAAGAATCTCTTTCCCTTTTTTATGGCTTCAATAACATTTTTCCTGCTGGCTATCAACGACGGAAAAATCCCGTGATTCTCCTCATCGCGGATGAAGGGCGGGGAGTAGTGCTTTATGACCTTCTCCCTCCGTAAGCCAACCTTATCCGCCATCTGAGCCAGTTCTCTGAAAGTTTCCGTCGTGGGAGATTCCGTGTGCAGTACAACAGGACATCCAACTTCCTTTGCCTTCTCCATAGCATATAAAAGTATCTGATTTGATGCATCCCAAAGTTCCTGTGATACAGGATAATGAGGCCTTCCAACCTCTCCTATCGCATTAGCCTTGCCTTCCTCCACATATCTGGCTGCTAAATCTATTCCACGGAGCATCATTTCCTTAGCGTAATCTAAATCTCCATTTTTGAGCCAGACAGATATATCTGCGGGATGCGGGCCGAGAGTTACTAAAACGAAAATTCCCAGTTCGGAACGAATTTTATCCGCTATCTTAACGGTTACATCGTAGATCTTCTGGTAGTATTTTTCGTCGTATTTTATGTTCAGCGGAGACACAACAAGATTAAAATGAGTTCCGCCGTACTTTCTGAATATCTTCACCGCTTCAATACACATACCTTCCGGACGGAGATGCAGGTGGTTATCGTAAGCCGGAATCATTACGGGGTTATCGTTGAGAGTTTATTAAGGATTTTCATTGTATTCCGCAATCATATGACTCATAGACAAAGATATAAAAACAATAAAACCCAAAATACTGGAGAATAATGTGAAGGAAGCTATAAAAGCTATATATAGATGGGAAAACATAAGCCATATTCCGAGTATTGTACACAACAAAAATATTACGGAGATTGCATGAAACAGTTTGGCCCTTAAAAATTTCTTATCTTTATACTTACCAATGAAATATCTGTATACATAAATAACCATCACTACAGCGAATAGGATGCACTCAAATATATAAAATAAAATCCAATTGATAGCTATAATTATAACACCCGCTATAAGTGAATATTTGTATCTATCGGTGAATTTCTTAGACAACTCTGAGATGAGTATAGGCAACAGAATTATGATATTCAGAGCAAATACAACTATGTAAAAAATAGCGTTTATCTGCGGAATCAGATATATATACTGAAGAGAAAGCAATATGCCTGAGAACGAAGATAAAAGTCCGTATACGGCGAATTTCGGATTATTTCTAAAATAAGTTGCTATCATAAACGATACGACAATTAAACTAAATAATATTCCCATAAACATAAGCCATATTTCTCTGAATTCTATCAATTCCTTTATTCGGATACTGTATAAATCAGATGTGGAATAGTAATATATCACAAAGAATTTGAAAATTATATAGAGAATTAGAGATGTTAGAATAAGTAATATCACCAAATACAATGTTTTCTTGCCTTCTCTTTCATTATTGGAATTTTCCTTCGCTTTTTTAATATAGATTGATATTAGAAATACAGTTAAAACCGAAAAAATGGTTAGAAATATATACCCCGTATAATTAAAAGGAGGATTCTTCGCCTCGTAAACTATGAAATCCCCTTCAATGTTTTTGGATAGATACTCCGCCATGTATACATCTATGTATCCCGAAGATATGAAATTGCTGAGGTCATGGTCAATACTCTCCAAATCATATTTGTTTAGAGATAAAAATGCTATTTCTCTTCGGAATTTCTCTGCTACGGGGTTTCCTGCGATTGCGCAGCCGTTTTTCGTCACTATGTACAGTATTATGTTGCTCAAGCCGTATCTTTTGTTTGAAATGAAACTTATCTCTATCGGATAGTATATCTTATCAGATTTAAATTTATAGAGAATCGGCTGCTTTGTTTTCCATTCCAAACTTAAATTAATTGAATCAAACACGAAGTATTTATAGTCTCTATCAATATAGTGATTTATTATTTCTAAATCCTCTTGAGAGGGATTCCAATGGAAATCAATCCCTATATATGATGTAAAAGCTTGGGATATTTTTTCTTCCAAATCCTCTGTGCTATTTATGCGGAAAACACCTATGGTGTGTGCGCCTATCCTAACATATTTTATGAGCGCTCCACCGACAGCGTTTCCATATCCGCTCAGCGAAGA
>CAYVVU010000057.1:3593-10553 GCA_964455305.1 uncultured Thermoplasmata archaeon
AGAGCTTTCTGTTGAGGTATTCATCTATCGCCTTCGCAGCCCTCTTTCCATCGCCCATCGCTAGAATGACTGTTGCTTCTCCTCTTATGGCATCTCCTCCAGCGAAGACTCCCGGAATTGAAGTCATTAAATTCTCATCCACTACCAAAGTCCCATCCGGATTCACTTTAAGTCCCGTTGATTCACTTATTATTTTATTAGGCTCGAGCCCTATCGCTATTATAACTGTATCTGCTTCAAGCGTTACATATTCTCCTGTTCCGACTATTTTTCTCTTTCCTCTTGAATCGCGCTCTTCCAACGGCTTCATTCTCTCAAACTTCACAGCTTTGACCTTGTGGTTCTCATCACCTATGAATTCTACGGGATTAAGGAAGAACTCAAACTTAACGCCTTCCTCTTCCGCATGCTGAATCTCCTCAATACGGGCGGTCATATCCTCCCTTCCTCTCCTGTATGCGATGGTGACATCCGCTCCCAGCCTGAGGGCTGAGCGCGCTGCATCCATTGCGGTATTTCCAGCACCGATGACAATGACCTTCTTTCCGACGGCTACCGGGGTATCGTATTCTGGGAACTCATAAGCCTTCATGAGGTTAATGCGCGTGAGGAACTCGTTGGCGCTGTATATCCTTCCAAGCAGTATTCCAGGGATGTTCAGCAATTTTGGTGTTCCTGCTCCCGTCCCGATGAAAACCGCATCGTACTCCTCTAAAAGTTCCTCTAAGGTTACAGTTCTCCCCACCAGGTGATCCTTCTTTATCTCAACGCCCAGCTTTTCCAATTTTTCAAGTTCAACTTTTAGTATCTCTTTTGGCAGTCTGAATTCAGGAATTCCATACATCAAAACTCCACCCAGTTCGTGAAGAGCTTCAAATATTGTGACTTTGTACCCCATTTTTGCAAGTTCACTCGCTGCTGTAAGTCCTGCAGGTCCGCTTCCCACTATGGCAACTTTTCTTGGTTTAGGTTCTATCTTCTTGATCTCTTCTTCAAGAAGTTCTTTACAAATTCCCTTCTCCCTTGCATAATCCGCGACAAAACGCTCAAGCTTTCCAATGTTCACAGCGGTCCCAACTTTACCAACAACACATACCTTTTCACACTGATCTTCCTGAGGACAGACACGCCCTGTTATCGCCGGAATGGTATTATCTTTCCATAAAATTCTCAGAGCTTCCTTAATATCCCCATCCTTAATTTTTGCTATGAAAGCAGGAATGTTTATGTGAACCGGACACCCTTTTATGCACGGTGCATGCTCCGGAGGACATTGCAGGCAGCGCTCAGCTTCCTTCTGAGCGAGTTCAAGTGTATATCCCAAGTTGACTTCCACAAAGCTCTTTATTCTCTCTTCAACAGGCCTCTCAGGAGTTGGAACTCTCTCTTTGATGAGTTTTGGCATTCAGACCACCTCCCTTCCCAGCTTTTCTTTAAGTTTTTGGAGGTACCTCTCCTTTGCCAGCTTTTCCTGCTCCAAGAAACGGTTGTCCCTTCTGAGAACATCTTCCCAATCAACTTTGTGAGCATCAAACATCGGCCCGTCTCTGCAGGCAAATTTTATCTTTCCATCATAGAGAATTCTGCATGAACCACACATTCCAGTTCCATCAACCATAATCTGCCTCACGGTTACTATTGTTGGAATCCCGTAGGGCCTCGTGAGTTCGGCGAGCTTGGCAAGGGTTCCAAGCTTTCCTCCCGCAAAGATTATATCTACTTTATCCTTTTCTATCAGCTTTTTAATCACATCTAAGTAGTTTCCTTTTATGCCAACACTTCCATCATCTGTGGTTAGGTAGTGCTCATCAGCAACGGATTTGGCTAAAAATTCCTCGGGATAAACATTATCCCTGTTCTCAAAGCTCTGAATTGATATCGTATAGTTCCCGGCCTCCTTCATAGCTTTCAGTGTCGCATAGTTTTCCGCTTGTCCGCAAACAGCATCAGAGGCAAAAACAACATTTCCATAGTTTTTGATTTTTATCGGCTTTCCCAGCGGTCCTACGATGCTCCAAAGACTATCCCCGACATTGAACTCATAATAGAGTTCCAAAGATGTCTTTCCAAGCTTTCTTATGAACATTCCAATTTTTCCGTCTTCTGCTTTGTAGACAGACATCGGAATCCTTTCTCCCTTCTCATGGATTATAAAAATAACAAACTGTCCAGGCCTCCATGCTTTCGCTACATGAGGGGCTTCTACTTCAATGAAATAGTCAATTGGGCTCAAATCCTTCTTATCCGTTATTGTATACATGGGGGAATCACCTCCATATGAACATCTTCTTTGAGGGGAAATACAATAAAGAACTTATACTTTTCGGGGAAATAGGATGCTATATGATAGAAAATGACTACTTTTCACATTCTCCACAACGATTATTAACCAAATTTCCTATTCCCCTTGAGAGAGAGGTGTAAATATGCATGTGGTGATAGTAGGTGCCGGAACCTCTGGAATATACGCCCTTAGATGGTTAACCTCACTCAGAAGAGACATCGGAATAACGGTTCTGGAGAAAAGAACCTATCCATCGTATTCCCCATGCGGAATGCCCTACGCTCTGGAGGGGATGACCGATATAGATTCCCTGATACATCCCCTACCCCGGGGCAGGAATGTGGATATAATTCTCGGTGCGGAGGTAATTGAGATAGGAGAAAACTATGTTGCGTATAGGAAAAGCGGCTCCGAAAAAAAATTGGATTTTGACAAGTTAATATATGCGGCTGGCGGAATACCCATCGTGCCGAAACTTCCCGGCTCAGAACTGAGCGGAGTTTTCACCCTTAAAACAATAGAGGATATAAGGAAAATTGATTCGGTTGCTAAGGAGGGTGTAAAATTCGCCGTTATTGGAGGAGGAGCCATAGGACTTGAGATGGCGTACGCCCTTAAAAAGAGAGGGTGTGATGTGAAGGTCTTTGAACCCTTACCTAATGTTCTCCCGAGCGTTGGAGATAATGAAATTTCAAAAATAGTTAAAGAATATTTGGAAAAGGAGGGAATTGAAGTACATCTAAGCGAGGGGTTGAGCGAGATCCTGGGCGAGGATAAAGTTAGAGGGATAAGGACTCCAAAAGGTGATTATGAATGCAATTATGTCCTTTTATCTGTGGGAGTTAGACCCAATACCTCTTTGCTAAAAGGTCTCGTGGAAATGGATGAGAAGGGTTTCATACTCGTAGATGAATTCTTCAGAACATCCAACGAAAATATATACGCCACAGGTGATTGCGTTTTGGCCCCCACCGTATGGGGAGAGAAAATTCCAGCCCAGTTGGCGAGTGTGGCCGCGAAACATGGAATGATTGCCGCCATGCACATAGCGGACGTGAACTTTTCATATCGGGGTTCCACAGTACCCTTTGTAACAAAAATAGGTAAGATAGAGATAGCGCGTGTCGGCAGAAAAACGCAGAAGATGGTGAGGGTAAAAGCCCATTCCTTTGCGGAATATCTCGGCGGTAAAGAACTTATTATAAAGATGTTCTTAACGGATGAACTGAAAATCGCTGGAGCCATCGCAATAGGGGAAAAGGCCGCCAGCATGATGGATATAGTCTCCATGGCTATGTATACGGACGCCAGTGTGGAGGATCTTCTCGCGACCGAATTCTCATACTGTCCGGTGGTGGCCGATTTAAATCATCCGATATCTCTATGCGCGGAACTCGCGTACCGGAGGTTTAAGAAGTGAGTTTAGATAAAATACAGAAATTGAAAGGATTTCGCGAATTCTATCCGGAGATTATGGTTCCCCGTAGATATGTGTTTGATACAATGCACCGTGTAGCCAGAAGTTTCGGGTTCCACGAAATTGATACGCCAAGTTTGGAGCCGCTGGAACTTTTCAGAATAAAGAGTGGGGAGGAGATAGTTCAGCAAACATTCAGTTTCGTGGATAAAGGTGGCAGGGAGGTAACTCTCATCCCTGAACTCACACCTTCCGTAGCCAGAATGGTTGCGAATAGAAAGGATTTACCTCGCCCGGTAAAGTGGTATTCCATAGGCAAGATGTGGAGGTACGAGGAGCCGCAGAGTGGAAGATTGCGCGAGTTCTACCAGTTCAACGCGGACATATTCGGCTCACCAAAACCAGAGGCGGATGCTGAGGTTATAGCATTAGCGATGAAAATTCTGGATTCTTTGAATCTCGGAGGAAAATACATCATGAGGGTGAGTGATAGAATACTCATGGAGGAAATTCTGAGAGGTATAGGGGTAGAGGGAGATCTCTGGGAGGTTCTGCGGGTAATAGACAAGAAGGAAAAAGTTGATGAGGAAAAATTCAGGGAAATGCTTTCAGGTGTTGGTCTGGTGGACAAGCAAATTGATGACCTCCTTTCAATACTTGATGTTCGCGGGAGATGCGATGAACTCTCAGATGTTCTCGGAAAATATCCGCAGTATCAGAGACTTTCAAGAATATTTGAACTTGTTGAAGCGTATAATGTAAAAGGAGAAATAATTCTAGACCTTTCAATAGTCAGGGGTTTGGCGTATTATTCATCCACGGTTTTTGAAGCGCATGATGCAAAGAGGGAACTCCGTGCAATACTCGGTGGAGGAAGATATGACGGCGTGGTGGAACTTTTTGGCGGGGAGCATACTCCCGCAGTAGGTTTTGCTATTGGCGATGCTGTTCTTGAAATACTAATGAAAAGGGAGGGCGTCTGGCCAGAAGAAAAGATTTCGGTGGATTACTACATAGCGGTTATAGGCGATTCCGCCAGAAAAACAGCGATTAAAATAGCGAATTCTTTGAGAGAAAAAGGCTTCCGTGTGGACCTTGATGTTATGGGAAGATCCCTCTCCAAACAGATGAAGTACGCCGCAAAAATCAATGCGCGAAAAGTGATAATAGTGGGCGAGGATGAAGTGAAAAAGGGCGCAGTGATAATAAGAGATATGGCAAGTGGAGAGCAGGAGGAGAAGAGGATAGAGGAATTCGTGGAAAGTTAGGCTTTATATTCCCGTGCATACTTTACACTTCCTAATATATATGGCTTCAAGAAAAAATTTTAATTCCATATAATTATCAAATGTTTTCTTTCCCCTACGACCATAAAGAACTATGAGCTGGGCGCCTTCCTCTTCCCATTTTCTCTCCAGATATCTCAATTCCACATCCCTATCAACGAACTCCTCACACATAATAAAAAATGATACATCTAAAGTATAATAATTTTTCTGCATCATTTCTATAATGCCGCTCAGTTCGTCTCTCCATCATCATTTTTCAGGGTGAGATGGGCTCATCACAGCGGCGAAAAGTGATTAATTTAACGGAGTATAAAATTTACTTTCTGGCGGAATGTAAAATAAGTGATATGAAATCTTTTACCTGCTGTTCGTCCTTTATATCCGTGTAAACTACAGTGTATCGGGTTTTCGTTTTGGGCATATACATTTTACCGTATTTTGGATGGTATAGAACTCTGAAGATCATGCCATTTTTCAAAACAGTGCCTCCACACGCACGAAATTCTATGATAAAATCTTGAGGATAAAGAGGGAAGCATATCTCACACCTTGATATTTTTATTATCGGATAACTAATAATAAACAATCCAACAACAATAATAAGTAAAAATATTACTTCTTGATGCCAGTATGCAATGAAAGCAAGAAATGTTATGAGAAATCCAAAAACTATTTTTACCCCAGTCAAGATGTCTTCGGACATTTTTGTGTAATAACCATTTTTCAATACACTATGTACTTTATTCTCCAAATCTTCTATAAATTTGCATACCTGTTCATCTTTAACCTCCTCAGTAAAAATACTATTCAATTGGCTCTTTTTATAGAATACTCTTCCAACATATGGTATGTCTGCGATTATATATCTTGGAGTTTCTTTTAGGGAATAAAACTTGAGATAATCTAATAAAATCTCACCAACCAGTGAAGGAGGGCTGTCTAAATTTATTTCATACTGATGTCTTGTTGGAGGGTACTCTATATATAGCCTAACTGAAATTTGCACACTTGCAAGAATAAATATTATAGTTATGGACAGGATTAGTATGTTTACAAACCAAATATCTCCCGATTCCTTAACTATTGATACTGCGTTAAAAAATAAGTATGTGTAGGCAATAGATACCAATAAAATATATATCGTTACAATTGGCAAGGCCATATGCAACCAATTCTTTTTCGCATCTTTTCTAACGAATTTGCAGGAATTCCTATCCACAGATTGATATTATCTCCGTTATATTTAAATATTTTTGCAGAGCGGCAGCTTTCTCATATAGTAAATCCACTCTCCGTCGTATTTGAGGAGGATGGGGTATACAGAAACAAATTTCATCGCTTTTTTAAAAGTTTCTGCAAATTCTGGGTCTGTTTCCTCATTTGGCGCGAAGCATCTTGCATCTTCTCTGAAAATTAGAAAAATCACAGCGCTTGATTTGTTTTTGCTTATTGAAATTAACTCTTCAAGATGTCTTCTACCCCGCACTGTGGGGGCATCCGGAAATAGGGCTATGCCGTTCTTGGCGAGAGTGCATCCCTTTACCTCAACCCATATTTCACTATTTTCACATAAAACCATGAAATCCAGTCTGCTTTTTCCATATCTTACTTCCGCTTTTAATCCGGAAACTTTTCCCAATGGCGAGATTTCTTCATCAAAGATTATTTTCTCCGCGATTTTTCTATGGTATCCAGAATGTATGAAAACAAGTTTATCATCAACATATCCCGCTATTATGTCCCACTTCGTTTTTCTGTTCCTCGCTTTCGCCTTTCTCAGGAGGACGCGATTTCCGGGATAAAGGATTTCTTCCAGTCTACCCGGGTCATGGATATGGGCATATTCTTCTCTACCGTTTATCTCAACTTTACCGAGAAAGCGGTTTACTCTTTCCAGAAATATTCCGCGCTGGTCGTGAGGAACATAAATAAGTTTCTTTCCGATTACTTTATTTTCTCCAGAATTATTG
>CAYVVU010000058.1:0-10453 GCA_964455305.1 uncultured Thermoplasmata archaeon
CGCTTTTTCACCGCTCAGAAGCATTCCTCCAAATATGGGCCCCATTCTTGGTGCTCCAGCAACGGCGTTCGCCGCCATTCCAGCCACGATCAATCCCGGATATATCTCCTTGGTATTTTTAACAACCTCCTCTTCCCCCACAACAACATTCATCGTTCCCTCTCCTTTTATCTCAATTTCTTTGAATCTTCTAGCCAGACATCTAACAACCTCAGCGGGATGCCCGGTGGCATCAATGACCACGCTCGCAGACACATTTATTGGATCCACATGGAGTTTCGCGACTTCAGCAGCAGACCAGTTTATAACCACGCCTCTCACCTTTCCATCGTGCACGATCAAATCTTCCACATACATACCGTTCAGAACAATAGCATCTGTTTTTGTTAAATTGTATATCAAAGAGCCAGCGAGTTCAATCGCACTCGCCACATAGTATCCGTCCCTAACCATACGATACTTGATTCCCAGTTCCTCTAAAATTCTCTTGGCGCTTTCCTGAACCACTATTTTGTTGAACATCATGCCCCCGCCCCATATTCCTCCTCCCAAACTCAACTTCTTCTCTATCAGAACCACCTTGTAATTTTTCTTTGCGAGTTTGTACGCGGCATACATACCAGAGGGTCCACCGCCGCATACAACAACATCCACATTCAGCGCCTTCTGAAGCATGTCAAAGTACTCCGAAATAATAGCGTCCGAAATCTTAACATCTTCAATCATGGAAAGAGGATATGCGCTAAACACTAAAAAGTTTATTGATTGATAACGGCATCTGCGCATAGAGTTATGAAGCGACATTAAAAAACTTATCTAAATCATCCGCTCCCAATATCTCCACGCCATCAAAATTTCTTTTCTTCTTGGTAAATATTATTTTTCTGCAGTAGAAATCCTCGGATTTTGAAAGAAATTTTTCTACATCTTTTTTAGTGAGTTTTCCCCATTTAACTTCGCCAACTATTATCGGCTTATTCCTAACGGTAATTATGAAATCAATTTCCCTCTCCGCGGTTTTCAAAACTTCCTTTTTTCCTCTGAGAATCTCTGCAAACAGATCTCCTATAAAGTTCTCAACAGCAAAAGTTTTCAACTTCTCAATTGTTGGCATAACCTCTTCGTAAGAAGGGTTTCTGGAAAAATCGTATTTTGAGTCCAAGTAGTAATACATGTTCATCTCTTCGGATATCAAACGGTAGAGATATCTTTTCTTTCCATAAATTTTTATTTTTTCCACGAGTCCCATACCCTCCAGATTTTTTATGTAAGGCAGGACCATTGAACTCTCCGGTTTTTTAATTATATTTCTTGCAAAGAGTATTCTTGCGATCTCTCTATAATCGGATATTCCCTCTCCCAGTAGTGCTAGCAGAGATTCGTAGGTTTTTGTTATCTCCCTTTCCTCAGCGGTGAAAATCTCACCTATAAGTCCAGGCACCGCATACTGAATAATGCTGAAAAGATTTCTAAAGTATCCATCCTTATCGGTGAAGAGAGGAATTGTCCATGGATCTCTGAGGTATGGTGCAAGTTCAACAGCATCCATCATAGATACATATTCTTTGAGTGTGTTCAGAATATCCAGAGGATTTATCAATCCGAGGCGATAAGGGTAAAGTATTCCGAGAAGAGGTGATTTTCTGGATATTACCCTTGAAACAATCCTCATACTTGACCCAGAAAGTATAAGTTTTCCGTGAGGATGTACCCTAGATATTTCTTCAATTACCCATTCTGGCAGGCGCTGAAACTCATCTATTACAACCCTCTCCTCACCTTTCAGCAGTTTTTTTACATCTTTTGCAAATTTTTCCAAATCATAGTATATATAATCGCCATCCTCTGAAGATATAGCACCATCCACCCTAACATAAAAGTAGTGGTCATAATCCAAAAAATTCCTTATCAGATATGTTTTGCCGACCTTTCTCCTTCCGAATAACAGTATCCATCCACCAATCCTCTTTATCTCCTCCGCCTCTCTCCTGTGAACCACAATTCTTGAACTCATATTCATGAATAGTAGTTCATAAAATATAAAGTTTTCTCAAAAGAGTGGTTCATCCAAAACCAAGGTCGGACGAAAATTTGAATAAGTTTTGTGGGATTTTCCCTCCATGCTTCCGAAAAGCGTTCTTGACGATCTCCAAAAGAATTACCAAGAATTTGTGGAAGACCTCGTATTGAAAGATTACTGTGTTGGTATAAAATACACTTATGCGATTGTTTCTGGAAGTAAAGGCAAATCCATAGGTCTTGCATATACTCCCTTAGAAGATATGAAACTTATGGTCTCCCAAAGCCCCAGAATTGAAAATCTTTATGAGATGCTTTCATCCTTCAACCTCATGGATAGAGCCATGGGTCTTGCAATTCTCAACGCGATTTCACAGTACCTCCTTTGGAATTGCGAGTTGCACAAAAAATTTGAGATTCATGAAGGTAATCTGATTGATTTCATTTCCGATAAGTTCTCCGAACCAAATACCACGATAGTGGTCGTGGGAAACATGGTCCCTCTGGTTGAGAGACTGAGAAAGAGGCATGATAGAGTTCTCGTTCTTGAGAGGAACCCTTATTTGCGCGGTAGAGAACTTCCCGATTCGCTTTTCGGCGAGGTTGTACCTCTCGCGGATATCTTGATAATTACAGGAGCAACACTCGTAAACGGAACCATAGATTTTATACTGAGAATTGCGAAAACTGACAGAATTGCGCTCGTAGGTCCAACCGCTGGAATTTTCCCCTCTGGCGTGGAAAAAATAAGTGTTATCGCATCATTGAGACCTATGGATATTGAGAAAATAAAAGATACTGTGAAGCTCGGCGGAGGAAGGTGGGATTTTTCAAAATTCTGCAAGGATTATATAGTTACCCTACTGCCCTGACATTTTCAAGAAGCACTCTCTCAAAATTTTTGTCCATTTCTTCAAACTTCTTCTTCAGGGATTCTATCGTATCTTCATCATCCACGAACGATAGGAATTCGCACAAATCCTCCAGATAATTTTTCAATTTTTTGAGTTTTTCTAAGGATTCCTCGCTCCCTTTCTCAATTCCCTCAAAAATCTCCATCAATTTTTCCTCAATAATTTCAGCGATTTCCTCCATACACACCGTATGGAGCGATGGTATTAAATTTATTCGCTGCATACACCTGAACTATGAACAGACCGTCTTGGGATGAGTACTTTATGCGTATGGCTTTTTTCGTTGCTACTCGCTCAACCTGCATAAGGAGGAAAGTGGGCGCGGTTATAGTAAAAAATCGCAGAATTCTGGCAACTGGATACAATGGTCCTCCAAAGGGCTTGGCCCACTGCGATGTAACTGGATGTATTAGGGAGAAACTAGGTATTCCCAGCGGGGAAAGACATGAATTATGTCGGGGATTACACGCAGAGCAAAACGCGATAATTCAAGCAGCGGTTTACGGGGTTAGCATAGAGGGAGCCGTAATATATGTAACCAACCACCCGTGCTCCGTATGCACCAAGATGCTTATAAACGCTGGAATTGAAGAAATTATTTACGAATCGGGATATCCGGATGATTTGGCTAGGGAGTTGCTGAAAGAGAGCGGTTTAAAGGTCAGGCAGTATAAACTGGATGAAGAAGTTAAGAGAAAAATTCTCTGTCTGGATGGGTGTGAGGATTAAACTTCAAATATTTTTCGGTGATTTTTCAATTCCTGCAAGGTACAGAGATAATGGAATTACATTATCTTCCTCAATTTCTTCTTTGCTGAGATAAATCAACTCAAATGGATACTTTCTCTTTTTTACCTTTCCATATTTCGTTTCTATACCAAAAAATTTTTCTGTATGTATTAAAAGATCGCATTCCTTGCTTTGATCATAGTAGAAACCGGCAAAAGAATGCTTCTCTCTTATCAATGGAGATTCCAAACTCCATATAATATGCGAAGATGCTGTGCATTCCGCCAAAAACTCAATGTTCTCATCTACAAAATCATCTGGAGAGTAGCCAAACAGATAGATGCCAAGAGAGATTGGAATGAGGGTACTTTGAAATATTACCTTTTTCTGTTTTTTATGAGCATGCCTCTTTTTATCCAAATCCCATGCCTCCAGCGTGTATATGATCCGGGCATTTTCAAGTACATTCAGATATTCCTTAACTGTTGGATGAGAGATTTCCAACTCTCTTGCAACTGATACATAATCAAATCTTCCTCCCTTTATTCTCAAAAGATATTCTAAAATTTCTCTCGCTATATGCTCATCCTTGCCTGCTTTTGCTATCTCTCCGAGTACTAATCTTATTATCTCCTCATAAATATTAGAAAGGTCCCTTCCATTTTTCAGAGCGATGACTGCTTCGGGAAAACCACCCGTTAAAATATACCTGTAGAATAAAGATTCTATTTCATCGTAGTATGGTATGAGGGGTGTTATCTGCGGAGAATCATATCTGAAACTTATATTGGGAATATCTTTTCGCATATAGTTTAAAAATTCTTTAAAATTTAAAGGGTTGAAGTAGTATTCGTTTCCCTCTACACCTCTCCCGGGGAGTGTTTCCACCTCCCTCTTAATGCTTATCGGATTGGAGCCAGTAGCTATCGTGGTTATATCCTCCTCTCCAAGAATTTTCAGAAAAATTTTCCAATCTTTCAAATATGTAATTTCATCAAGAAAAATATATATTTTTTCCTCCCTCCTTCTGAATTCATCCACTATATTCCTTATTTCCCTTAAAGTATACCTATCACAGGATATGTAGAGTATTTTTCTTGGGTCAACTCCACGCTCAATCAAAGATTTTATTAAAAGCCTTAGATATACACTTTTTCCTGATCGTCTAATTCCTCTTATTATGAATATATCTCCTTCTCGCAAAGATATATCCTTTCTTGGAATTATTTCTTCTAAGTTCCGCAGGCTTATATCTTCTGACTCCCAACCTTCCGATTTTTTCCACCAGGGATTATACCTCCCCAAAGAGGATATTCTTATTGCCATAGATGAAGGTATGTTTTCATAGTTTATAAATTTTATGAAAGAGGAGTTTCACAAATCTATGATTTTGTGAAAGTGGAGTTTCATAACTTGAGTAGAGAAAAACATAAATAGATAATTCGCATTATGATAATTGTGATTATCATGTTTGTGGATAGGGTTGAAGAGCTTAAGAGCTTGCAGAAAAAGTTAAAAAGCGATAAATTTGAGTTGATAATAGTGTATGGGAGGAGAAGGATAGGTAAGACCAGATTGATTCTTGAAGCCATAAAAAATATTGAACATGTGTATTATCTTGCGGTTGAAGGTAACAATTTAAAATACTTTAAGGAAGCAGCATCCAATATTGCGCCAGAAATTCGCTATGTTCAAGAAGATTGGGAAATCTATTTTAGATTTTTGAAAGATAAGGTCATCGTGATAGATGAATTTCCAAACCTTATCAAGGAGAATAGGCACATCGTTTCTATACTTCAAAGAATTGTGGATAATCAACTAAAAAATACGAAGACGAAAATCATACTATGCGGTTCATCAATATCTATGATGTCCGAAAAAGTACTCAGTTACAGAAGTCCTTTATATGGCAGAAGGACAGCGTCTCTTAAACTCCAACCTCTTAAGTTCAAAGACATAAAAGGATTTTTTCCAAATGTTGGTATAAAAGATCTCATTGAAATTTATGGGTTTGCGGGCGGAATCCCGTATTATCTGGAAAAAATAGAAATGCCCTTCTGGAAATGGCTTAGAAATGAACTTGAAAGTCCAGATAGTTTTCTAAAGGATGAAATGGATTTTGTAATTAAGTATGAGTTTGAAGATGTAAGCACTTACAAAAAAATATTAGAAGCTATAGCGATGGGAAACACAACACCGAAAGAAATAAAGGATTACTTAGGCATGAAGCATTCGGATATTACACCATATCTGAGGAATCTCATGCTCACCGAATTCATAAAAAGAGAGGTGCCGATAACGGAAAACTGGAGAAGTAAAAAAGGAAGATATTTTATAAAGGATAACTTCACAGCATTTTGGTTCAGATACATATTTCCGAATTTATCGGCTATTGAAGAAGGAATATTTGATGTGGATAGAATAAGAAAAGACTATTCTTTGTATTTGGGAAGAATATTTGAAAATGTGGTTAAGGAGGTCCTAATTATTCAAAGTAAAAGCAATACTTTGCCTTTTAAAATAACGAAAATAGGCAAATGGTGGCATAAGGATAAGGAAATAGATTTGGTGGCGTTAAATGAAAATAGCGGAGATATAATGTTCGTAGAGGTCAAATGGAAGGATAATGTTAATGCGGAAAAAATCCTCCATAAGCTGAAGGAGAAAGCAAAATATGTGAGATGGAAGAATGATTATAGAAAAGAGCATTTTGCAATATTTGCAAAATCCTTCCGAAAAAAAATTAACGAATATTGCTTTGATTTAAAAGATTTAGAGAGAATGATTAACAAAGTATAAGCGATTTTCTAAATTCAATAATATTCTTCAAGAATTCTCTGCAATCCTTTTATGAGTTTCTTCCCTTTTTCTGTGAGGGAATAAAAAACTGTCCGATCCTCCATAACTTCTCTGCTTATAATTCCCAATGATGTTAGTTCTTTTAATCTCCTTGAAAGTGTTCTGGTATTTATTCCAGTTAATCGTTGAAGTGAAGTAAAGCTAATTCTTTTATTTTTGTTTATTTCCTCTAGTATTTTTAATGTGCCTTTTTTACCCAATATTTCTAAAATTTCTTGCATTAACAAGGCTGATACAAGGAGAATAAATGTAACTTTTTGGACAAAAAATAAGGTTGCGGATTGTGTCTGTCATAATAAGGCACAACCTGAAATAGCCCTGTATCTAATCACCATAGAGGAATAAATAATTTAGAAGTTTTGTTCTGCAGTTGGATAATAACCGGTAGGTATTGGCGGATGGTTTGGATTTCCGGGTGGATGATAACCCCCACCACCAGAACCGCCACTTTCACCGTTGTAGTCACTATATTCTACAAACGCTGATATTATGTAATGTGGTGCACTTTGTGAATTAACCTTGGATATAGTTATATATGCCCACGCATTGGATTGCATATATTTCGTTATTTCTACGGATTTTCCTCCTCTAATTGTTAAGGTCTGTATCTGGCCGCAATAGTTTATTTTAACTTGGATATCATGGGATGTATAGATCCATATGTGTGCTCTGTTCGTTTGATATTGTAAATTATGAGGAAAGTCCACTCTATAACAGTCCTTGTAATCACCGAGAGGCAAGGCTCCACGATAGTAATAATATGTATCATCCAAATCTGTTCTATCAAAAGTACAGCCGTTTAAAAGTGAAATTATCTTGTCGGGACTTGAGTCGCTTCTCTCGGTTGTAGATGAATCTTCTTCGGGCATGCTGTATGTATAGGTGTTATACCAATTATCATGCACAACCTTTAAGGAATAGCTGTTGGAATATGCCGGGTCACTATCCAAGATTTTTAAATCGTATATTTGCTCATTTCCGCGTGTGGTTATGATTTTAACCATACTTTGTGGTGCAATGTAAATTGTTGCACTTGTGGATATTGTACCACCAAATGTCCAGTCCTCATTTCCGGGATCCGACGGTACCCGCATATAGTAACCTAAAGTCACTTTTAATGTAAGCGCATGAACTCTTTCGTTAACACCATCATCAAGATGCCACTCTATAAACCTTCCCAACATTACTTTACTCGGATCATCTTGAAGCCTAGCACCAACCTGTAAAGAAAGATAAGGATATGGTTTCTCTTGATTAGGTCTGGGATGCCATAGGTCAGAGGGAGAATTATCCCAATTTAAATATTCTACGGCCTTACTTGTATTTAAAAAATATTTCATGCCATTACTAACAACTCACTTGCAGCTGTACCTATTAATGCTGATGCTAGAACACCTCCTTCAGCAGTAGCTATTGACGCTATGGTTCCTGCCACTGCCCCTGAAATCTCGCATAGCCAATCAATATTATTATCATCTCCATCATAATATCTTTCCCATCCATGTAATCCATATACAGAAATTGGATAATCTGGCGATGCATCCAACGCTGAATAATAGTCTGTTGCACGAGGTATGTTTGAAGAATCCATTGGTTCATATGTAAATTTTGTAACATCTATTCTTAGCCATTTTATTCTATAATATTGTGTAAGTTCACTTGAACCTTTAACACCCACTCCTATTACATTTAGACAAACTTCATCATAATCTGAAGGTCTATATGTGTAGTCTTTCACATGTACTATTATCTCCACACCCAAGAAATCATTCTGGTACGCGTTGCCTATCATTTTGTTTATTGTATATCCACAAACATCATCGTATCCCTTTCTAACAAGTACCAGATAGCTCGGCACATGCTCTGTATTACTGCTCTCTGCCTTAGCATTTCCGGATAGCGTTGGTATTGCTGTCAGCACTATTGCCATCGCTACCATTATGCCCAATATTTTTCTCCCCTTCATTTCTCTATTCACCTCCTTCTGGCACAATGTATATTTTTACATAAGCATCCAGAGTATGCATATCTTCCCAATACGAACCAAAAAATCCACGCACATACCTTCCGTAGTGAAGTATGGCGTGGAATGTAATATTGTGTGACTTACCACTCATAGTTGGATCGTACAAAAGAATCTCAAAAACATTTGAAAATCCCCCTTCTTTTATGTCTCTTACATCTTTATTTATTCCTCTTATCTGGTGCAGAGTCCAAAGTTCGTAAGTCATTCTATTACTAACTAAACCGTATGGTGTAGGATAAGTACCAACATCTTTACTGAAATACAGATTCTTTGCGGTAAAATAAGAATAGTCAAAACTTAGTGTGCGAACATCCTCATCGCTTGGCTCATACTTAAATACCAATTCCTTTACTCTGTAATCTCCTTCTAACTTTTTAAAGGAGACATAAAACTTAGTGAGAATTTCATCATAGTCTTGTGGTCTATATAGATAATCTATTATCTTTACCACGATCTCCACCTTAAAGTATTCATTACTCTTCTTGCTGCCTATCGTTTGATTTATAACCGTTCCATTTATATCGTTATAATGTTTTCGCTCCACAACATAGCTGTTTTTCATAGTGCTCCAGTCCACATTAGGCATACTAAACTCCTTCTGTGGTCTCCAGTACTTTTCAGCCGATTGTGCGGTGAGGGTTATAGCAGCATAAGAGCCTATTAAAATCCCTACTACAACGAGAGTAGCAGTTACTATAATTTTACCTTTCTTTCCGAGTTTTTGTTTCGGAATCTTACCCTCTGACTCTTTTATCATATCATTGATTTCATCAATCTCATTCATTGATACTCCTCCTTCTGAGCGGTGATTACAAACATGCATAAAAATATTACTTTCGGTGATGAACCAAGGGAATTTCTAGAAAAATAGACCACTTTGAAATTAAGATCTCTTTAAGTTCTTTCAAATCTATTTCTGGGAGCTCCATTTCAGATACCTCCGATTTCCAACACCTTCCCCGGCACAGCCATAACTGGGATTTCGCCCCAGATGTATTTTACGATTCCCAGATTTTCTGGGATTTCTGCGCTTCCATCCACATATATTTCTCCGTTCTCTCCGAATTCAACCGTATGTTTATCCGTTATCACAATTCCCGAGATTCCTTCGCGAAGTTTATGGGAGGAAAACCAGTACCAGACATCATCCTTTTTCACAGTGTAACCCCTTCCGTTTCTGAGGATGAGCAACGAGCCGCAATACTTACAGGTCATAACCTTCGTTGTTTTTCTGGGATATAAAGGCGCGAAACAGGTCGGGCATATGATTACTCCGGGCTTTTCGTAGGCTTCAGAATACATTCGGCAACCCTCACAGCATCTTTCGTCTCCGCTACATCATGAACCCTCAGAATGCTTACGCCGCTCAGCACGGCGGAGGTTATCGTTGCTATTGTTCCGAAAAGCCTTTTCTCCGGAGGTTTATCCAGAACCTTTCCTATGAAGCTCTTGCGGGAAGTTCCGAGAAGGATAGGATATCCAGCGCTTCTGAATATATGAATATATTTCATTATCTCGTAGTTGTGCCTTGCAGTTTTTCCGAAACCAATTCCCGGGTCTATCAGAACTTTATTCTTCCCAAGTATTTCAGTGGCATAATCTCCCTTAACTTTTAGGTATCCGTAGATTTCGCGAAACAAATCCGAGTATTTGGGATTTCTCTGCATATTCTTCGGTTTTCCACGCATATGCATTATAACCACGGGCACATCGTATTCCTTTGCCACCTCCAGCATTCTGGGATTTCTAAGGCCGGATACATCATTTATCATCTGCGCCCCCGCCTCTATGGCTTTCTCCGCAACCTCGGGCTTGTAGGTATCCACGGATATTGGGATTCTCAATTCTGATATTTCTTCTATTACCGGCAGAATCCTTTTTATCTCTTCTTCTTCGCTGACCTCCT
>CAYVVU010000059.1:0-10331 GCA_964455305.1 uncultured Thermoplasmata archaeon
TCATTTGAATAGTTCCTCAAATCTTACATAATTACCCTTTTTGACATCATCCAGTATCCTCCTTACTTCCCTATCCTCTTCTTCATTTAGCTCCTCGTATCCCATAAAATTTTCTATTTTGCTGTTTATCTCCTCAAGGAGTCTTTCCATTCGCTCTATCCTCTTCTCCAGCATCTCTACCTCCATATTTCTCTTTATCACATTTCAGTATTTAAATCTTGCTGGATGAAGTTAGGAGTTTTGCGATTTGCTAAATATGTGTTTATGATTTAATTCCTCTTCGTACTCTTATGTATAAAAGAAGGCACGGAATCATCACGATGGATTCCACGAGGGCAGGCGAAAAACTGCCGAAGTTCTGTATGAGGATTCCGACAATCAAGCTGCTGGGAATTATAAGGAATCTTCTAAGCATAGATATCGTTGAAAAAACCGTGCCTTTGTATTCCTCCGCGACCACCTTCATAACCATGGGACGGAAACCCATATCCCAGAGGGAAAAAAGAAAATTGAAAAGGAAATAGAAAACAAACACAATAATGAGCAGATAATTATCCGATACGAATATTTGCGCAACATACAGCGATGCCCCGTAAATCGTTAGGAAGAGTAAGGATATATCCGTCAATACGGGCCAGCACTCCTTTTTTGAAAAATATTTCAGAGAGGATGAGGATAGCGATGATAAACTTTCTATTAATCCAAGCGCGAATATCGCAACGAATCCCGCGCCGAAATACTCTATTATTATAGAGGCCATTGTTAGACCGTATATGAAAGAAATCCCGAATGTGGATAGAAGATATATTGCTATTATTCCCAAAAATTTCTTCTCCAGTCTAAATTTGGTTCTCTCCCGCACAGTAGGTATATCTGGAAGGAAGAAGTATATGTAGGCGATGAAAACGGGGAACATGGAGCCTATGAGTATGTACAATATTCTCGCGGCAAGAACTTCAGTTTTCTCTATAAAAAGGAAGGTTAGGATGAGGAGCGTATAAGAAAATATGGCGGCGAATGTCGGAATAATCCAGTGCCACACATAACATTCCTCTGTTTTCTCTCGGTACAGATACCTCTCATACACCAAGAATGTAAAGTTAAAAAGAAATGAGATTGAAAGGAGCAATCTGCCTGCTAAAAGATGAAAAATATTTCTTGAAATTCCGATGATTATCAAGCCTACGCCTAACAACCCCTCGGAAATTATAAGAAGATATTTTGCGCTGATTCTCCTATCCGCAAGATATCCTATCAATGGTAGAAAAAATGTTGCTATTAGTGAAACCAAGGAAATCAATGCGCCTATGTATATTGGAGTGTATCCCAAACGCAGAGCATAGGCACTGAATATCTCTACGGCTATAGCGCTAGGAGTACCTATCGCGTAGTAAATTATCAGATAACGCGCACCTTTCGGCAAATCTCCGAATTTTATCATAGCAGGTCGGTGGAAGGTAATTACTTAATTGCTAATAAACTCAAGAATTGAAAGTTTCTGTCGGAAAAATTTATATTAGATGATTACAATACACCTTCGGTGATGGATAATGGCGCCAAAGTTCTTCGGAAAGAAAACTCCCATTAAACCATCATTGGAGAAGAAAACCTCAATAGAGCCAAGGAGGTTCATAGATCTGAACAATTACGATTTCGGAGAGGAGGCAATGGCCACCGGGCCGATAATAAGGGTGGCTGAAGTTTACAGGTATGAGGATCTTGCAGGTTTAACTGAATATGTTTACAATGGAGATATTCTTCTGATAGATTATACTTCCATAGCAAACGATGAACTCACGCTGAGAAGAATAATCAACGAGCTCAAGAGGGTAGCTAAGGATGTTAATGGTGATGTGGCCGGAGTGGGCAGGAATTTTCTGATTATAACACCGACGGGAATGAGAATAAGCAGAAAGAAAATAAGGGGCGGAGCAAGATAAAGGAATGCTGAGTGCTTTACTTTTAAAACCGCACAAAAATTTTAACTTAAAATTTTATTTGAAAAATCTTCGGGATAGAAAAATAGAAGCATTTTTTAAAAAATTCTGTTCATGGTATATCGTGTATACGGAATCAAGTGAAGTCCTTTCTGATATTTTCAAAGATAGGATTATTGAAGGATTCGTGTGGAAAATAGAGGAAATGGATTCTGTGGCGGAATATCTTGCGAGATATATTGGGGAAAAAACATTCGGGATATTCGTTGAGAAGAAATCAACAAATCTGAGCTCCACAGAGATAAAGAAGATTCTTGGAGCGAAGATATTGGATATTTGCGGGACGCGAGTTGATTTAAAAAATCCTGATGTGAGGGTGAATCTCTACATTTGTGGCAGAGAAATTTTTACACATCTAAGTTTCTGACTTCCCTTGCATGGCGGAGTATGAATTCCTTTCTCGGTTCCACCTGCTCACCCATCAATATGGAGAATAGCCTATCCGCTTCAACGGCATCTTCCACGGTTATCTGTACTATCTTCCTCGTCTCAGGATTCATTGTGGTTTCCCATAGTTGCTGAGGGTTCATTTCTCCAAGACCTTTGAATCTCTGTACAATTACATTTTTTCCGAGTTCTTCCAGAAGTTTATTTTTCTCATCATCGCTGTACACATAGTATATCTCTTTTCCTTTCTGTATTCTGTACAGGGGCGGTTGAACAACATATATATGGCCTTTTGCCACTAGTTCAAACATGTAGCGGTAGAAAAATGTTAGAAGGAGTGTTCTTATATGTGCTCCATCCACATCGGCATCAGTCATTATTATTATTTTGTGATATCTTAGTTTAGAATAATCAAAGTCATCCTTAATACCCGTTCCTATCGCTGATATTAAAGCCCTAATTTCTTTGTTTTTGAAAATTTTATCCATGCTCGCCTTCTCAACATTAAGTATTTTTCCGCGCAACGGCAATATTGCTTGGAATCTTCTGTCTCTTGCCTGCTTTGCATTCCCTCCAGCGGAATCGCCCTCAACTATGAAAAGTTCCGCTTTTGCGGGATTCTGAGTTGTACAATCGGCCAGTTTTCCAGGAAGGTCCAGGGAATCCAGAAATGTTTTTCTTTTGGCCATTTCCCTCGCCCTTTTGGCCATTTCTCGTGCATAGGCGGCCCTTACAGCCCTTTCCGCAATTATCGCTGCAGTATTTTGATGTATTTCAAAGTATCTCTGCAACGAATCGTAGATTATGGATTGTACTATACCTCTAACCTCGCTGTTTCCGAGTTTTGCTTTGGTCTGGCCCTCAAATTGAGGTTCAGGAACCTTCACATGGAGAACTGCTGTAAGACCTTCTCTAACATCCTCTCCCGATAAAGATTTTACATTTTTTAGAAGATTCAATTTCTTAGCCACTTCGTTGATGACTTTTGTCAGGGCTATTCTGAATCCAGTTACATGGGTTCCTCCTTCAACCGTCTGGATATTATTTACAAAAGACAGCATATTTTCCGAGGAACTGTCATTGTACTGTATGGCGGCCTCTACCTGTACTCCGTTAATCTCTCCTTTTATATGTATCACATCTCTGTGAAGTACATTGTGCCCCTCATTCAAATACCTAACGAATTCCACGATTCCTCCCTCATGCAGAAATTCCTCTTTTTTACCCGTTCTCTTATCTTCAAGAGTGATTCTTATTCCGCTGTTCAAAAAAGCAAGATCTCGCAACCTCCTCCTTACATAATCGTAAGATATCGTGGTATCAGAGAATATCTCCTTATCCGGTTTGAACCAAACGAGCGTGCCTGTTGGGGAATTCTCCTTAAATATAACATTGTGGTCCGTTATGATTTTTCCATCATTTACTCTGCCGACGACCATTACCTTCGTCAACGGTCTTCCCCTGCTGTACGATTGGTAATACACCTTTCCGTTTCTCTTAACATAAACTTTCATCCACTCGGATAGGGCATTCACAACATGCACACCAACTCCATGCAATCCTCCAGAGACCTTGTAAGTTTTGTGGTCAAATTTTGCACCGCTGTGAAGCATGGTCATCACTATTTCTAACGCGGATTTTTTGTAAACGGGATGCTCCTCGGTAGGAATACCTCTACCATCATCTTCCACGCTTACACTCCCATCCTCGTGTATCACAACATGTATATTTTTGCAGTATCCAGCAACCGCCTCGTCTATGCTGTTGTCCACAACTTCAAATATCAAGTGATGTAATCCCCTCTCGTCGGTGCTTCCGATATACATTCCCGGACGCTTTCTCACCGCTATGTGATCTTCCAGAACCTGAATTTTATCTGCTGTATATTCCATCTTAAACCTATAAGAGGGATTGGTAATAAATGTTTTTGTATGGGTTTTTAAGATATTACAGCTCTATTCTGATTTTCAAATCATCTACAATTTTGGATAATAGAGTTCGCCTACATTTGGCTTTGCTATGATGCAGTAAATTTTAATAGATTTTAAATATATCACTTTGTTGTGGTTAGAATGAAGTTTAGGGTATATGTGGATACATCTGTACTGGGCGGCGTTTATGATGAAGAATTCAAAGAGTGGTGCTGAATGAAGAGGCAAGAAAGCTTGCAGAATACTACATTAAAGAGGGCATAGTTTCTGAGAAGTATTTGGTTGATGCGCAACATATAGCAATAGCTACGGTCTATAAAGTGGATGTCCTTGTTAGCTGGAATTTCAAGCATATAGTAAATTTACAAAAGATAAAGCAATATAATGCAATAAACCTTAAGTATGGGTATACCTTATTAGAAATTAGAAGTCCAAGGGAGGTGATAATACTATGAAGGATAAAGAATTTGATTGCGTAAAAATTATGCGAAATATAAGGGAAAAATTAAGTAAGATATATCGTGATGTAAATGCTGAGATAGAGGAATTGAAGAAAATCCGAGAAAAATATGGAATTCGTGAGTAAAATAATATGACTCTGCGGAGCCAAGCACATATCCGCTGTTTTCTAAATCAAATGTATTATTTTTACATCCTCCCCTTTTCCGCGGAGTTTTTCGCCCATACTTTTTGCGTGAGCCTCACCTACAAAAACAACGATTTTTTGATATTTATTATGAAGTTCAATTATTCTGGAGACCATATAATCCTCCCTCTCATCTATTAGTATTTTTGCCAAGGAAGGAAAAGATTTTCTGAACTCCTCAAGTACGGATTCAGCGTTTTCCGAAACTTCTTTTAAGAAATCCTCAACATCTTCCTTGCTTTTTACTTTCCTACCTAGGATTACACCCGCAAATATCTTAAGTTTTTCTCTCAAAGAAATTTCTCCTATTTTCTGTGCAATCTCCCTTATATCTTTGTCAATGAAATGGACATCCGCCCCTATTTCTCGCGCTTTATCCACAGCTGCGAGCATATCCCCACCAAGAGGCGCAGCCAATATCTCCGCAATTTTCCGCTGGAATTCGGCCAGTTTCTGGAAGGTTTTTGACGGGGAATAGTTTTCCCCATCGCTGTGTTTCAATGCAATGTACCTATAAATGTCCAGTTCAACACATACAGCCTCGGGCATCTCGTTCTTTAAGATTTCTTCTATTCTATCCTCCAGATTGATTACATGCGCAGTTCCAACGATAACTATCATTCGTACAGGTTAAAAGAAAAATTGTTATTAAATTTTGAGGACACATTTTTTATAAGCATACCTCAATTCTCAGAGATTATGCATTGTGAATGAATGAGCAAAATGAGAAAGATTTATATACTACAATGCTATATACTCCCTCGTATTCAAAATGAATACAACATCATATATCACGCTGCCGCCCCTCCTCCCTTTTTTCTTTTCCCACAAGGTATGCATGTGTAATTCCAACTACTTTTGCTTGGGTAAATGTACCCATAGGAAGTTTTCCCTTGAGTACAACAGGTCTATAGAAGTCTGTTCTGGTGAGCATACTATCCCCTCTGCCTTTTTCCACGACCAAAACATTGAAATCTTTACCCAGCAGTTTTAAATTGTTTTTTAAACCTATCTTCATTACGAGTTTTGTGAGTTCTCTGGAACGCTTTTTTACGATGCTTCCGGGGAGAGGCTTGTAATGGAACGCCTTCGTGCCCGGTCTGGGCGAGAATCTCGTTATATTTACTATATTTGGAGATGTTTTTTTCACAAGATCCATACTTTTTTTAAAGGAATTTTCATCCTCCATGGGATAGCCGACTATTATGTCTGTGGATAGTGTATAATACTCAAATCTCTCTTTAATCATTTCAACATTGGATATAAAGTCATCCACCGTGTATCTTCTTCCCATATCCTTCAAAACATCATCATCCCCACTTTGAACAGGTATGTGGAAGAATTTGTAAACCTTCTCGTTGTCAAAGGCATCAAGAATCCTTTTGAATTTCTCTGCAGGCTGCGGAGACATCATTCCCACCCTAATGCGGAAATCACCCTCAAGCGATGAAATTCTTTTCACAAGATCGGCTATGTCAGTGCCTATATCCTTTCCATAATCTCCGGTGTCTTGCGCCGTCAACCTAATTTCTCTGTAGCCCATAGATATGGCTCTCCTAGCATAGTTAACAATATAATCAATACTTTTGCTTTTTAGATTTCCACGAGCGAGTTTTGTTATACAATAGGAGCAATTTCCCAAACATCCTTGGGCTATGGGTATAGCAACATCCACTCTATTCAATTTAGGAACGCAAGTGTACGGATTTATTTGAATACCAAGCTCCTCGTATCTACTTTCAAGTTCCACGGATGGTATCCCAATTACATCCAATTCCTCCAACAACTCCGCCCGAGCCAACGGCATACAGCCAATAACCACGACTTTCTTTCCCATAGAAACGAATTCCTTTATTCTTTTCAAAACCTTTCTCTCTGTATG
Organism: uncultured Thermoplasmata archaeon; assembly: GCA_964455305.1. Classification (GTDB taxonomy): domain Archaea; phylum Thermoplasmatota; class Thermoplasmata; order Thermoplasmatales; family CAYVVU01; genus CAYVVU01. The sequence goes on from CAYVVU010000059.1 coordinate 6,844, forward strand.
TTCTATTACCACGCAGCTACCCACTACAACCAAATCCGCATCTTCTGGAGAATCAACAATATCATATCCACTAATCTTATACGCCTCTCTAAGCATAGATGTCTCGGCGAAATTCATGGTGCACCCATACGCCTCCAAATAAACTCTCATTTTCAAAAAGTTTAAAGAAAGAAGTATATAAGGTTTCTCTGGGATTGTGGTGAGTTAGTCGTAAAATTTTTATAGAAAAGTGTAGTATATCTAACTTGATGTACAAACGAAATCCTGAGGATATACTTTCGGAAGAATTAAACACTCGTGGAAGTAAGATTTTGGGAATCATACTTATTGCAATGGGAATATTATGTATACTTGCCATATTTTTTTGGAGCGCTTAGTAGTATCTTAATGAAAGAAGTAGCTTTCAATCCCACCATGGTCTGATTTCTACTTTCCATCACCATCTTCATCATCCTCCTGCCCGTTCTCTTTCAATCCCACCATGGTCTGATTTCTACAAATCGTAAGTGGTTTTTCAGGAGAATTGGGCAAGCGTTTCTTTCAATCCCACCATGGTCTGATTTCTACCGCGAAGGTAGAGATGAAGTATGATGAGAACGGTAATCCGTATCTTTCAATCCCACCATGGTCTGATTTCTACCTTTTTCCCCACCTCGCTTATAAAAAATAGAAAAAAGCTTTCAATCCCACCATGGTCTGATTTCTACCCCCCTCGCGAGACTATTTCTACTTTATAGCGCTTCTTCTTTCAATCCCACCATGGTCTGATTTCTACGATAATCCATGCATATCCTGACGGAATGTTACCTATGACTTTCAATCCCACCATGGTCTGATTTCTACCATATATTCTCTCGCCCTCGTCAATCGTCAAGGGTCTCTTTCAATCCCACCATGGTCTGATTTCTACCAACCTCTACAGGCATTACTGACCACCTCCTCACGCCAACTTTCAATCCCACCATGGTCTGATTTCTACACAGATCCATACTCGCCATACTATTTCTTACTAAAGAACTTTCAATCCCACCATGGTCTGATTTCTACCGAACGAGGCTGGGCACATATAGAGATCCTACTAAGATACTTTCAATCCCACCATGGTCTGATTTCTACACGGCGATTGTTAAACCGTATTAGCGTTTATATATATACTTTCAATCCCACCATGGTCTGATTTCTACGCATTCTTTGTTCGCTCTCGCTTAAATCTTCGTAAACGCTTTCAATCCCACCATGGTCTGATTTCTACCATTCAAAATTCAAATCACATAGAAGTGATGAGAGTTTCCTTTCAATCCCACCATGGTCTGATTTCTACGATAGCGTCGTGAATTCTGCGCTCCTGATCCGGTCCTGCTTTCAATCCCACCATGGTCTGATTTCTACCGGGTAAGACCCGCCTAACGCGAGGAGTCACAGGATTCTTTCAATCCCACCATGGTCTGATTTCTACTAAGAAGGTAATGCCAAAGAGGATTATGTGAAGATGCTTTCAATCCCACCATGGTCTGATTTCTACCGCCGATCTCAAGAAACTCAAAGACCTCGCCGTCGCCCTTTCAATCCCACCATGGTCTGATTTCTACCCTAACGCTTGAGGCCCCGCTGGACCACGGCTACGAAATCTCTTTCAATCCCACCATGGTCTGATTTCTACTCTTCAGAATTCGCCCTGACGGGACGAGAGAGAAAGTCATCGCTTTCAATCCCACCATGGTCTGATTTCTACATTCTCAGCCACATCAGCTAAAATGCTCAGCGAGCGGTCTTTCAATCCCACCATGGTCTGATTTCTACAAGGTAACAATGGAGGAATGGGCCGCGATGGCAGAGTACTTTCAATCCCACCATGGTCTGATTTCTACAGTTTCTGCTGAGAACATAATCAATCAAGAGCGAGAGTTCTTTCAATCCCACCATGGTCTGATTTCTACCTTAATAGTGACAGGTAAGGGGTCTTCGTCAATTGCCGCCTTTCAATCCCACCATGGTCTGATTTCTACCAAAATCTCAGAGGTCTCAAGAAACTTAAAGGTAAGTGGCTTTCAATCCCACCATGGTCTGATTTCTACCACGATAGTATTCGTTACGATAAGATAGCGATAAAATACTTTCAATCCCACCATGGTCTGATTTCTACCGATAATCCTTAATGAGTATATGAATAGGATACATGGGACAACTTTCAATCCCACCATGGTCTGATTTCTACGGGCTTGAGAACTATGAAACTCCATACAAAATCTGTTACTTTCAATCCCACCATGGTCTGATTTCTACCATCGTAAGTGGTTTTTCAGGAGAATTGGGCAAGCGTTTCTTTCAATCCCACCATGGTCTGATTTCTACTAACCCTTTTGGCTTTTGAGCGTTATTTCTTACGAAATCTTTCAATCCCACCATGGTCTGATTTCTACCTAAAAACTGTGCATGGCATAGAGGGATAACGGATGGAACTTTCAATCCCACCATGGTCTGATTTCTACCCCTTTAATTTTCTTTATTTCCCATACAATTCCACATCCACTTTCAATCCCACCATGGTCTGATTTCTACCTCTTTAGATACTCGCCTGCTGACACCTTAATAGGTTCCTTTCAATCCCACCATGGTCTGATTTCTACGCTGTCGTATTTTCTATTACGATATGCCGTTGAGGGCTTTCAATCCCACCATGGTCTGATTTCTACCGAATAAGAGATGCAGAGCACGCATTAACAATTTTAGAAAACTTTCAATCCCACCATGGTCTGATTTCTACAAAAACTATAAGGTAAAAAGGGCCGTTCTCGCCGCAGTCCTTTCAATCCCACCATGGTCTGATTTCTACCTATTCCGATACCATTCTGCCCTTCCTGATATTCGCCTTCTTTCAATCCCACCATGGTCTGATTTCTACCGGACACTACGGTCTGGGACGCACAGAATTACAGTTATTACTTTCAATCCCACCATGGTCTGATTTCTACCAAAAAAGTGGGCTGGGTGGTATAAAATTAGAAAAAGACTTTCAATCCCACCATGGTCTGATTTCTACTTTTTATCCGACCACTTTTATAGGCGGGGTTTTATAGACTTTCAATCCCACCATGGTCTGATTTCTACCCGATGTATCCGAACCAACGAATGCTATTTGTGTTCCCGCCTTTCAATCCCACCATGGTCTGATTTCTACGCATATATGTGCGGAGCGGTGGGACAAGCGGATTTCACAGCTTTCAATCCCACCATGGTCTGATTTCTACCAGGGTAAAATGTCCTTATTGTCACGGATGCGGAATTGTACTTTCAATCCCACCATGGTCTGATTTCTACCCAGATCTACATAGATGAAGAACTAATGCTCGCAGATATACTTTCAATCCCACCATGGTCTGATTTCTACCCATTTTTGTTTTCAGAATAATATGTAGAGTTGGAGGGCTTTCAATCCCACCATGGTCTGATTTCTACATTCTCCCGCTGTTATCTCTATTGGTTCTGGT
>CAYVVU010000060.1:0-1147 GCA_964455305.1 uncultured Thermoplasmata archaeon
GAAATTCTCGTGCTGTAATTTTTCATACTATCTGCAAATTTTTTCCAGTCATCGTAGAATTCCCAGGAATCAATGCGCGGCTCATAGGCTCCGTGCTTCCCCTCAGGATACGAGACACAGGAGTTCTCCACGATGATCATTCCAACTTCTCCTTTGGCCCGGCGGATGTAATGCTTCAAGAAAAGCTCGCTTAGATGTCCATCATCACGGGCAAAATTCGTTGAGATTGGCGGGAAAATAACGCGATTCTGCACCTCCACATCCCGTATTTTTATGGGGCGAAATATCTCATCGTACATGATTTAGGTATACCTAACAAGTATTTGAAAATTATCTTTAAATTTAAATTTCTATTGGCAAATATTTTGTTCTTTTCATAATCAATAAGTAGTATCACACCGTAAAGAACTGTAGGTTTTCAGTTATCTTCGCGTTAAATTTTTATTTGTGAAGTTATATCCCTTTGTTGCATGGAATCCTCGGAAATGAAACTGCTGGATAACTCCGAAACAGAGGGTTATGCAAATTGCGGATATTACCAGTTGTCCGAAATCCCGAACTCCGCTCTAAAGGTGAAAATGGATGAAGTAATAAACAAATTAGTATCAATCCTAAAGAAACATGGTGTTAGAAGAATTGAGATATTTGGCTCTTATGCTAGGGGTGAGGCAAAACCCGGAAGTGATTTAGATGTTATTGTAGAGTTTGAAAAAAGAAAAAGCTTACTTGAACTAGTGGGAATAGAACAGGAATTGGAAGATGCATTAGGCATAAAAGTAGATTTACTTACAAGAGCATCTATTAGTCCATATTTGATAGAGAGAATTGAGAAAGAATCTAAGGTGGTGTTTGAATGAAGAAAGATGATACAGTATTTCTTAAGCACATATTAGATGCGATTAATTTAATAGAAGAGTATCTAAAAGATAAAAGTTACGAAGAGTTTAAAGATAATCACATGCTTCAAGACGCTGTTATAAGGTAGCTTGAAATAATTGGTGAGGCAGCTAAAAATCTTTCAAAGGAATTTAGGAATAAACATTCAGATATACCATGGAGACAAATAGCTGGAATGAGTGATAAGCTTATACATGGATATTTTGGAGTGGATTTGGACGCTGTATGGGATACGGCAACAATAGATCTT
>CAYVVU010000060.1:1157-10077 GCA_964455305.1 uncultured Thermoplasmata archaeon
TCCTTCACTAAAAGAAAGGTTGCAGGAAATCCTCAAAAAGGAGGAAAAGAAATGAGCAGGTTTCGGGACTCTCGCAATCCTTCGGATTGCTCGGTGCTTTCGCACTCGGACAACAGGAGGATATGTGGCTCTGCTTCGCTCCGCCCAAATTTGCTACCGCAAACTTCACATATTCCTAGAACGTTGTTTGAAATTTGTCTAGGCTACTTTAAAATGGAGGTGGACATATGGCAACGGAAATAAAAGTGTGGCAGATTATTAACAATAAATTAGAGCCTATTGAAATAACTATGGTTGAAGCAGGTCGAAAAGAAACAGAAGACCTTGAGAAATGGATTAAAAGCAATCCTCAAATCCTCGGAGAAGATATATTAATTATAGGGGAACAGGTGCCTACAAAATCAGGCTCAATGGATTTTCTTGGTATAGATAAATCAGGAAATCTTGTTATAATTGAACTAAAAAGGGATAAACTCCCAAGAGAGACATTAACTCAGGCTATTGATTATGCCTCAGATGCCTCTTCATGGGATGTTGACAAGCTTAGCGAAATATGCACCAAATATACCAATCAAAGTTTGGAGGACTACCTAAGTGAGAAATTTGAAGAGATTGATCTAGAAGATCTAACTATAAATAAAACACAGAGAATTCTCCTTGTAGGTTTTTCGATTGAAGAGTCATTACAAAGAATGGCTTTCAAATAACTATGGAGTTAGTATCAACGCAGTCATTTTGAAATATATAAAAACAAAAAATGGTGAAGAACTCATTGCTCGAACTGTAATAATACCAGAAGATATTGAGAAGGAAAGAATTAGAAAAAGACAATTTAAAATTTTAATGTCCGATGAACCTGGGAAATATAATGAAGATGAACTTCGGGATCTGTTGATTAACTATTTATCGGAGGATAGAACTACCCCTCGTCGTATAAGAGAGATACTGCTTCCTCTTTGTCTAAAACATAATGTTGTAAACAGAGAAATGATTAAAAAAGAATTGCTCAAAAGAGGAGAAGCTAAAGATGATAGACAAGCAGGTATTATATTGACAACTATTTCTAGAGAAATCGGAATTGCTAAAAGGGATTATTTGAGGCAAATTATTCAGTATGAAAAGGACCCATCAAAACCTTGGGAAAAAGAAAACTATAGATTAGTAGAACATTATAAAGATTTAGTAAAAAGTGTATTAGACGAACTAAAACAGAAGGATTCCATGTGATTTGTATTTAAGCCCAATTCTCTGCATCGCTTCAATAGTAGTACCATATACTCTTGTACTCCTCGGGATCCTCGTTGAAGTATTCCTTCAATTCATCCAGATACATCCTTATGGAAACTATGTCCGTGTATATGTACGGTGTGGTTAGCTGTATGCTTCTTTCCCATGGAAGCCACATATATACCCTTCTTCCGTCCGGGCGGATCATTATGAGGCGGTGGTTCTGAAGCGCCCTCACATGATTTTTGCCCAAACGGGGGACATTGAACACAGGCTCATCCGTTCTGAATACTCCGGGCAGAAGGCGCGCCTCTTCCACCCTCTCCTGTCTTATTCTGGCCACGGGAATCACATATTCTTTGTGCTCCCACTTACCCTTCGGATAGAATGTGTAATACGGGTCTATCCCTATCTTCTTCAGAGCAATTCTTAAGGCAACGGTTTCAAATCTTCTGCTGTTCCAGAGTGTAAATACCTGCTGGTTGTACACATAAGCACCCGTTTTCCTTATTTTTGTCACCGCTTCCGCCATCTCCGGCGTGACTTCGTACGCACTCTCAACATGCGTGACGACGCATATATTCCTTTTACCGGGCTCTATGTAACTTCCTATCATCTCCGCGACGGAATCCGTTATTCGGTAGGGTACGGTTACTATTACCCTAGTTGCAAGTCTTATATTGATTACATGGTCAAGTTCGCTCAACCTTTTTACTATTTTTTCAATCAGATCGTCCTTCAGAACGAACGGGTCGCCGCCCGTAACTAGGATGTCCTTTATGCTCGGATGTTGCGCGAACCAATCTATGGCCTCATCTATCGCCTTAGGTGATGGAATGCCTTCAGGGTCCATAGCCTGAGCAATTTCCCAGTTTCTCTGACAGTAAACACATATCTGTGGGCAGGTGTTGGATGCTTTGAGGATGGCTACCATAGGGTACCGTCTGGTAATCAACTTGAAGGGCGAAGTATCATGCTCTCCCATAAAATCAAAATAATAACTTCTGTCCGAGCGGTGCTTTATCATCTCCAATACTGTGTGAAGTGGCGGGAGAACCTGTGTTCTGACCTGATAATCCTTTTGATATGGATTGTCAAAATCAAATAGATGAAGGTAATAGGGAGTTATGGCAAAAGGTATTTTTCCATCAACCGCTTTCTTCAAACTGTCCAAATCCTCTTCATCCATTTTGAGAAGAGAGTTCAATATTTCTATGGATTTCTTTCCCTGTATCACATGGCGAAAATGCCACATGTAATCAATCCAATCATCCTCTCCCGCGCCAAAGTAATTGAGTATTCTCTCCTTGTTCTTTTTCCTTTCCTCTATTACCTCTGGATCCAAACCGCATGGATAGCGATTTATATACTTCCACATTCTCTCCGAAAGTTTATCCAGATAGTTTGACCTCGCTATTCCCGCTTCTCTGCCATGAATTTTGCTGAAGTCAACCTGCTCCAAACCTTCCGCGTACTTCGCCGGATATATATCTGGCTTTCCGTTTACCGCTTTAAAAAGATGTATGAATTCCAGAAGAAATCCTTCATCCAACTCCTCCAAAGTTTTCATATCTCCCCTAGCCAATCTCCACAGGTATTTGAGGGCACTAAAGCCCGTAAATTTCTCGTTTATTGGGGATATTATATTTCTGAAAATGAGTAAACTCTCATAAACAGTGGTTTCCAAAAGCGGATGAATTTTCTTCTTACCACTTCTGAACATCCATTCCAATTCGCTTAAATATGAATATAGTTTTTTCCTCGCCTCTTCCAGATCCTCGCTTTCCGACAGTATCTTGTAAATGTTTTCATCTTCTTTCCACAGCTTATTCAGGTCAAAGTTCACTGCAGGTTTCAATATCTGTACCGGAACCTTTGTCTGGGGAATTACAATATCCTCTTCTCCTCCGCCTCCAAAATTCATATTTAACCCACATAAAAAATTTTATTTAAAGTTTTTGTGTGCTGAGGGAAAGAGAACGCATAAGATTACATAATCAAAAACTCTAAAATATGCCATCCCAATAACCCCTGTATGGAGTGGCTATATCTGGACGATTCATACCTAAAAGAATTTGAAGCGATCGTGCAAAGAGTGGAGGAAAATAGGGTTTTTCTGAACCGTTCCGCCTTCTATCCCGGCGGGGGAGGGCAGCCCCATGATACAGGAAAACTTGTGTTCTCCCGCGGAGAGTGTAAAGTTGTGGCGATGGAAGGAGAGGCGCATGTGATTGATGGTCCTCTGCCCGAGGTTGGTGAGACAGTAAAAGGAATTATTGACTGGGAAAGAAGATATCGTATTATGAGAGCACATACAGCTGTGCATATAATTTCCGGCGTGGCTTACAAAAAATTCGGCGTTATAATCACGGGAAATCAATTGTATGAGGGTTCCGCTCGTATGGATTTATCGTTTGAAAGTATGAGCAAGGATCTGGCCATGAAGATAATTGAGGAAAGCAACCGCATTGTGGAGGAAGGTCTTACAGTTAAAACTTATTACATAGACAGGGAGGAATTCAAGAGAAGAAAAGAATTAATGCGTGTATCCCCGCACCTCTATGATAAGTATGAAAAGATAAGGATTGTTGAAATAGTCGGTTTTGACGCTCAGGCAGATGGAGGAACCCATGTTAAGAATACGAAAGAGGTAGGTAAGATTATTCTGAGGAAATACGAGAGCAAGGGTAGGAAGAACAAGAGAATTTACATAGATTTGGAGGATAAGGAATGAGAAACAGGATTCTTGGTGTTTCCTCAGCGGTTTTCATACTCGGCCTAGTTTCCTTCATAACGGATACGAGCAGCGAGATTATGAATCCCATACTCCCCATTTTCATAACTCTTTTAGGCGGTGGAGGTATAGCGGTTGGTCTCGTGAGTGCGTTAAGTGAATCCATATCCTCTTTCCTAAAAGTTTATTCGGGACACATAGCGGACAAAACGGAAGAGCATAAAAAACTCGCTTTTTTGGGATACTTAATATCCAGTTTATCAAAACTGGCTATACCATTTTCCACGCACTGGAGCATGGTAGCCGCCAGTAAATCTGTTGAAAGAATAGGAAAAGGAGTGAGAACATCGCCGAGGGATGCCCTAATAGCGAAAGTCTCTGCGGAAACCGTGCGCGGAAAAGCCTTCGGATTGCACAGAGCGATGGATACCTTAGGTGCGGTAGTAGGAAGTCTTTTGTGTTTAATGCTTCTCCTTTACTTCGGCGAGGAAAATTTTGGGCTGGGAACAATAAGAAACATAATACTTATCGGGGCCATAATAAGTTTTTTCGCTCTTCCTCCTTTCATTTTCCTGAAAGTTAGTAAGGGAATCCCATCCAAAAGAAGTTTGAGGATGAAGATGAGGTCCATGGATCAGAGGTTCCGCCTTTTTCTAGTATCGGTATCTTTATTTGCCCTCGGAAACATAAACTATATGTTTTTTATATTAAGAGTTTACGAGAAGGGTAACGATTTCTATTCTGTAATCCTTTCAATAATTTTCTATATTGTATTCAACATATCGTACGCTTTAATCGCATACCCCACGGGGAAATTATCTGATAAGATCGGAAGTTTTCCAATTCTTATGATTGCATATATAACAACCTGTATTTCATTCCTGATAATAGCGGTAAGCGCTACAACACTCTCCTTGCTCGTATCTTTCATACTTTACGGTCTTGGTTTCGGTACATCGGATACTCTTCAGAGAAAAGTGGTATCTCTTTTCCCTGTTGAAAAGGGCTTTGCGATGGGTATGTATCATACAATATACGGAATATCCGTGCTCTTCGGAGGGGTTATATGGGGATTTCTCTGGGAGATAAAACCAACCCTTACCTTCCTTTTTGGCTCCTTTCTTGTAGGAACCGCCGCCATGGTTTTAAGTATTGTGCAAAAAATGGAAATGTTTAAGTAAAGAATTCCCATATTTAATACCGATGAGTGATAAGAATGGTATTAAAATGAAGATAACGAAGTGGCTTATGAGGAAAGGTGTGGGTGAGGGTATATTGGCAAAGGAGTGGGAAGTTGAGGAAGATGGAGATTACATAATCGCGCATCTGCCCGACTACAATTTCACAGTAGCCATAAAGGTTGATTCAAGATTCGTGAATTTTTTCCTTTTCACGGGAATAGTCAGTTCAAGGTTACCACCCCATATAAAACTCAAACTTTACGAAGAACTTCTCCGTCTTAACGAGAGGATACAGATGATAAAGTTCTCGCTTGTGGGCGAGGAAGGTCTGGTGGTGGGAGAGATTGATATGGAAACGAGTTCCGTAGATTACAACAGTGTGGATGATGCCCTCACCTCCCTACTTATGGGAATGGATCACTTAGTAGAGGATGGATTTTTTGAATTTATGGACATGAAAAAGAGGGATATGGATATAAAGATAAAAATCAATAGGATTCCGACCGAAAAGTATATATGGTAATTTCCATCTTTATCTATTATGTTTCCACTGCTTAGGAGGTATAGAACGGTAAGGGGAGAGGATGGCGCGCTTTTAGGATTTGCGAAGCCGTTAGTTCGCAGGGATAGAGTTTTAGGATACGAGGTCAGAAGGGGCGGAGAAAAATTTTTCGTACATACTGGGGATATCATTCATTTTGAAGGAAACATTATAATAAAACCCGATTGTTTATCCAAAGCGGACGAAGTAATAGAGAAACTTCGCAGTATGGAAAGATTTTCGCATCCTCGTATACTCACGAGAGAGTTAATAAATTTGGAGAGGGAGGCATCTTTCGTTTTATACGAATTAAGGGATTTGGTGAGGGATGCAGAATATCTGATAAAGAGGGGGAAAGCAGATAATGTTTCTGCAGTTAAAAGGATAATGGTAGAGGCCAGGGCAAGAATAAGAAGAATAGAGAATTCGGAAATTTACAGGAAAATACTTGAAATGGAAAACAAAATCATTGAAGTTCCAGAAATATACGGCGGTGCGATCCTTCTTAAAGAAGTTGAGAAAATAAGCGAGAGTGAAAGACAAAAGCGTATTAGAAAGATTTTCAAAAAATTGGACGAGATTTTATTTGAAAAGTAATCTCATAATCCCTCCGCAAAACCGCATATTTTACCCACAACGCATCCCATGGCCACACAGGTCTCAAGGTCAAAATTTCTTCCGGTAACTTCATAATGATAATCCGATGCTTCAAGAATTTTTCTGGATAATCCGCGATGTCCTAATCCAAAAAGTATCGTAAACCGCCTGTTTTCATTGTACATTTCTGCGAGTTTACCAGTGGTTATCTTTTTTCTAGTATCTGGGTGTGATGTGGTTGCAACAACCGGCTTGTACTGTGGGGGAAAGCCTTTTTTAATAGCTTGGTGCATATGTATTCTATTCTTTGCTGCTAATTCTTTCAGATATTTCCCTCTCTCACCCACTGTTGTTCTCACAGTACATAGAGATACGAGTTCATTTATGGAATCAACTGCTGGAAAATCAAAAAGTACGATATCAAAATCAAAGGAATAAGCCAAGGTTGATGCTCTCACAACTGCCCTCCTATGTCCTTCTCTAAACTTATTTTTATCATAGGTATTGTACAACGCAATGTATCTTTTCATACTTCCACTTCTATTCCCAATTTATCCACTAGTTCCTTGTAACGATTTCTAATTGTTACCTCCGTTACTCCAGCAACCTCCGCTATCTCGCGCTGCGTCCTTCTCTCCCCTACCTGGAGCGCGGCAATATATATAGCGGCTGCAGCCACACCTGTCGGACCTTTACCCCTTCCTACCCCCAATTCCTTCGCTCTTCTCAATATTGCGTAAGCCTTTTTCTTAACCTCTCCACTCAAACGTAGCCTACTGCAAAATCTCTCAATATAATCCTCCGGTTCGGAAGGAGATATGCCCAGTCCCAAGGTTCTTGAGAGCAGACGGTATGTTCGTCCTATATCCTTTTTACTTACCCTACTAACCGATGCTATCTCATCCAAAGTTCTCGGAATCTTTAATTGTCTGCATGCAGCGTATAGGGTGGCGGCTACAACGCTCTCTATGCTCCTCCCCCTCACCATATTCTCCCTCACAGCCTTTCTGTATATCAATGCGGCGGTTTCCCTCACATCCTTCGGAAGGTCTAGATTTGCAGCCATTCTCTCCATTATTTGAAGGGCATCCGCAATATTCCTATCCGCGGAAGAACTGACCTTTATCCTTCTGTGCCATTTACGGAGACGGTAAAGCTGGGCCCGCGTTCTCGTAGGAACAGGTCTGCCATATGAGTCTCTGTTTTTCCAAGATATTTCTGTACTAAGACCTTTATCGTGTATAGTGTAGGTCATAGGCGCTCCGGTTCTTTCCCTTTCTTCCCGTTGTGCGGCATCAAAAGCTCTCCATTCTGGACCCTGATCCACATAGGTTTCGTCAATGACCAAGCCACAATCCTCACACACCAACTCGCCATGCTCGTAATCTCTAACCAAGTGCGTTGAACCGCACTCGGGGCATCTGGTTATTCGGTCAAGTATCTCTTTTTTATCTTTCTTTTTCACCGTTTTCATCACCTCATAAACACCTTTTTGTTCACATATTTGAGCAGATCTATCCTTGCGGTTACCCTGACCTCTATATATGGGCTATCCACAGAGCCAAATATTTTTTTAACATAGCCAATCTCCTTACGATATTTATCGTATACCTTACTTTCCATTGGGGGTACTATCTTCGCCTTTACGATTAGGCTATTACCAACGGTACCCACCACCTTCCCTATCTCTCTCATACTTACCACGGGTATACGAACGGAATACCAGTATATAAACTTTTCGTAAATTTTTTAAAGATGTGCATTTATTTTTTCTTCATCTCCGCCCACTTTTTAAACAGATATATCCAGTTATTGAAGCCGTCCCTCCATGTGTTGAGTTTTTTCTCGCCTTTTCTTGGCCTGTATTCTATGCTGTACTCATAACATCTGAATCCCTTTTTCCAAGCCTCTATTTTTATTTCTTCAGAGAAAGACATTCCATCCGACCGTAAATCCAACTTGTCAAGTATTTTCTTTCTGAATACCCACATACCGCTCTGCGAATCCTTTATTTTTATTCCAAAGAGTAGCATGGTGGTAACACTGAGTATGATATTGCCTATGATGTGAAGAGGCGGCATCGCACCTTTCTCCATATTTGAGAATCTTTCGCAGGATATGAAGTCCAGATTTTTTTCTTTCAAAAAATTAACGATTTCCTCTATTCTCTCCGCCGGATATGTATCATCTGCGTCCAAAGTAACTATTATCTTTCCCCTCGCGTGCGAGAATCCGGTTTTGTAAGCCCTGCCATAACCCCTTCTCCTCTCCATAACAACTATCGCTCCTTTGCTTTTGGCTATTTCCACAGTTCTATCCTTGCTGTACGAATCCACTATTATTATTTCCCAATCATCTCTCTTCGGTATTTTATCTAAAACTTTACCTATGCTTTCCTCTTCGTTTAGTGTAGGTATCACCACCGATACTTCTATTTCATGACCCATACCTCTTTCCTCCGAAAAACTTGCATGCTATATATCCCATGAAAGCGGCGGCGAATCTTATAATACCAGCAAAGGATAAGTGATACGGTGTGAACATTCTCTGGGGTTTATAGAATTTCCACATTTTTCCGTGTTTTAATGTGAGTTGTTTCCTTCCGTAACCGTTCCAGAATGCCTGTTTTATAAAGGAAAT
>CAYVVU010000061.1:0-6860 GCA_964455305.1 uncultured Thermoplasmata archaeon
GGATGGTGATTTCGGGCTGGGACAGATTGCTGGATATTTCTCAATGAATTTGGCCATAGAAAGAGCAAAAAAATATGGTTCCTGTGTTGTGCTTGTCAAAAACAGCAATCATTTTGGAATCGCAGGTTATTACGCGGAAATGGCCGCCAAAAACGATATGATTGGATTAGCCATGACAAATGCTCGTCCTCTGGTGGCGCCTACCGGAAGCGTGGAAAAACTTCTGGGAACGAATCCGATAGCATTCGCATCTCCTTACAAAGAAAATATGTGTTTCCTTCTTGATATGGCGACGAGCATAGTCACTTCAGGCAAAATGGAGGTTTACAGAAGAAAGGGAAAGAATTTGCCTGCGGAATGGGCCATAAATTCCGATGGTGAATTCGTGTATACTCCGGAGGAAGCTTTGCGGGGAGCCCTTCTTCCGCTGGGAGGTCTCTACGAAATTACCGGGGGCCACAAAGGATATGGATTGGCTATGATGGTTGAAATCCTTTCCGGAATTTTGAGTGGAGCGAACTTCGCCTGGAAGGTGGGAAACACGCAGGGTCCCGAGAGAGCTAATGTGGGCCATTTCTTCATCGCCATAAATACGGAGGTTTTCATGCCTCTGGAGGAATTCAAAAAGAGAATGGAGGAGTTAATAGAGAGAATAAAGAAATCCAAAAAGCATCCTCAATTCAAGCACATATGGTTCCATGGGGAGAGATCGCAGTTGACCAGGGAAACGCGCCTCAGAATAGGAGTGCCTATATATAAAAAAGTATACGAAGAAATAAAGGCAATAGGGAGAGAACTGGGATTGAACGGATTGTAAAATTTCCTTCTTGGAAGGAAAATTTTTTAAATAATTGTCCTTTTACTAAGGATAATGATAGTAAGAAGGGAGATCGTTGATTACTTCAGAGAATACGAAAATGTGGAAATAAAGGCGATTGAGAGGGAACTCAAAGTACCCTTAAAATCCGATTTTATTATTTCAATAATTGGGCCAAGGAGAGCAGGAAAGACATATTATCTTTTACTGCTCAGAAATTATCTCAAAAAATCGCTTTATCTAAATTTTGAAGATACGCGCCTGCTCAACGCAACATATAAAGACCTCCGTGAAATAATAAGAATTTTCATTGAGTTGTACGGTAGAAAACCAGAATATCTTTTGCTTGACGAGATACAGAATGTGAATGGTTGGGAAAATATAGTCAGAGAACTTTACGATCTCCAGAAATATAAGATGTTTATTACGGGATCTTCCTCCAAGCTATTAAGCAAAGAAATAGCAACAAAACTTCGTGGAAGAACATTATCTTTTACTCTTCTTCCATTCTCCTTCAGAGAATTCCTGAAATTCAAAGATATAGATATCCACAGTTTAACCATGGATGATGAAGCCAAGATAAGAAATTATCTTATGGAATATCTTCAGTTCGGGGGTTTTCCGGATGTAGTTAAAAATGTTGAAAAACTCCATATTCTTCGGGAGTATTCGGATTTAATCCTTTTTAGAGATTTCATAGAGAGGCACAACATCAAAAATATTTCAGTGGCGAGAGGAATACATCAGTACATATTACAAAACTTCGCAAAGGAAATATCTATAATGAAAATATACAATAAACTTAAATCGGCAAATATTCGCGCATCCAAGGATTCCGTTTATAACTATATTTCAAAGCTTGAGGATACCCTCTTTTTCTTCTTTTTACGGAAATATACAAAAAAAGTGCATCTCAGAGAGAGCTGGCCTAAAAAAATCTACTTATGTGATACCGGTTTATCCAGAGTTGTACGGTACTCTGAGGATTACGGAAGATTGATGGAAAACGCTGTATTTCTTGAGTTCATCAGAAAAAGAAATACATACCCCATCCTTGATGTGTATTATTTCAAATTTCCAGACGGTGAGGTGGATTTCTTAATAAAAAAAGGAGAAAAGATTAGCGAGATTATTCAGGTAACCTATGCATCCTCAAAAGATGAGGTTGATGAAAGAGAAACCAAGAATTTAATAAAAGCGGGTGAAGAGTTCGGATGCAAAAAACTTACTTTAATAACATGGAATTACGAGGGTGTGGAGAGAAAAAACAACACACGAATTAACTGCATTCCTCTCTGGAAATGGCTTTTAAAAGAAATCCTCTAAAGTAATTTTCCCCGACTTCTTCTTTTTCTTCTTCTCCTTTTTTTCAATCAAATCCCATATGGTTTTCTGCTTTTTTCCAGTTATGAGATAGGATTGGTCAAGACCGAGGGAATCGGTGATTCTGGATAAAGTGGCCGCTATCCTCTCCGCATAGTATTCGTAATCTGGCTTTTTTGTAAATTCCCTGCCCGGAATGTATGGTTCAACTACCTGCGGTGTTCTACGGCCGTTCACCACTATCCATGAAACCTTCATCCCCGGAACGAATTCATAGCCCATTTTTATCAGTTTTTTTGCCGCCTGCACATTCGCCATTCTCTCGGGGTTTTTGTAAGATGATAGATTTCTCACCGTGCGCGATATAACCAGCTTTTCTATCTCCACCTCACCCCTCCTTACTTTTTCCACTATCTCCTTGCTCAGTTTTATAGCGCCTTCAAGATCGCCCTCTAGGATTTTCTCAAATACCATCTGTTGCGCTTCGCTCTGCAAATCAAAGGAATCGGTCCTTCTTATTTCGTAGCCTCTAACCACAATTTTGCCCCTCTCCTCCTCGGGATAAACCACTCTACCCACATATCTCTTCTTCGCTCCGTGTGAAAAAAACGGTTCAAAGACTTTTTCAAATTCCAGCAGGAGGTTTTCCTTCTTTGATATTTCTTCCGCAATTCTCTTTCCTAATTTCACAGTATCCTCCAAATTATCGTACAGGGATTCAAAGAATATGCTGTCGGTATCGCCGTATATCACCCTTATCCCTCTAGATTCAATCTCCTTTATTATCTTCTTAATCGTTTCTCGGGCGAATGCCGTTATGCTCGCTCCTATCTCCGGATTCGTGAATCGGTAGAATGAAGATGCTAATACGCCATAAAAGGTATTCATAAGAATTTTCACGGCGTTTTGTAGGGAGTCGTAGTACTCCCTTTCCTCCGGAGTTCTCGCCTCTTTCATCTTCCTCTTGAACTCATCTCTTGTTGTCATAAGATTTTTGAGAATTTTGGGAATAAGCCCTTCCCTACTTTTGGTAAATCTTACCCCGTTTGGTGCGACTATCTCTCCTTTTTCGTCCAGAGTAGTAAAGCATATATTGTATTTTATTATTATTGATGGATACATGGATTTGAAATCCAAAACGCATACCCAGTGGTACAAACCCGCGCCTATATCGTGGACATATCCTCCTTCTATTTTGCGCGATTTTTCCAGAGAGCCGCTCAGAGGCACTCCGATTCCATTTCTGTCCGCCTCCCTTATCAAAAGGGAATCCACTAGTTGGGATGTGCCACCATGAACAACATCCGCCAGGGGCAATTTGGATACATAAGCAAGAGCCATTTTCTTATCCAAAATCGTTATTTTCTCTATTATTTTCAAAGCAAGTTCAGCATCCTTTATACAGTATTCAATAACCTTATCCCTATTTTTTCTCCATTCCTCGTCTATTCTCAGCCTATCAACATCTATTTTGCTCTCTCCGAGAAGTTCTTTGGCAACGGCCGCCAGAGTTTCCTGCTTCGGCTTTATCTCCATTTTTACTGCCCACCATGCATCAAGTATAATCCTGCCGTGCACCCTCCAGAACTGTCCCGCGATTCTCTGGGGCTTGGAAAAATCCCTGCCTATGGAGAAATCTATCCCGTAATTTTTGTAAGCATCGCTGAGAACTTCCAGGTCATAGCCATCTATGTTGTATCCGGTAATGACATCCGGGTCAATGCGCCTAATAAGTTCCAGGAATTTTTTTAGTATGATTTTCTCCTCATCATCAACTATTGCCCCCTTTTCTAAGCGGCCATCCTCCCATCTCACGGTATAACCGATTACAAGTATTCTTCCTGGACTTCCACTTTCCATTGAATTTTCAATATCAAAGCTCATAATTCTGAGCTTTGGGCTGAATTTCTCAATATTTCTGAACCCCTCGGCATCCAGAATTATATCCGTAGTGAACCTATCCTTCAAATCCTCCCTCCTCTTGCCCCAGACCTCTATACAGGAGCCCATATCCACATCGTACATAAATCTGTGATGGAACGGAATATCAGCGGCAAGAACTTCACAGTATTTTTTTGCTTCCTCTCTATACCGCGGAGTTTTCCAAGGAGAGTGCATGATTACTTTTACACAATTTCTCTTCCTGCCCTTGTGCCACAACTCCACACCCTCTAGTTTAATTATCTCGGGATCCTCTCTAAATTTTTTCAAAATTTCTTCGGGAGGTTCCACGAGGTAAAAATAAGGTTTGAAGCCGTAAAATCTAGCAACCACGGAGCGATTGTCAGGAGTTTTCCCGAAAACATCAACGACTACCCCATCCTCCTCCCGAGAATACGATGCGGTGAGCACAAACATTTTTAATCTAATATCACTCACGAGAGGATGTAGTTTGTGTGATTATATAAAGTTTCCGCGGATGCGGAAGGAGTGAGTATTAGTAAGAATTTTGGTGTGGATGTGCGTATGTCTCTCCTAGGGAAATGCCGCGCATCCATAATTATACAATAATGCCCGAATATATAAAATTTACTGGTTTTATTTTTAGCCGATAATAACCCGTTGGAAAATCACGGCAATTGCCTGCGAAAGGTTTTTAAATTCGTCGTATATGGATATTTCTATGGTAAAAATAACGGATACAACATTCCGCGACGGACATCAGAGTTTGTTCGCCACAAGAATGCGCACGGAAGATATGATACCCATAGCGGAGATGATGGACGAGGTAGGTTTCTACTCCATGGAGGTTTGGGGTGGAGCCACATTTGATTCCGCCATGCGTTTTCTGAACGAGAATCCTTGGGATAGGCCTCGCATACTGAAAAAGTATATAAAAAATACGCCTCTTCAGATGCTTCTCCGTGGTCAGAATCTCGTTGGTTATCGTCATTACCCAGATGATATAGTGGAGAAATTTGTGTTTAAGGCGGCAGAGGCGGGAATAGAAATATTCAGAATATTTGATGCCCTGAACGATTTGAGAAATATGGAAACGGCAATAAAGGCCGTTAAGAAAGCTGGCGCGCATGCTCAGGGAGCGGTGGTTTATACCATAAGTCCTGTACATACGATAGATAATTTCGTGGAGATGGCAAAAAAACTTGAAGAGATGGGCGTGGACTCAATATGCGTAAAGGATATGGCGGGTCTTATGAGCCCGGAGGTTGCTGAGAAACTCATCCGTAGATTGAAGAAGGAAGTGAGTGTTCCTATAGATTTACACACCCACAGCACCACCGGTTGGGCTCCGATAACATATATGAAGGCAATAGAGGCAGGTGTGGATATAGTGGATTGTGCGATATCACCCTTTGCCTTCGGCACATCACAGCCCGCAACGGAAAGCATAGTCGCCGCTTTGCAAGGCACTGAGCACGATACGGGCATAGATTTGAGAAAGTTGGAGGAAATAGCGGAATACTTAAGGGAGGTGGAAAAAAAGTTAAGAAAATATACGAGGGTAGATGTTAGGATTGCCGATACCAGGGTTTTGAGTTATCAGATACCGGGAGGTATGCTCTCAAACCTTTATAATCAACTGAGAGAGATGAAGGCCGAACACAGAATTCGCGAAGTTCTCGCGGAGGTTCCGAGGGTCAGGGAAGAAGTGGGGTATCCGCCCCTTGTAACCCCCCTCAGCCAGATAGTTGGAACGCAGGCGGTTCTGAATGTTTTATCGGGTGAGAGGTGGAAGATGGTAAGCAAAGAAATGAAAAATTACATAAAAGGCCTCTATGGCAGACCGCCGGGCGAGATAAAGGAAGAAATCCGCAAGAAAGTTCTCGGTGATGAGGATCCAATTGATATACGTCCTGCGGATTTACTTGAAGACAGTTTTGAAAAGTTGAAGGAGGAATTAGGAGATTTAGCTGAAAGCGAAGAGGATGTTCTTTCTTATGCTCTTTTCCCCGATGTAGCAAAAAAATTCTTTATGCGCCGGAAAGGACTTATTAAAGATGAACCTCAAATGCCCAAAAACGGAAGAAAATACAAGATATGGATAGATGGTGAGGAATTTCTCGTGAATGTGGAGGAAATACCGCAATGAATATATTTTGAAAAAACTTATATACGATATGGTATTTGAAGGAAGCAAGGTGATAGAATGGCACTACCGATGAAAGTACTGGAAAGCTTTCTAAACCAAAGGGTATCGCTACTCCTAAAGGATAATAGAGAACTTATAGGGAAATTTGTTGGTTACGATGATTATATGAATATGGTGCTTCAGGACGCAGAGGAAATAGGTCCCGAAACTGTGAGAAAGTTGGGAACCGTGGTGCTCAGAGGAACGACTGTGGTGAGGATAACTTTAAAGTAAGCATTTGAGTTTTCGGTGGAAAAATGGTGGTACATTGTCCTAGGTGTGGAGGAGAAATTGACGAAAAATCGCGAAAATGTAAATCATGCGGTACTATCTACACCCAATCTGAGATAGAGAAATTTAAAGAAGAGGAAATATTAAAGCAGTGGCTTCTCGGAAATAATACATATATTTGGGAGGAGGAAGAGGAAGGAGAGGTAAGCACTAGCGATGTGGATATTTTGCAAAAGTGGTTGGCAGGAGATGATTCCGCGTTAGAACAATGGCTCTTAGGGGAGAAGGTAGGCGAAGTTGAAAAACTCCCACCCGAAAAGGTTGAGGTTGCCGCTAGAGAAGCCGAAGAAATTATAAAGAAGAAAAAAAAATTCATAAAAACAGCTAACTTAAGGAGCT
>CAYVVU010000061.1:6870-9834 GCA_964455305.1 uncultured Thermoplasmata archaeon
AAATTATAAAGAAGAAAATGGAGGAACTGGAGAAGAGAGAGGAAGAAATAAACCTTCTTAAGGAAAAATTGGAAAAATTGCTTGAGCAGGCGGCAGGCGGGGAAATAGATATCAAAAAACTTCTGGATGAAAATGCCGAATTAAGCAAAAAACTCGCGGAAGAGATAAAGAAGAGGAAGGAGTTGGAAGAACAGTTGAAAAAACTGAGGGAGAGTACGAATTCAATAATAAGGGCACTGAGGATTAAGCAGAAAGATATCCAAATGGGCGAAATCAAAGAATTGGAGAAAAAATTAAGGGAGGAACTTGAAGAGAAGAGAAAGTTGCAGCTGGAGGTTGAGCGCCTTCAAAAGGATGTGGAAATACTCAAAAAACATTTGGAGGAGAAGATAGAAGAGTTACCCGAAGATGTAAAGAAGATGAAGGAAAAAGAGATTGAACTTCAGCAGAAGGAGAGCGAACTGGAAGCGATGAAAAAGATGCTTGAAGAGGAAAGGGCGAAAATTGAGGAAATGAAAAAAGAACTTGAAGGGAGGGAGGTTGAAGAGGAACTTAGGGCGAAGTTGGAGGAGGAGTTGCGCGAGAAAGAGGATGAACTCCTTCAGATGGAGGGTAAGGTTGACGAGAAGACGAAGGAAATGCTTGACAGAATAGCGGAATTGGAGAAGGAACTGGCCGAGAAGGATAAAATGATAACGGAGTTGAGAGACGAATTGCGGATGAGGGAGGAGAAACTAAAAGGATTGGAGGAAAAAATAAGGTTCAAGGAGGAGGAACTTAACCGTCGCGAACAGGACCTCATGTTCAGGGAAAGAAAACTCATGGAAGAACTGAGAAAGGTTGAGGCAGCTAAGGCGGAACTTACAGATATTCAGGAACTGCAGTTGAAACAGAGACTTGAAGAACTCAAAGAAGAAATCCGCAGAAAGGAAGAAGAACTTCTAAGGAAGCAAAAGTATTTGGAGATGAAGGAAAAGGAACTGAGGGCGAAAGAAAAGGAGCTTATAGAGGAGGAACTCGCTCAAATGGAGGAAGAGGTTCTGAGAGAGTTCCAAGAAGAAAAAGTAAAATCTGGTACGAGAAGGCTGGACGATCTTCTTTTCGGAGGTATTCCCATAGGCTCAAACATTCTCGTATACGGCCCTGCGTATACTGGTAAAGAAGTCCTGGTGTATTCCTTCATAGCGGAAGGCCTCAAAAAAGGAGTACCAGCCATAATAATTCTTACGGATAAGGCGCTTGAGCAGGTGAGGGAAGACATGAAATATATACTACCAACTTATGAGCAATATGAAATTTTGGGGTTGGTTAAATACATAGATGCTTATTCGCCCAGCATAGGTGATGTGCAAGAGGATCCAAATGTGCTCTATGTGGATTCACAAACCGATGTGGCTACGATAATGAAATATACCGACCAAGTTGCGAGAGAATTCAAGCAGAAGGCGAGATACTATCGCCTCGCATTTTTCAGTTTATCCACTCTGCTAACATTCTTGGATCAAAAAGAACTTTTGAGATTCCTTCAGCCATTTGCAACCAAGAGGAAGAGGGATAAAGCGGTATGTATGTATTTGGTGGAGAAGGGCCTACATACCGAAAGCGAGGTTCAGATGCTCAATGTCGCAATGGACGGCACCATTGAGTTCAAGATAGAGCATCTCAAAACTTACCTTAGAGTGCTCGGTATAACCGAGGCGCAGAGCAGGGACTGGATAGAGGTTTATGTGAGCAAGAGCGGAGTGAATCTCGGCTCCTTCTCCTTGGGTCATATAAGGTGATTGTATGGTTGAGCCTCACAAACACTGCCTGAACTGCGGAATATCAATCCCACCTGATGAGAACTTCTGCTCCGAAAAATGCAAAGAAGAATGGATAAACGCCATAAAAAGAAGAAAGAAACTTTTCCTATACCAGATAATAGCGTTAATGATTCTCATATTCGTAATTTTCTTTCTTCCTGCATTTTTAAGGTGAGAGTATGCGGGTTATAGTTGCTGGTAGTTTTTGTCACTTCCACAGGGGACACAAAAAAATGATTGAACGAGCGATTGAAATTGCCGATGGAGATTATGTATATATAGGTCTATGTGCCGATGATTTCGTAAGAAAAATGGGGAAGAATTACTGTTGCAGTTATGAGGAGAGGGAGAAAAAAATAGAGGAATTCGTTTCTCGTCTCACTCCCAAATTCAAAATTCTACCTATAAACGATATTTTCGGATTTGCATTGGGGGAAGGGTTTGATGCTCTCGTGGTCTCCGAGGAAACCCTGAAAAATGGACTTGCTATAAATGAGAAGAGGAAAGCGATTGGTCTAACACCTCTAAAAATTTATGTAGTCCCTATGGAAATAGCGGAAGATCTAATGCCTATATCTGCGAAAAGGATAGAAAAGGGAGTAATAGATTCTGAGGGGAGGAGACTGAGAGAGGTGGAGGTGGGCGTAGGAACCACAAATCCCGTGAAGATAAACGCTGTGAAAAAAGTACTTTCTAACTATTTCCCTAGGATAAAAGTTGAGGCGGTGAGCGTGGATAGTGAGGTTAGCCCCCAACCGAAGAGCATCGGAGAAACTATGCTCGGTTCTTTAAACAGAGCTTTAAAATCTTTACAGAATAGGGATTACGGTGTGGGCATAGAAGCGGGGGTTGTTTATTATGAGGATTTTGGAGTATTTCTTGATATACAGTTCTGCTTCATAGTAGATTCCCTGGGAAGATTCTCTTTCGGGCATGGCTCCGGCTTCCTCTACCCACCGAAATTCAACGAGGAATTAATAAAAGGAAAAGAAATCGCCGATATAATGGAAGAAATAAGCGGAATAAAGGAGATAAGAAAAAAAATGGGAGCCATAGGTTATCTAACCCATGGAGTTCTTGATAGAACCTCGCTTACTGAACAATCCGTTATAATGGCCATGGTTCCGAGGATCAATTCCCACCTCTACGAGTTCTGGTCCTC
>CAYVVU010000062.1:0-9374 GCA_964455305.1 uncultured Thermoplasmata archaeon
TAAAACCAAAGCTTGAACGGAACCACTCAGCAGAATAACAAAAACAAACACGCCAACCCACACATATATGCGATTACGCATGCCTAATTCACCTCCATCGTGGTTTGTGAAAACATACCAGTAATGCTACTTAAAAATTTCGGAAGGAATACGAGATTACGCAAAACGGAATTTTATTAAAAAAATAAACTTTATAAAACTCTCCAACTTCTCATAACCAACTTTTTATATAAACTCTTTTTGCACAGTTTTGTATGTAGGACAAAACCTTTATATATTGTCAGACGAATATCTGTCACAGAAATGACAGGAGGTGATTTAAAATGGGTCTTGAGTATCTGATTAAAGAAGCCCTCTCAATATCCTCCTCGGATAATTACAGTAGAAGGGTCAACATAAAGATAGTGGGTGTTGGCGGTGCTGGTTGCAACAGTGTAAGAAGAATTCATCGTTTTGGGCTTGCCGATTACGCTCATTTAATCGCAGTTAACACTGATAGGACGCAGATAGAAAACCTTGGTGTTGGAACGAGGATACTCATAGGCGAGAAAATAACGGAGGGATACGGAACCGGAGGGAAGATAGAGGTGGGCGAAAGATGCATTGTGGACCCTACAGCGACCTCCATACTCAAAAAATATCTGGATGGAGCGGACATAACCTTCGTTCTAGCTGGGCTGGGGGGAGGAACAGGTGGAGGTGCTGGTCCTCATATAGCGAAGCTCGCAAAATCCCTCGGCTCGTTGGTCGTATCAATAGTTACCATGCCTTTCAAGAACGAGGGACAGAGAAGGTGGAACAACGCTCTCATCGCCCTTGAAAAATTTCAGAGTTATTCCAATACGGTAATAGTTCTTGATAACAATGCTCTGCTCAAAATAGTTCCGAATTTGCCGCTGGAAAACGCCTTTACCGTCATGGACCACCTGACCAGCAAGATAATAAAGAACATAGTGGAAACGATAGCCCTGCCAGCTATGATAAATATAGATTACGCGGATTTGAGATACATAATGCGCCACGGAGGAACATCCACCGTGCTTCTGGGAGAGGGAGGTGTGGATAACCTCAACGAGGTTGTAACTACAACCCTGAATAATCCCCTTATGGACATAGATTATCGCGGTGCGGACGGCGCCCTGATTCAGATAACTGGAGGGCCTACACTCACGGTGGGCATGGTGGATAAAGTTGTATGCGGAATATTGGACCACCTGGACAACTGCACCAATGTAAAGTGGGGTGCGAGGATAATAGATTCCTATGATGAAAAGATAGAGGTCACAGCCATACTTACGGGTGTACATACCCCTTATGTATCCGAATATGGCAGCGTGGAGAAACAGATAGCCATTAGGAGCAATTTGATTTACGGGATTCCGCTGATTCAGTGAATCCCTCCTCCCTCCACCTTTTTGATTATTCTTTTGAATATTCCCATCAAAGAGTGGTATTCCCATTTTGAAAGCGATGCCCTCCCAATAATTCTGCGGAACATCATTTCCGTATTCATCCTCTTATGCTTCGGGTAATTTATGGAATCAAGAACCTTGGAAAAAGTTTCAAAAAGCATTTCAAGTTCCGACGCGGAGGCGAAGGATTCTTCCTTGCCCTCAAATTCACTCAAAAATAATTCGTACAGAATTATGCCCGCCGCCTGCGCAACATTCATAACCGGATATTCGTCCGATGTAGGTATTGAAACCACTATGTGCGCTTTCTCAATCTCCTCGTCGTACAGCCCGTAATCCTCCCTGCCGAAAAGTATCGCGGCCTTCCTGCCTTTCAAAATGCGGGGAAGCTCCCTTGGCGTCACCCACATTCTCTTGAACTTTTTCTCGGAATATGTTCTTATTCCCGTGGTGGCCACGAGAACATCAAATTCATCCATAAGTGCGCTGAGATTTTTAAAGTATCTCGCGTTTTCCACGACATCCCAAGCGTGGCAGGAAAATTTCCTCGTCTCCGCATCGGGCGTGAAATCCCCTATTATTACCATTTCCTTGAATCCGAAATTCTTCATAACTCTCGCTATGGAGCCGACATTTCCGCCGTACTTAGGTTCCACCAGAACGACAGCGATATCCATATCTCTTCATCGGGAAAACATATTTAACTATTTTTCCATGAGGTTCCGTGGCAATACTGGATGCGAATACAGCAGCGGCTCTGAGTGCGATTCTCGTAATATATATCGGAATTACAGTTGAGAAATACTATGTGAGTTGGAGCAGCGTTTACACAAATACTCTCAGTTTGTTTGTTACCCTCGCCGCATTGGATTTGGAGATGAGTGTTTTAATCCTTCTTCTAATATACACCATTCTGGGATACATAGCGGTTAAGATGCGGTGGAAGAAAATATTTCCTATTTTTGGGTGCAAGAGCTTCGGCTCTCTAATGCTCGTTCTCACACTAGGATCAAACGGAATACTCTTCGGCGTATATACATGGTACGGTGTGCTTATTTCTTGGGTCATAGTTGCGGTTTGCGTCCATTACATAGGGTGGAGGTATGTAAGATGGTCAAGAAGGCGGCGCTCGCGGAAGTACTAAGCAAGATAATGTGGGGAGGAGATTACAATTTGGAGAATGTGGAGATATACTATGTGCATCGGGGCGCACCGGACGACTACGAAATTATGTACGGCACGGAAATAAAAGAAGTTGAAGGAGGATTCATTATAAAAGTGGATGGTACATACATACCTATGCATAGAGTTTTTTTGGTTAAGTATGGGAATGAAATTCTTTACGAGAATAGGGGTAAGATGCCCCCATCTTTCATTTATGGACAACTATAAGTGGCCATATTCATAGAGCGTGAATAGATGTCAAATGCAATTTTTAGTTTTAAATTTTAATAAATATTTTATATTTAAGAAATTTTACATTATTCACCATTTTCAGAGCATACTTTAGCTTCTCATCCATATCTTCTGCAATTATATACCCTCTGACATTCTTATTAGGAGGAGATAAGTTCTCTTTTACCCAACCCATATATCGTAGAATCTGACCAAGTGCTGTATCCGTCGCTTTACCCGCTTTTAGTTCAATTACAACAAAATCTCCTGTTTTCTTATCTTTTGCTAAAAAATCTAATCTACCTACTGGTGTTGGATACTGTGCTCCAGAACTATCTGGATCATCTTGATATAATTCCAAATTATATTTTTTACCAATAACTTCGTCAAAATTTTTTTCTAAAATCTTTTGTATGAACAACTCGTTTGGAGTAGGTACATCAACTGTAACATCCCTTTTTGTTATTTCTTTTACTAGCTTTATACCCTCTTCTTCTGCTGAAATAAAGTGGAGAAAAAAATCTACCTCTAAAAATGATATTTTAAGTTCCGAACCTATATCATCTCTCAACTTTTTTAATGCATTAAGAACTTTTTCATATTTTGTTCCTGTATCATCCTTACTATTATATACATTCCATCCCAGTACTCTGAACCCCATTTCTGTTTTACCATTCCATAAACAA
This sequence comes from uncultured Thermoplasmata archaeon, assembly GCA_964455305.1. Classification (GTDB taxonomy): domain Archaea; phylum Thermoplasmatota; class Thermoplasmata; order Thermoplasmatales; family CAYVVU01; genus CAYVVU01. The sequence continues at coordinate 3,494 of CAYVVU010000062.1, forward strand.
TATTTGTCCAAATTATAGTCCATTAGGAACGCAGAGGCAAGCCCTCTTCCAACGCCTTCAATATGATATTTTCCATCTTTATCTACGACATTTTTGAAGCGCTCTTTAATAGGTATAGTCTCATCTAAAAGATAGAGAAGCATTTCTCTAAACCTTTTAATATCTCTTACTATTTTATCTCTGTGTATTTGATTTAGTGTTTGCCTCCCTTCTCCGCCTTTATAATATTCTAGAAATTTTTTCTGAAGTTCATTATCAGATAGTGTTTTGATTACTTCTGGTTTAATCCATTTAGAGTTATATTCATATCTTTTTCTTCTTTCAGAAATCGATTCTGGCGGTATTAATTCAAAAGATTTTCTCATTAACTCTCTAATTTGATCATCACTTAATGGCTCATATTCATCCTCTGAATACTTTACAGCCATACATGCTCACCTCCATATACGGTCAAGATCTAAAAGTTAATAAAATTTTAGATTTAGATAAAGAAAATCGGAGCGAATAGTAGAGCCACGATGCTCATTAGTTTTATCAGTATGTTCAGAGAAGGACCTGCCGTGTCTTTCAAGGGGTCGCCCACGGTATCCCCTATTACTGAGGCCTTGTGAGCATCGCTACCTTTACCCCCAAGATTTCCTTTCTCTATGTATTTCTTTGCGTTATCCCAGGCACCGCCTGCATTTGCCATATAGAGGGCGAGTATGAATCCAGAGGCAATCGCTCCGGATATAAGGCCTCCTACCGCTTCAGCCCCAAGGCCGGGACATATTCCAACAACAATCGGAACTATTACGGCCATCAGTGTTGGAAGAATCATCTCCCTGAGGGCCCATTTTGTGGATATATCCACGCATCTGGCGTAATCTGGCTTTCTCTTTCCCTCCAGAATTTCTGGGTGTTCTTTGAACTGTCTGCGAACCTCTTCCACCATCTTCTCCGCGGCCCTTCCAACCGCCCTAATAGCCAGAGCGCTGAACAGGAAAGGCATAAGGGCACCTATGAAAAGACCCACAGCCACCCTGGGGTCGCTAAGGGCTATGTATATCTCCTTCGGGAAACTTTGAGTGTAAGTGGCAAAGAAAGCCAATGCAGTTAAAGCTGCGGAACCTATCGCGAATCCTTTACCTATAGCGGCAGTCGTATTTCCGACGGCATCAAGGGCTTCGGCATCCTCCCTTATCTTTCTGCCAAGGCCCGCCATTTCCGCTATACCTGCGGCGTTATCCGCCACAGGGCCGTAGGCGTCCATAGCCAAACTCATGGCCAGCGTTGAGAGCATACCTATTGCTGCGAGGGCTATGCCGTAAACACCCGCGTAGAAATAGGAGGAGATCATCGCTATCGCTACCATTATAACGGGTATGGCGGCGCTTAGCATTCCAACGGCCATACCTTCAAGAATAGTTGTAGCCGCTCCCGTTAATGAGGCCTTGGCTATATCCCTCGTGTATTTATATTCATCCGATGTGTATATCTGCGTTGAAATTCCTATGACAACTCCAACAATAAGTCCCCCGATGAGGGGCACGGCAAAGGGTAAAGTGTAAACTCCCTGCGAAATTATATGAACGGTTAGAACGCTTAAAAAGCCCATAATTACTGAAGAAACTATAAGCCCGGTATTCATCCTCGTGAACGGCTGAGATTTTTTCATCCCTTTTACCACAAATATGCCTATTATCGCAGAGATAAGGCCTATCGCCCCGAAGTACAGCGGGTAATACGGAAGATTTGCCAGTTGATTTGTTGCGTTGCTTAGATAGGTAGCGCCGGGAATGTAGCCAAAATGTATCGCCATAAAGCCGATGGTTATGGCCGCTATTATTGAACCTACATAACTCTCGTACAAATCCGCACCCATACCCGCGCAATCACCAACATTATCGCCCACATTATCCGCAATAACCGCCGGATTTCTCGGATCATCCTCTGGAATGTTCTCCTCAACCTTTCCTACTATATCCGCGCCTACATCCGCGGCCTTGGTGTATATTCCTCCCCCTACTCTGGCGAAAAGGGCGACGGATGAAGCCCCGAACTGAAATCCGAAGAATATGCTTGCGAGCGCTGCCACATCAAAATTCAGATTGGTTACCAGGAGAAAAACTATGGTCACGCCGAGCAATCCGAATGAAGATACACATAAGCCCATCACCGCGCCCGCTGAAAATGCTATATCAAAACCCCTGTTGAAATCTTTTCGGAGACCTTCCGCCGTTCTGGCGTTTGCCGCCGTATCTATCCTCATCCCTATGTTTCCAGCGAGAAGAGAGAGAAATGCCCCGAAAAGAAATGTGAGCGAGGAAGCCCAGTGTATTTTGTGGGTGATGTATCCAACCAAGAAAAGTATTATGCTTACACACGCCATGTATATAGCTATCATCCTATACTCCCTGTTCAAGAACGCTCGGGCACCTTCCTGAATCGCCTCAGACAATTCTCTCATTCTGTCTGTGCCGTACGGTTGTTTTTTAACATAGTACGCTAAATACCCAGCAAGACACAAACCAATCAAAGCGGATATGAGCGCCATAGCCCACATAGTTATCAAGGGGGTATGACGGGAATGTATATAAGAGTTTACGGATTAATAAATGTCGTATATGAAAAACTTAAATAATCAGTATCATTATTCTCCCGAGATGGCGGAGAAGGAAAAGAGCGAGGAAGTAATTAGGGTACCTCTTCCGAAGCGCGAGGAAGGAGAGATATTCGGTATAGTGGATAAAATGCTCGGTGGAGGTAGAATGATGGTACTTTGCGAGGATGGCGTATCCCGCATGGCGAGAATTCCCGGAAAGATAAGGAGGAGAATGTGGATAAAGGAGGGCGATGTTGTTATAGTTAAACCGTGGGATTTTCAGCCCGAAAAAGCAGATGTAATTTATAGATACAATATAACTCAGGTCTCCTACCTCATGAGAAACAATATGCTTCCAGAACTTCTGCAGAACATACTCGGGGAGTGATATGGGAAAAGTTGAGGATTTTCTGGAGGAGAGAATTCAACCTTACAAGGTTCATCGGAGGGAAAGGACTTACGAAGATCGCAAAACCATGGAGGAGGTTTTTGAGAGAAGAACCCTTATGGCCTTTTACAAACTTTTCAAGAGAAACATTATAAAGTATGTTGAATTCCCTATATCCACGGGGAAGGAAGCCGTGGTTTTCAGAGCAGTAACCCCCAAAGACAAGTATGTGGCAGTCAAAGTTTACAGAATGACCACCCACTACTACAAATCATTTATGAAGTATTTGCATGGCGACCCCAGATTTGATTATTGGTATCGTGCCTCAAAAAATATAATTTATGTATGGGCTCAGAAGGAATTCAAGAATCTGGAGAGATTCACAGAATTGGGAGTGAGAGTTCCCAAACCCATAGCAGTATGGAAAAACATAGTTGTTATGAGTTATGTGGGCACGAAGTATTCTCCCGCTCCCCTTTTAAAGGATGCCGAAAGATACGACCCTGAAAAGGTTTATGAAGAAGTAATTGATTTCATAGCAAAGGCGCATAGGGGAAATTTTGTGCACGCTGATTTAAGCGAATACAATGTTCTCATACACCGCAGAAAGCCGTACATAATAGATTGTGCTCAAGCGGTTCCTTCGGAGCATCCCTTGTATAAAGAATTCCTAATGCGCGATATAAAACAAATCGTAAGGTTTTTCAACAAGCTGGGTTTAGGTCCATACGAAGATCTCCTCCGCGAAGCCGTAAGGAAGGTGATTGGAGATGATGTACCTCCGAATACCGAAAGATAGAATTGGTGTGTTGATAGGGAAAAACGGAGAGGTTAAAAGGAGAATAGAGGAGGAAGGGGGTGTGAAGATAGACATAGATTCGCAGAGCGGCGAGGTAGTGATTGACGATACGAATGCAAAGGATGCATTCAAGGCATGGAGAACGAGAGATGTTATAACAGCGATAGGCAGGGGATTCTCTCCCGATAAAGCGATGAAACTGTTCAACGATGATTACTATTTGGAAATAGTGGATATAAAGGAGTTTGCGGGAAAAAGCGAGAACAGACTCAGAGTACTTAAAGGAAGGGTTATAGGAAGGGAGGGGAGAACGAGGAAAAAGATTGAAGAAAGCACCGGCGCTTATTTATCCATATACGGAAGCACGGTTGGAATAATAGGAGATTATTACTCTCTGGAATCAGCAAAAAAAGCGGTTATAATGCTTCTCAGCGGGAGGAAGCATTCCACAACCTACTACTACTTAGAGAGGAGAAGAAGGGAACTCCGCGCCATGGAACTGGAAATGTACGAGCCGATTGAAGAGGTTGAGTAGAATTGTCAATACCTGCCCAAGGAATAGATTTGCTTTCAGTTCTTCTTCTTATTTTTCTCGGCAGAACCCTCGGATACCTCTTCTCCAAATTTGGGTTTGAAAGTCTTGTCGGGGAGGTTCTGGGAGGAATTATTTTAAGTCCTTTAGTCCTCTCTTTAATAACACCCAACCCCACGCTGGAAGTTTTCAGTTTCTTCGGAATAATAATGCTTATGATTCTTTCTGGCCTTTTAACGAACTTCACGCTTTTTTCCAAACAGAAATTCCAGAGTTTCACAATAGCCTTCTTCGGGGTTGTTGTTTCCATGGTTTTAGTTATATTCGTCCTTTTACCGTTCAATCTACCGCCGATAGCCATAATTTTTGCCGCCATATTGCTTTCTAATTCCGCCATAGAAGTATGCACCAAGATTATGATGGAACGCATGCCCGATGGAAAAACCTACGCAACGATAGTGGGGGCGAGTTTCTTTGATGATATTCTTGCGGTCTTTCTTATAGGTATAATAACATCAGCCGCCTTTAACAACTTCAACCCTATTGATTTGGGAATCAATGTAATCCTCGTGAGTTTGTTCCTTCTTATATCATTATACATAATACCGATAATTTTTGAGAGGATCAAGATTCTCAACCGCGCCCTTCTCAAAAAGGGTAAAGAGGAGAAAATATTTCTTACATTCACAATTCTGTTTTCATTGGGTATGGCGCTGGCCGCCAAATTATCCGGATTGAGCGAGGTAATCGGTGCTTATGTAGGGGGCTTGGTGATAGGGAAATGGGCATCAAAAGTAGGTCCCATGCTGAAGAGAAGAATCGCCTACGAGCATCTCCTTCGTGATATACAACCCGTGGTGATAGCCATCTTCAGCCCGCTCTTCTTCGGATACATAGGTATAACACTCGGAGGCATAATAGCCAGCGAAGGAATCTCCATAACCACGCTCATAATAGCATCTCTGCTCAGCATAGCCGCCGTTTCGGGCAAAATAGTTGGGTGTGGAATAGGGGCGAGATTGTCTTCGTATCCGAAAGAGGATTCCCTTCTTATAGGAACTGCGATGATAGGTAGGGGCGCATTAGAAATGGTTCTCGTGAATCTCGCATACCTCGCCGGCATAATATCCGCGGAGTTGTTTGTGGCGATAGTCATTGCAACCCTGGTTACGGTAATAGCGGCCCCTATACTTTATGCGAAGGTGCACAAAAAATACTTTTAGGCTTTTCCCCTACTCTCACCGTACAGTATTCCGGAAGCGATTATGTGAGCCATTCTTATCGGTTCGGGCATCTTGCCGCGCACGGTGAATTTTTTTATCAATGATTTCGCCTCCTCCTCTCCGATTCCCACATTATGAACAAATAATCCGTTGTATTCAAAACTCGGCAGATTTTTCATTAAAGCCAACCTTTCCTCCCAGTCGGAGAAGTGTTTTTTTAGGGCAGCCTCTATCTCAGCAATATCCGGTCTTTTTCTCACAACACTTATAACGCCCACCGAGGTTTCTTCATATATTCTTTTTAAATCAGCCACATTGAAACCGCCGAAAGTCACACCGTTCATCATTATTACCT
>CAYVVU010000063.1:0-9260 GCA_964455305.1 uncultured Thermoplasmata archaeon
TTCATACCAGCTATATGTATTGTTATGTAAGAGAGGAAACTCCAAAAAACAAGTGAAAATATGAAAATCCAGAATAGCCCTCTAAGTACACTTTTCCAGTTGTAGGGAATTACGAAATGCATTAGTATCTCTTCATTATTCTTTTTTTCTTCGGTCATTTCTAATCCCTCCAATATTATATCGGCGATGTTTTTAACTGATACTATACTGCTATTATACTTAAATTCTATGCAGTATATAATTCTTTACCGCTCCTCCCTCAATAATAACTTGCTTTAAGTGTTAGAGACTTCTAATGTTTTCAAACCTGTTGGCTTTTTAAAAGACTTAATTATTTAAAGTTAAAATAATCTAGTGCTCCGGCCGGGATTTGAACCCGGGTCACGGGCTCGAAAGGCCCGTATGCTTGGCCGGGCTACACCACCGGAGCTTCAGGCAAAACGCAAATACGGTTTTGGTATAAAAAGGTAATCCTCAGTTCAGGCGGCTTACTTATGGGCAAAAGTATTATATTTAAAAGATTACATGCACATGTGTATGATGGTGGCTCGCCGACCCCTTCCAATAAATGTTCCTGTTGATTGGAACGAAATTCGCTGCAGAATTTATGAGGATATTTCCAGAAGGTTTTCCGACCTTATGACGGGTAGGTTATCAAGTACGATACAGATGATCAATGTTTTTTCGGAGGAGTGGGTAAGAAGCGGACATGTTGAGACGCAGTTCGCCGAGAATCTCGTTAAGGATATAGGTATAGGCGATGTCGTCGCTCATACCAACAATCCCGATTACCTTTCAAATATGGATAAATTGATAAGAGACCTTCATAGACATCATAGGATTTATGTGGATGCCAAGCCCGTTTACTGGTGCGAATCTTGCAAAACGGCCCTTAGTTCCAAGGAGATTGAGAGAAAAAAGACAAAGAAGAACTATTTCTATGGTAAGGTTGAGATAGATAAGAATGTATATTTCATACTCAAAGATGCCAAGGAAAAGTTTGAGAACGCCATCGGAATAATTCTTGATCCTAACGGGAGTTATGTAATATACAATTTCAGAGGAAAGAAGATTATTTGTGAGGAGAGAGAGTGGGAGGAGATAAGGAAGAAGTTGGGTATCGGCGAGGGAGAGGTATGGAGTAAAATAACATATTCCCAGATTCTTGGTATGGCTAAAAAAATCAAGATTTTTGGCGTGGAGAACATGAAAACTCAAGCTTTCGCTCCCAATGTTAACAGAAGACATTACGAATTGGCCACAAGATTCAGAATTCCAGTTAAAGTCATTCCTGTGGATACCCTACCAGCGGGAAAAATGGAATCTTTCAAATACATATGCAGGTACTGTGGAAACGAAGTAACTATAAAAAAGGTTCCTGAGGTATATATCTCGGCCAAAGGTTTAACAAAGCCCGAGTGGATGTATGAAAAACACTACGAGGATGTTATGATTTCATCAAACATAGAGATCCTTCCTAGAATGCCCCTTCTCTACTGTGAGAAATGCGGAGCATTTGATTACGGAACAAAGGAAAAGAAGTGCAAATGCGGAGGAAAGATGCGAAAGAAATTTTCTTATGCGGAAAACATCATTATGTTCTCTTCCCTTAGAACAGGAGGAGTTGATGTCCTCTTCCTAACATATCCCGATATAATATGGTATTCATATCCTGCTTATTTAGCGATGAAGGGCATAGGCGAGGAATGGTTTAGTGAAATCAAAATGGTAAGGCGGGCAAAGTTCAAAGATATGGAAGATTTTTATTTCAAGTACGGAACAGATGTAGTAAGATTAGCCTTGATAGGAGGGAGGGGAAAAATAACGGAAGCCTCTTTAATACATGCCAGAAGATTGTTGAATATAATAGAAAATATATTCCGATATTATGAAATATATCAAACTTCCAGGGAAATAGTAGAAAATACCGACAGGTGGATAATCTCACGACTGGAAAAGGTCAAGAGAGACCTTGTGGATCTTGTGGTAAAAAACGAATATACTACTGCATATAAGATATTTTACAATTTCGTGGTAAATGATCTCTCCAAGTTTTATATAAGGGTCATAAGAGGTGATAAAGGCTCCCTGGAACAGATTCTACCGGATGTAGCCAGAATGCTTTATTTATTTGCTCCAAGAAAAGGCAGAGAACTTGTAGAAAAACTCCATGTACAGTTGAGCGGATTTGAGATTAGAGAAGATTTGATAAACGAAGATCTTGAAAAAGAGATCAATGCCCTGAAAGATTTGATAAGCAAAATTTATCGTCTCCGTTTGGAGAGAAATATACCGTTGAGAAGACCCCTTATGAGAGTTGTTGTCGTTGGAACAGATGAACAGATTGAAAAGATAAGAAAATACAGAGATGTTGTAATGAAGCTGTGTAATGTCATGGATGTGGAGGTAACCACGGAATGGGGCGAAATGTATATGGATATTATACCCAATATGGAGGCATTCAGCGAGGATTACAGACCTTGGGCAACGAAAATAGCCATTCTTCTAAGAACCCGTGACCTCAGAAGGGTGAGAAAAGAAATAGAGAAGGGAGAGTATATAGTGGGTATAGAGGGACAGGAAATAAGAATTACTCCCAACATGGTGAAGTTTATACCGCGTGTTCCAGAAGGTTATGTTCCTCTTAGTAGCGAGTTCGGTGATGTATATGTGGATATAAAAAGCGATGAACTCGTTGAAAGAGAGCATGTTGTGAGGGAGATTATAAGAAGAATTCAGAGTATGAAGAAGGATATAGAGGTGGATTATCGGGATGTTATAGATGTTTATATTGAATGTCCACCCGACTTCAGAGCGATGATTGAAGAAAGATTGCCTCACATTCTCAAAAAGGTAAGGGCTAGAAAGATAGAATTTCCGCGAAGAGTGGATGTAGGATATGTCGTGGAGTGGGCCCTTCTGGATAAAGAGGTTACTATAGGAATAGTTCCTCTATACAGAGATAGAGTTATTACCGCATATATGCAAATTCCGGGGGTAACGGAAGATATTGCCAACAGAATTTTTGATGTGGGTGTGGGAAGTGTTTATGAACTTATGAACACGGACCCAGATGAACTCGGTGCTATAGAGGGGCTATCCAGAGCGCTGGCTAGAAGAATAGTGGAGTATCTACGCAGAAATTCTCCGTTCGGAAGAATAGAAAAGGACGGCAAACTTTACTGCCCACTTTGCGAGTCCGAGATATCGGAAGAGGATGTACACTGTCCGTACTGCGGAGTGCTTCTTAGTGAGAGAAGGGAAGAGAGGAAAGTGAAAGAAATCCTGGTAGAGGAATTGACTCTTGAACCGGGTAAGAGCTATGTCCTTCTTGATAAATTTGAAATAGGTTATCACAAACTCGCGGAGTTTGCCCAGAAGGGAGAAAAGGTTCTTTGCATAACGCAGATAAAACCTGATGAAGTGAAAAGCAAATATAACCTTGATAAAAATGTGAAAATTACTTGGCTATCAAATACGGGTGTGAAAGGTTCTGTTAGACCTAGGGATTTGGAAAGGCTCAGCCTGATCGTTGACGGATTTTTGGCGGAGGGCGGAAAAGTAATTTTCATAGATGGTGTGGAGTTCCTCATATCGCAAAACGATTTCTTCGCAGTTCTACGATTCCTGCAGATATTGAGAGACGAGGTAAAGGTGGAAAAGGGTCTATTAATTTTCCCAATAGCCTCCAAAAACCTCAGTGAGGCGCGTCTCCGCTTGCTCAGAAAAGAGTTCAATGTGATTTAAGCCCAAAATCTTAATAATTACATATCAAATTCCCCCACGATGAGATTCAACCCGACGGTGGAGGAAATCCAATTGTCAGGAATAAGAAAAATATTTGAAATGGCCAACTCCAAAGCGATAAATCTTGGATTGGGAGAACCCGATTTCCATCCTCCAGATAGGGTTAAAGAGGCGTTGAAAGAAGCGGTTGATAAAGGATACAATAAGTACGATTCCACTTACGGTTTGAAGATTCTGAGAGAAGCCATAGCGGAGAAGTATTCTAAGTATGATGATCTTACCGCCGATAATGTTCTGATTACGGTAGGCGCCACGGAAGGCATTTTTTCCACCATGCTCTCCGTAGTGGAAAGAGGCTCAAAAATTCTCATTCCTGACCCGGGCTTCGTCCTTTACGAACCCCACACTAAAATAGCGGGCGGCGTTCCGGTCAGATATCAATTGAGGAGCGAGAAGGATTTTCAACCAGATGAAGAGGAAATAAAGAATTTGATTGATGATAAAGTGAAGGCCATTGTGGTTAATTCCCCATCCAATCCCACGGGAAGCGTTCTGAGCCCCGACTCAGTAAAATTTTTTCTGGACATCTCTGAAGATTACAACTTAACAATAATTTCTGATGAAGTTTATATGAATTTTGTCTATGACTCACAACATCAAACTTTTCTCGGAAAAGGGGAGAATGTAATATTTGTTCAATCATTTTCAAAAGAATTTGCTATGACGGGATGGAGAATAGGTTATTTGATCGGTGATAAGAAAGCAATAAAAACAATAGGTAAAATACACTATTATCTAGTCGCATGTCCGACTACACCCATTGAATATGCCGCTTATATAGCAATAAGAGATTGCGAGGAGTTTACAGTTAAAATGGTAAAGGAGTTTTCAAAAAGGAGGAAAGTAATTTACGAAGAACTCAAAAAAATAGATGGAATACATCCTAATGTACCTAAGGGCGCATTCTACATATTTCCCAAATACGATTACAATATAAAATCGGAAAAACTTGCCGAAGAACTGGCTAAAAGAGGGCTCTTATCCGCACCGGGGAGCGCTTTCGGGCCAGGCGGTGAAGGATACATAAGATTTTCTTACGCTGCGAGCATTGATGATATAAGAAAGGGGATGGAAATACTTAGGAACTATGTAGAGGAAATTTCCTGAGGTTGTTGCAAATTTACTGCGTTACTTTAATTACAATTTCTACAAAAATTTATATACTTCTAATACATATCTATACCCGCTTATGGACTGGAGGAAAACCGTAGCTATACTTGCCACACTCGTGATATTAATAGCAGGTTTTCTTTATCCCACTCAATATGTTAATATCAGAACGAGCACTTCTTTAAAAATAAGACCGTGGCAGGAATCCGATACGGAATTTCTGCACGGTAATGATATCACGAATAACACTACCGGAAACAGCGAGGAATATGAGGATATTGTTGCCCCCTACGGACATTCTTGGGTTATGGAAAATCCGTTTACCGAGGATTTCAATGTATCCTACATAGTATCCAGATTATACTTAGAGCCGCATATAGGTAGCGATATCAGAGTGGATGGCTCAATGGGTGACAAGGCGGCATTCAATATTTCATTCGGGGATGTGAATCGCGACGGAATATCGGATTTGATAGTTGGTGCACCTTACGCAGATTGGCCATCTAATATCACAACTGTGTATAAATCATCATCCTACTCTACAATGAATTATCCCTTTTATACAACTCCGACTTGGGTTAGATTACAAATGCTGTTTCCAAGTTCTCAGATTCCCTCAACAGGCATAGTGGATAAAATATACTTCTACAAATCAAGTTCTGGTACATCAGGAACATTTAGAAATTTCAGAATTTATTTAGGTGAATATTCATCATCCTCTCTCACATCGGATCTTGATGCAAACAACAACTCCGCAACAAATAAAAAACTCGTATATTTGGCTGATGAATTTACCCTTTCAGGAGACTCTGGATGGGTATGCATTGATGTGTACAACATATTTAATTACACGGGCAATGATAATCTTTTCATTCAGATTAGCTGGTCGGGTTGTACCGGCGACACTCAAAGATTGAGAGCCACCGACAGAGCGGATGGAAATAATTATAGAGCATATGCGTCTTCAACTTCGGGAACAAATTCTTCCGCCAATGTGGATTCCTATATGTATCATCTAAAATTAGCAATAACCCCTTGGCAGAAAGTTGATTGTGGAGCCACTTACATCTTTTTTGGTTATGAAAACTGGTCCGCATCGCATTTAACCGCGGAGGATGCCAACTGGACTTTATACGGTGAGATGGGCCACGATTACTTCGGCTGGTCCGTGGATTCTTTGGATTTCAACGACGATTCACCATACGGCAGAGATGATGTTATAATTGGTGCTCCAAACGCTTCAGTGGGACAAATCCGTCCAGGCAAGATGTATATATTTTACGGCGGAAGATTTGATGAATTTGAGAATTCCACTCCTCTGCAAGGATGGAGCTATTCATCTACAGGTGTGGGAACAACTGCAACAAAATCATATAAAGGAGTGCAATCTTTAAGATTTTATGATTCTGGTACTACAGTGGAAAAATACGCGTATCGCAGTATTCCAAATTACGATGCGGGAATAGTGGAATTGTTCGTGAATCTCAACTGGACAGGTGGGAATTTCTTCATTACGCTGAAAAATGGTACAAGCGATGTAATGAAAATTGAGTTCAGAAACAACGGATTCATTTATTATTACAATTCTACGGGCTCGTATCAGCTTATGAGTGAGGGTTATGCAGCAAATACTTGGTACTGGGTCAAATTTGATTATGATTGCGGTAGGGGAACATACGATATATATCTAAACAACAGTTTGGTTAAAAGCGGAATAGATTTCATAAATTCCGCAAGTTCTGTGGATACCATTGACTTAAGAACTGCCGCGACAACAAAGGTAACCGTGTATGTGGATCAGGTAATCACCACTCCCGGATATGTCATCGGAGTGGGAGAATTTGACGGAGATAAATACGGTTTTTCAGTAAGTTACGCAGGTGATAATAATTACGACGGTGTGGATGATGCCGTTGTTGGAGCGCCGGGATATCAGAACAATACGGGGAAAAGTTATGTGTATTTTGGCGATCCAAAGAGCGGTGGGTTGAAAGAGGATTATGTGGGGAAAGATAGAGATCAAACTGAAAATAAAAATAGGAACAATAGTGAAAAGTTTGACAAAAAAACAAAGAATAATAATGTTTCAAATGTTAATAGAAATAGTAAAAAAATGAAATCTATTCCAACTGTTAAGAGAAGCGTAAATAAAGGAAGAGGTACACAGTTTGATAAAGAATTAATTAGGGTAAAAAAGAGCAAAAATAAAAATTATAAAAAAGCGGTAAAGGGAGCATCTGGTTCCGGATGGATTGATGATCGTGCTGTGGCGACTTCCACTAATGGGGAGACGCATCCCTCTATAGCTGTGAATAGTACAGGAGTGCTTTGGTGCGCATATACATATAAATACTCTTCAACTGATTATGATATTTATATAAAATATTCAACTGATGGAGGTGTCACTTGGTCAACGAACGGAATTGATTATACTGTTGCATCTACAACAGCTATGGAAAATTACCCCTGCGTTGTTATAGATCCAGCTACGGATTATATCTATGTTATCTATGAATGTCAAGATTATGGTAGTTATGTTTATAGATTACATGCGGCACGCTCCACGGACGGGGGACAAACATGGGAAGATATCGTTCTTCCATTTACATCGGACCAATATGATGAAGCGCCCAATAATGATATATTGTGGGGATCTGGATATAGACATCCGGATGCAGCAATTTTCTACGCATCTGGATATACCTCAAGGATATTTGTTGTATATGAGCATGTTTATGATCCTACACCAAGTGATTGTGATTTTGATATAGGGATGATGTGGTATGATACCGATGATGCATGGCAGACAAGTAGCTGGAATGATGACCGTTACTGGATTGAGCCTGGAGCTAATGTAGTTGCAGCCAGACCCTCAATTTCTGTTGTGGCAGACCCCGATCATCTCAATAATGGGTATATCGCAATATATGTTACCTATATATACAGAGATGACGGTGACGCATATAAAGATATAGAGGGAGATTTAAGGGTAAAATATGATGATATCAATGGCAATTGGCATACTGTTTCTGATTTAGATGATGATTGGAGCACTACGAGCGGAACTGCAATGCGACCCTCAATAGCGGCTACGCATGGAGGAAATCTCATAGTTATAGCATATGAAGATGAATACTCCTCCACTGATCACGATATAAAGTATTGTTATAGTACGAATGACGGTAGTTCTTGGGTTGTAGATATTCCACTTGCATATACATCAGCATTTGAAGGATATCCTCGTTTAAGCGTGGATTATGAAGGAGATATGCAAAATAGCAATGATGGATATATTCACTGTGCATTTTATTATGAATCTGGATCAACTAAGCAGATAAGATACTATAGAACAAATAAGGATTTAATAAACCTACTAGTAGAAGATTTTGAATCCTCTGTTCCACCAGCAGGATGGACGGAAGAAGATGTTGTTGGTACTGAAGGTGATTGGGCACGGGCAAGTCAAACACAGCATCCATCAGGTTATTCTCCTGCGCATGGAAGTTATTTAGCGTATTTCAACTCCTATACATGTTCTGCAGGAAGTGAGACGAGATTATATTCCTCCTCTATAGACCTTTCAAATGCTGATTATGTATGGCTCTCCTTCTTTATGTTTAGAGATAATGGGTATTCTGGTAGCGATGATACTTTATATGTGGAAATATCTACAGATGGGGGCAGTACATGGACAACAATAGCCACTTTACATAGATATTATAGTGGAGGAGATTACTGGTTTATCTATTACTATAATATAAGCAATTATGCTGGAAATAGTGATGTGAGAATAGGATTTAGGGGACATAGTGAATATGGTAATGATATACATATAGATTATGTGCGAGTTTCCGCATGGAAAAAGTGGGGTTCAATAAATATTGATGATGGAAACAATGACATAAAAATTGATGATGACCATATAAGGTGTATTGATGTAACATCCTTCCATACTAATCAATGGATTCCAGGCATAGTTTTTATGAAATCATCCAACAATGGAGACATTTATTATACAACAAAAGGTGCCAGATATACATTCAAAACCTCACCTGATACCAATCCTCCACAGGTGGAAATTGATGGGACTATGTATGATACAGATGTAACTCTTAACTTTGTTCTCGGGCGTTCTTATACGATAAATGCACCAGACCAGACATCCGGAAATGAAAGATGGGTATTTGACCATTGGAGTGATGGAGGAGCTCAACAACATACAATAACTGCTGGAACTACTGATACTACGCTAACCGCATACTTCTGGCACCAATATAGTGTAACATTTAAATACACTAAGGGCAATGGAGCGGGATGCACACATTCCACGAGCATACCAGTTA
>CAYVVU010000064.1:0-9255 GCA_964455305.1 uncultured Thermoplasmata archaeon
TCTGGAGTCTTTCCCTCCATTTCAGTACGGTGGAACACACAACGATTATCGCTATGAAGCAAAGTGCTAACAGAAAGATAAAATTATTTGCACTCTTTTCTTTTATAGTTGGCGGAAAGTTTGTTAGAGGCAAATAATCCGCCGCGCCCGCATCGCCTTCTATTCTGTATATGCCACTTAATATTCCATCTCCATCAATATCATAGGAATTATAATCGCTCCAAAAATTGCCAAATTCTGAGGAATTCCATTTGTTAAACGAGCCATCATCTCTCGCCTGTATAGCATTTTCAAAGAAGAAATTTCCGTAGATTTCGTTTCGCTTGCATTCGCCATCTAAATACATCCCGTAGATACCATTTTGGTAAATAGAATTATTGTAAATTTTGTTTAATGAGGAATCGCTCATATATATTCCATATAGGGATAATGCAAGGGTGTTGCTTTCTATGCGATTTTTTCTGGAGGAATCAAGACACAGAGCATATCTGTTGCAAGAATAGATGATGTTTTTCGTGATATCTAAACTGGAGGAGTAATGAATATCTAACCCTTTTCCGCAGTTTCTTATATAATTTCCGGATATCGCAGAATTTTTACTTTTTAGTATGAAAACGCCGTTTTTTGGACAATTGGCAATTACGCTATTTTTTATCGTGAAGTTCTCTGAAAAAGCTATACTTATAGCTACAGATGTATTTTGTATTTCAACTCCATCAACAACTATATCCATACTGCTTGCCACTATGATTTCTCCTGCCCGCGTTATACTTACTGAAGAGGAATTAGTAATGTATACCAACGGCTTACCATTGATTAAATTATCTTCTATTTTGTGTGTATTCCAATTATCCTCCCTATTACCGATGATCTCCACACCGCATCCCCTGAAATTATTCCTCATAATCCAAACACCTGTGGATGATGAAATTATCATTTCAGAATCTGTAAAATTGTTTCCGATAATTTTTGTGGAATCTCCATGTGCTATGTATATTCCCCAAGAGCATTCAACGAAATCATTACTCAGAACATTGTTGTACAAACTATCCGATATTCGTATTCCCACGGAGCAACTCTTTATGGTATTGTCTAATACAACATTTTCGTCCACTCCCGAGGCATGCTCCTCTACTTCCGCCATAGTTATGGCCTCATCGCAGTGAATGAATGTATTTTCCGCAAATATATTATTTTTAGATTGTAGTATTGCCATGCCTACGGTGCAGTTATTGAAATAAGAATTTCTAATTGATATTGATGTCCCATTGTACAAAGTAATTGCGGAATTATCTTCAGAAAATTCGGAATATTTCACGGTTAGGTTATTTGAGGAATGTATGTATATTCCGTTTATACTACATTCTTCAATTGAGGAATTTTCTATAACTACATTCTCGCACCCATCAACATATATTCCATAGGAATAATTTCTTATGCTAACATTTAAAATCCGGCCGTTGGATACATTTTTTATGAATATACCTGTAGATCCGTCAGATAAATCTAACGAAAAAATAACGAAATGCTTTGTGGTGTTCTCAATCCATATGCTTTTACATGATAAATTTGTAATTAAATAAGGATTTTCCGCGCTTCCGTTTCCTGCCACGACACCGTTTTGGTGAGTAAATGAGTCATCACCTATTATCTTTACAATACTTTCATCCGTATTTTCAGTAGTAGTTGCAGGAAAATATACGGAAATCAGAAGCATCGCAAGAACCGCTATGGCTTTCATATTATGGATAAAGGAGTATTAACAAATAAAGTTTTGCGATAGTTTGAAATACTTTTCCACCTTTAACTGCATGATGATTCAAAAAGTGCTGATACCCACTGATGGATACTCTCTGGAGGATCATGTCATACGCTATGTTGCCCGTGCGTTTCCCTTTGCAAAAATTTATGTAGTTAGCGTGATAAACACTTATGAGAGGGGAATACAGCTTACTAACCTACTTTACGAAGAAATAAAAAAAGGTGCTAAAAAAGCCATTGAAAGGGCTGTTGAAATACTTAACGAAGAGGGAGTCTCCCCTACTACTACTGAAATATTACATGGCCTGCCTTCCAAGGAGATAGTGAGGTACGCCAAAAAAATGAAAGTTGATTTAATAGCGATGCGCGTTTACAGCAGAAAGGATACTCCCTCGGCCCATAGGATGGGAAGCACTGTTAAGAATGTTTTGCGTAAAAGTCCAGTTCCAGTGCTTACTCTTGCCGAAGAGTGCAACAGGTATCCCATTAAGAGAGTACTTCTTCTAACTGATGGGACAAGAAAATCCAAAAACGCGGAAAATTTTGCCATAATATTTACAGCATCCCACGCAAAAAAACTTGAAGTTATGTATGTGTACAGCGAGGAATCTAAGAAATCCCTTGCGGATAAAATCCTTAAAAATGTGGAATGGAAATCCTCTTTTATGAATGTGGAGGTGGAGAAGGTTGGCATTGTAGGAGAACTCATTGAAAAAATACTGGAAAGGGTTATTAAAAACGATGTGGTTATCATGGGCATAGGCAAAAGGATACTCTGGTACTGCACCGTGGGCCATGTGGCTCAGGCGGTCGCCACCCATTCCCCGGTTCCCGTAATATTCGTCAGGGGGATGAGAGAGAGGTGGTCACCACGGAAAGTTCGCAGATAATTACCCTTGGAATATTTGTCGTTAGCTACATACTGATATTCAGCGGAAAGATTCACAGGACCGTGGCATCATTATTCGGACTTATCATGGTTGTTGCCGCTGGGTACGCCTTCCATTTTCTCACTTTTGAAAGCGTTCTGGAATATATTGATTGGAATGTGATTTTACTTCTTTTCGGAATGATGACCTATGTCGGTTTGATGGCAAAAACAGGGTTTTTCCGATATTTGAGCATAAAGGCGATAAAACTTGCGAAGGGAGAGCCTTGGCTCATATTTCTCTATCTGAGTTTGATAACCACTTTCGTATCCATGGTTGTGGATAATGTTACTACTATATTGCTCGTTCTTCCTTTAACCGTAGAGGTCTCTGAACTTCTTGAGATAAACCCCATACCCATTTTGCTTGGAGAAGCCATACTTTCAAATATAGGGGGTGTAGCCACTCTAGTGGGAGACCCTCCTAATATTATGATTGCATCCCGCTCTGGTTACAATTTCAATGATTTTATCGCCCATTTATTCCTTCCTGTTATGGTATCCCTCCTTTTCTCAATTATTGCCGCTAAACTTGTGTACAGAAGATGGATTGAAAAAAGACCCAACAGTGTTGATGAACTGCTCAAAATAGATCCAAGGATATACATAGAAGATGAAACGAAAATGAGATATTACTTATACATAATGTTCGCTATGATTACCCTCTTTGTTACAGAACCGTTAACTGGGATCCCTCCACCGTATGTTGCACTGGCCGGGGGTGTGATTTCTCTGCTTATTTCCAGAGATGAGCCGCGCGAGGCGTTTAA
Organism: uncultured Thermoplasmata archaeon; assembly: GCA_964455305.1. GTDB lineage: Archaea > Thermoplasmatota > Thermoplasmata > Thermoplasmatales > CAYVVU01 > CAYVVU01. The sequence goes on from CAYVVU010000064.1 coordinate 3,460, forward strand.
GGCTGTGGAATGGCCCACTTTGATGTTTTTCGTGGCCCTATTTGCGCTTGTTGGAAGTTTGGAGGAGGTGGGTCTTCTTGACATGCTCGCTGAAGGAATTGCATCAACCACAAACAATGTATTATTGCTTTCAGTAATAATACTGTGGGTCACGGGTATAACATCCGCGTTCGTTGATAACATACCCATAACCGCTGCCATGTTACCCGTTGTGGAAAGTTTAGCCACGAAGTTTCACACAGGATTGTTCTGGTGGGCTTTGGCGATGGGGGTGGGAATGGGAGGAAATATCACGCCCATCGGTTCCTCGGCAGGTGTTATTACTGTATCCTTATCCAGAAGATTTGGTTACGAAATCAGAAACAGGGACTGGCTCCTCTACGGAACGCTGACGGGGATAATAAGCATGGCTGTTTGCAGTGCTTTTCTTCTTATACTCCAGTACTATTAGTGATAAGCGTCTCCTTCATAAACATTCCAGTAGTAATGCTCTTTTTTTACTCCTTTTTCCGCGAAATACGCCCTTTCCATGCTCCCGTACTTTCTGACAATTTTTTCTTCAATGGGTTCCGCTATTTTTATTGCCATTTTAACATGCTTTTCCCTTATGTAATCACTCCCCTCCTCACGGGCGAGGTCTCCCGCCACCCTTATTAAACCTCCAAGATCCCTAAGGCGAAGGGTTAAGGCGTTGTTTTCGTTATCAATTAACTTTGCCCTTCTTCGTCCCTCTTCTATTATAGCGAGAATAGCATCCTTCTTCGCATGTGGAATCTTTCCATCCATGGATATCTCCTGCGCTATGAACTGAACATACTTATCCCTGTTCTCCGGAGTATCAGGCATGGTGGTTTCCATAAGTATCTCATAACCATCCCCCACTATCCTTGAGCGGAGTGGTGGAAGTATGTAATTGATATCCGCTATATTACACGCGGCAACCAATATAAAATCGCAGGGAACATCATCCACTCTTACCGACGCGCCTGCGCTCTGAGGATTTCTGCCTGTTATCGGAAATTTCTTCTCTTGAAGAGCGGTAAGTATGTGCCTCTGCAGAGGGCCGAGATGTGTTATTTCATCTATGAAAAGGACACCCTCATGTGCCTCGTGTATCGCGCCGGGTGTAACCCTCTCGTATGGTAAGGAGCCGAGAGGAGGTCTCCCGCCATACGGGTCATGCCGAACATCTCCCAGAAGTTCCGTCTCGCTTGCTCCCGTGGCCATAACGAATGTATTCCTATCTATGGGAACTATCGTTTTGAACGGTCTTGCACGTTCTTTCTCCCTCCTCTTCTCTAACGCTTTTTGATTCAGAACCCTTATTTTATCGCCGACTCTTTCATAAACCAAAATTTCCTCCTTCCCATTTTTAATAACGGTGGTGGTTACTCTCTGTGTTCCCGCCGGCAAGCCGAAGGCGGCTCCGATCGCCGAGAATATATCCCCAAAAGGACCCTGAACCACGAATTTAGGTGAGGAACATTTCGGACATGTGGCTTCGTCTGGAGAGGAATACGCCCCGCATCTCGGGCATCTGAATCCCAAGCGCTCCGCAACATTCGGTGGCGCCTCTTCCGGATCTATGATATCTCCCTCTAAAATATTCATCTCCTCTCTCTCTTTCAGGACTTCATCTCTCTTTTTTATTTCCACAAGGGGTCTCTCTGGATTAGCTGGGTTGTGCACTATCCTTATCTCCTCGGTGGGTCTCGGCAGATAGAAGGAGAGAGCCTGGGCTATCATGGATTTTCCCGTGCCGGGTGGGCCTACGAGCAATAGATTTCTATGTTGCTTAGCCGCTATTCTCGCTAACCTTACTGCTGTATCCTGCCCTATAACGCGGGAAAGAGGATCTTGGGGGATCTTAACTTCCTCCGTGCTCTCTATTTCGTCAAGCAACATAGCGAATCACTCGTGAATAACTATCCTCATATTGGTCGGCTTTTTTGTTATGTTTCCCTTTTTGACAGCATGGATTTCCGTTATTCCTTTTGAAAACGCCACATCTACTAGTCGCTGAGATACCACGCCGCCCATAACTATCTTGCTTATTTTTCCCTCTTCGTACTCTTGCAGTTTGTCTATCAACTGAGAAATCTGTACCTCCTCCACAATATTGCCCTCTCTGTTAAAAAGATAGGCAACTCTATTTTCAAGGCACTTCTGCATTATGTCTTTAGTTCCGTTATCCCTCTCGCCCTTTGATTCGTAGGATTCCCTTTCAGCCATAAGCTCCTTGTAATTCTCCGCTGGTATTTTGTCCCTAAGAGCCTTTATTATCTGTTTGTATGTTAATTCCTCAACCTCCGTGCCCGGAGGGGCGCGGGCTATGTAATCTATATCCGCAACTTGTAAAAGCTCCTTTATTATCAAATCTCCAGCATGGTCACCATCAACGAAGGCAGTAACTACCTTCTTCTTTGAAAGTTCAATTATGGTTTTGGGAACGCTAGTACCGTTCAGGGCGATAACATTTTTTATGCCGTATCTCATAAGGTTAAGGACATCGTTCCTTCCCTCAACCACTATTATGGCATCTGAATTATCTATGGCAGGGCCCGCTGGTAATCTCTCTTCTCCGTAGCTCATTATTTCATCTAAATGTACCTTTTCTATGACCGCCTTCAGCAAATTCTCGCTGACCTCTCTTCCCTGCTTCAGCAAATCTTCCAGGAGTTCCTTGGCTCTCTCCACGATTCTCTGTCTCTTCGTTGCCCTTATATCCTCTATTCCCTCCACGGTCACCTTCGCCTTACAGGGACCAATGCGGTCTATCGTCTCTAGGGCTGCGGCAACAATCGCTGTTTCAACCTGATCCAGACTGGATGGGACATATATTTTTCCTTCTGAGCGTCCCATCTTCGTTTCTATCTCAACCTCTATTCTCCCTATCCTCCCACTCTTCTGCAAATCTCTCAAATCCATATCCTCGCCTAACAATCCCTCGGTTTGGCCGAATATCGCACCAACAACATCGGGACGTTCAACAACTCCATCTGTTACGAACCTCGCCTTTATGAGGTACTTCATTGAGCCTGGTTCCATCATGTTCTATCACCTCCTAGAACACGACCATCGCTCTCTACCTCCCACACACCCATCGCCCATACCTCCTACGGATACATCACATCCAAACATAATGGGCGTTTGAGCGTGAGAGGTGAGAGTGATGATCGTGTCCGCATGAGCATGGGGGAGGGGGTATAAAAGGGTATCGGAAAGCGTAGTCAGACAGCTATGGATAGTTTTAAGGCTGAACCCCGGCGACTATAAGCACGATAACATCCGAGGCATCTTCCGCGAAATCGCTTATATCGTCTATTCTTCTAATTGCATGGTCCAGCTGGAAAACTGTTAATGGATGCATTGTACTTTCCTTTGAATATAGGTCTCTGAGAATCTCCAGTTTATAATCATCTGCCATCTCCTCGTATTTCTCCACTTCATGCGCGAGATTCAATGCTTCCATCGGCTCGGTTAAAAGTTTTTCTGCGGCATCGTGTAGTTTTTTAACTGCTGTGGCTGTGACTTTTAAATAATCGCGGATTTTAGATTTATTCAGAAACTCTCTGCCCCCCACATCCAGTTTCCTGATTATCAACCTTCTGCTCGCCTGCTTTGTTTTATCTATAACCAGATCAATTTTCTCTGCCAAAGTTATGAAGAAAGTTCTTTCGGAAGGGAAAAGGATTCCCTCTGCAAAAAGCCGTTCGTTTTTTCTTCTTATTATGTCAGCATCTCTCTCAACATCGCATATTTTTTCATGTATTCTTTGTGCTTCATCGTAATTTCCGTTTACAATGGCATTTACCTGTTCTTGAAGAAGCTTTATCGCCTCCAGAGCTTTATCTATATGCTTCCTGTAATTTTCCATCACTTCCCTTTCCTGCTTTCCTCGGAACATATTACTCCTCCTTTTTGTGTTTTACCGCGGCCTGCGCAGCCGCCAATCTGGCAATAGGCACCCTGTATGGGGAACAGGATACATAGTTTAGACCGATAATATGGCAGAATTCTATGGTGTTCGGATCTCCGCCTTGTTCACCGCATATTCCTACTTCTAAATCTGGACGGGTCTTTCTTCCGAGTTCTATGCACATCTTCATAAGTTTTCCAACGCCTTTTCTGTCAACACTCTTGAAAGGATCTTCAGGGAGTATTCCCATTTCCACATACTTTCTCAGGAATTTGGCTTCGGCATCATCTCTACTGAACCCGAAGGTCATCTGCGTTAGGTCATTTGTTCCGAAGGAGAAGAATTCAGCGACTTCCGCTATTTCATCCGCCGTGAGCGCAGCGCGAGGAACTTCAATCATTGTGCCGAACATGTAGTTTATTTCAACTCCCTCTTTCTCCATTTCCTCCTTTGCAACTTTCTCAAGTTTTTCTCTGAGAACCCTGAGTTCATTCACATGGCCCACGAGAGGAATCATTATTTCCGGATATATTTCCCTACCCTCTTTCTTAACCTCGGCTGCCGCTTGGATTATGGCGCGAACCTGCATCTCGTATATCTCGGGATAAACTATTCCCAAGCGACAACCTCTGAAACCGAGCATCGGGTTGAATTCATGCAGGGCATTTACCACGGAGAGCATTTTCTTCTTTTCGTTTATTTTCTCAATTATCTCGTCAATTTCCCTGGGAGATTTTGCCTCCTTCAATCTGTATTTCAGCTCCTCAATCTCATCCCTGAGTTCCTCCCTGCTTGGCAGGAATTCGTGGAGTGGCGGGTCAAGTAAGCGTATTATTACGGGATAACCTTCCATAACGCGGAAAAATTCCACGAAATCCTCTCTCTGCATAGGCAGGAGTTTTTCAAGCGCTGCCCTTCTTTCTTTCTCGTCCCTCGCCATGATCATCTCTTGCATTATAGGTAGGCGATCCTCGCCGAAAAACATATGCTCGGTACGAGCAAGACCGATACCTTCTGCGCCAAACTCTCTTGCTTTTTTAGCCTGTTCTGGCGTATCTGCGTTCGCTCTCACACCAATTTTTCTTATTTCATCTGCCCAATGAAGCAGGGTATCAAGTTCTCCCCCTATCTCGGGCATTATGAGGGGAACCTTACCGTCATATACTTCTCCGCTGGTGCCATCTATCGTTATAACATCTCCTTCTCCGTAAACCTTTCCGCGGGCGTACATTTTCTTAGTTTTTAGATCTATTTTTATCTCCTCGCATCCTACTACCGCAGGTTTGCCCATCGCTCTTGCAACTACAGCTGCGTGGGAGGTCATACCTCCTCGCGAGGTGAGAATTCCTTTAGCGACGGCCATTCCATGTATATCATCAGGAGTTGTTTCTGGTCTGACGAGAATCACATCCTCTCCCTGCTCTGCGAGTTCCACAGCACGATCAGGGTCAAAAACTATTTTGCCAACAGCTGCACCAGGTGAAGCATTGAGACCTTTACCTATCACTACTTTTTCTGCTTTAGGATCCACGGATGGATGAAGCAAAGTATCAATGTGTCTCGGCTCTACTCGGAGTATGGCTTCCTCTTTAGTTATTAAACCTTCCTTAACCATATCAACCGCAATTTTAACGGCAGCCTTTGCCGTCCTCTTGCCAGTCCTTGTCTGGAGAATGTACAATTTACCCCTTTCTATAGTGAACTCAATATCTTGCATATCTCTGTAATGTTTTTCAAGCAAATCCGCAATATTTTTTAATTGATTGTAAACTTCGGGCATTTCCTTTGCAAGTTCACTTACAGGCTTAGGAGTTCTTATTCCTGCAACAACATCCTCACCTTGCGCGTTTACGAGATACTCACCATACAATTCCTTC
>CAYVVU010000065.1:0-8942 GCA_964455305.1 uncultured Thermoplasmata archaeon
CGCCCAGGATGTGGAGGATAAGGAAGATTTGGGCAATACTGAGGAAGGACTTAAATTCGTCTGGGATTCCGCCAAGAAAATAGTGAAAGAACTTCCTTCGCGAGATAAGGTGATAAGAACATTTGCTGGATTAAGAGCGGAGCCGAGCGGCGGGGATTTTATAATTGAAGGATACGATGACCCGTGGGGTTTTGTCAATGTTGCAGGCATACGCTCCCCGGGATTAACTGCGGCGCCGGCCATAGCGGAAAAGGTGGAGAAAATTATAGTGAAGGATTTTGATATTAAACTTAGAAGAAAAAAATCTTGGAAAAAGAGGAGATATAGAATAAAAAGAATCTCGGAGATGAGCGATGAAGAGAGGAAAATCGCGATTCAGAGAAATCCAGAATATGGGAAAATCGTTTGTCTCTGCGAGAATGTGAGCGAATATGAAATACGAGAGGCGATAAGGAGGGGCGCCACAACACTGGATGGAATAAAGTTCAGAACACGAGCCATGATGGGAAAATGTCAGGGAAACTTCTGCAGAGTTAAAATTGCGCTAATACTAGCTGAGGAACTGGGAATCAAACTGTGGGATGTGGAACTCAAAGGCGAGGGAACAGAAATAGGAGTTGGAGATATTAAGATCCTTCTAAGGAGGGCAAAGAAATGAACTACGATGTCGTAGTTGTAGGCGGTGGACCGGCCGGAATGGCATCCGCCCTAAAATCTGATGAATTGGGATACAAAACCCTTTTGGTTGAGGTATCCGATAGACTTGGAGGTATTTTGCCACAATGTATTCATCCCGGCTTCGGATTACATTACTTCAAAGAAGAATTAACGGGCGGAGAATTCGCAGATAGATTCATCAAAAAGATTGAAAAAGAAAATGTAGAGATTCTTCTAAGTTCCTATCTTGAAGATTTAACCGTTGGTAATGAAAAAATTTTGAAGTTAATAACTCCAAATGGTATAAAAAAAATATTCACAAAGAGCGTTATATTTGCCACCGGAGCCCGGGAGAGACATCGCCATGAAATAGGGATTTTGGGTGATAGAGTGGCGGGAATATACACGGCGGGAGAGGCACAAGCCCTTATGGATCTCTACGGCGTGCTTCCCGGAGAGAAAATACTCATTGTGGGCTCTGGTGATGTCGGTCTTATAATGGCTAGAAGATTTGCACTTGAAGGCTGTGAAGTTGTGGGCGTAGTGGAGATAATGCCCTATCCAGGAGGACTTATGAGAAATGTTGTACAGTGCCTGTACGATTTTGATATTCCTCTTCTTCTACAGCATAAAGTAATTTCAGTGAAGGGAAGGAAAAGGGTTGAAAGAGCGCTTGTGAAAAACCTCAAATCTGGCGAGGAAAAGTGGATAAATTGTGATACATTAGTAATTGCTGCCGGACTTCTGCCAAACATTGATATAATGAGAAGAATAGGTGTGGATGTTGATGAAAGAACGAAGGGCGTTGCGGTGGATGAATTTTTCCAAACAACATCGCCCGGAATATTCGCGGCTGGGAACTGCGTGATAATAAATGATCTCGTAGATTACGCTGTAGAACAGGGTGAAACTGCCGCCATTGGCGCTTCAAAGTATATAGAAGGTACTTTGCCAAAAAATATTAGAAAATTAAGGATTGGACAAAATGTAAGGTACTTCGCTCCTCAGAGAGTTTTAGGAAATGAACCTTTCTTGATTTACGGTAGGGTCTCAAAACCCATGAGAAATGTAAAAATCAAAATAGGTGATGTTGTTGTACATTCATATCCTGTAGCAAGGCCTTCGGAGATGTTTCGGTTCAAAGTTAAAATAAATATAGAGGATGAAGATGTCGTGGAGGCTGAGGAAGGATGAAAACTATATGCATAATATGTCCAATTGGCTGCGAACTGACCGTGAAGGAGGAAAACGGTGAAATAAAAGTATCCGGAAATCTATGCCCTAGAGGAGAAGAGTACGGGAAAACGGAATATTTGAATCCAAAGAGAGTGCTTATAACTGTTATTCCCTGCAAAAATGGAGAGTTGCCTGTTGTGTCGGTGAAGAGTTCTGAGCCAATAGATAAAGATAAAATTAAAGCAATAATTCATAAGATGAGTTGTTTGAAACTATATGCGCCAATCAACATGGGAGATGTTGTGTATGAGGATAGATCATCAAATATCAAAATTATAGCAACGAGGTGTGTGAAATATGAAGAGTGTAAATAAAAATAATAATAAAAAATTAAATATCCTTGTTGTATATTATGGTAATAAAACAACATTTATACAAAGAGACATGGATATTCTAAAAAAGCACTATCAAGTGGATGAGATAAATATAAAATATGTAAAAGACCTAATACTTCTTCTTAAAAAAATTTTACTTTCTGATATCATATATATATGGTTTGCAGGAAAACATGCTGGGATAGCAGTATTGATAGGAAAACTCTTTGGTAAAAAATCAATTTTAATTATTGGAGGTTACGATGCCGCAAAAGTACCAGAAATAAATTACGGTCTATGGGCGGTAGGTAGTTTGAGTGATAAACTTCTTGCAAAACTTGCGTTAAAACACAGCGATAAAATTCTTGTTGTTGATCAGTCACTTAAAGATGATCTTATAAAGAACTCCAAAATAAAATATAAAGAAAAGGATATTGTGTATATTCCTACAGGATATGATCCAAATTACTGGAAACCTGCAGGAAAAAAAGAAAACATTGTTTTAACCGTAAGTGTAGTAAAGAGAAACAATTTAAAAAGAAAAGGATTAATAACGTTTGTTAAAGCTGCGAAATTTTTACCAAATGTAAAATTTGTCGTTGTAGGTAAATTTGCTGATAGCTCTATAGATATTTTAAGAAAAATGGCAGGAAAAAATGTTATTTTTACGGGCTTTATATCAGATAAAGAACTGTTGAGATATTATCAAAAATCAAAGGTTTACTGCCAACTCTCAAGATATGAAGGTTTGCCAAATGCACTCTGTGAAGCTATGCTCTGTGAATGTATTCCTGTTGGTACACATTACTGTGGAATACCCACTGCAATAGGAGATACGGGATTTTATGTACCATATGGAGATATAGAAAAAACAGTGGAAGCGATTAAGATGGCTCTGAATTCTCCACCGGAACTTGGAAAAAAAGCACGCGAAAGAATTATGAGTTTATTTCCATCAGAAAGAAGAGAAAAAGAGTTAATAAAAATTATGGAGGAGATATTATAATTGTATTTCATTCAAATAAGTTTCTATTATCTTGAGTCTCATTACAACTAAAGTCTTCACAATTAAATAGTATAATGTATTTCACATCAATCATGACTGGGAGAATTATAATATTAGGAATAGATGGACTTGAATATACATTGATTGAGGAATGGAATCTAAAATATTTAAAACAGAAAGCATATACAAAAACAGATTTATCTGATTTTGGCGTAGTGATAACTCCCTTAATATGGGCTGCCATGTTAACAGGAAGAAAAATTGATGAAATTGAAAAGATATTTTTAAAGAGAGCTAAATTTTTTTCAGAAACTCCTAGGTCGGTTAAAGTGAAAACTAGTCAGTATTCTTTTGCAAAAATAGCATCTAAGATTTTACCTAAAAAAGTAAAAATGTGGATTATAAGAAATATATTGCCAGATCCCTTTGAAAAAACAAAAAATATAATTAGAGACAAAAAATACAAGACTATATTTGATTTTTTTGATAAAACTTGGACTAATGGGATACCCACATATGGAAGAAATGTAGCTAATAAAGAAACAAGGAATGTAATGAAAGAGGCTTCAAAAGGAAATTTAAAACCACTTATTGAGTATGCTTTTAGAATTTATGAAGAAGATAAAAAGCAATTATTTGAAGCATTAAAAAAAGATTACGAACTAATTTTCTGGTATACTCCATTTTTGGATGAAATATCTCACTTCTATATTAGAAAGAAACTTAAACTTATGAATATATATTTAGATTTAAATAATTTAATTAAAAAAATCTATAAAATAATATCACCTAACGATGTCTTATACATAGTATCGGATCATGGTATGGTCCCTGTAGAGAGATCGGTATCAGGAAGTTTTGGCGAACACTCAGATTATGGCTTCTTCAGCAGCAATACTGGCGAATTGATCAAAAAACCCCAAGATTTATTTGATTTGGTTATTAGCAAAAAAGCAAATCATAGATAAACCTCTTTAAAACTTCCTTAATAAAGAAACCCCAAACCCCCAAACCCCCACAACCATTATATACCTCCCGCTATTACTTATAATGTGGGTTCCCTAATAAGAAATAGATAGATGTATCGCACGTAGTGAGTACGCGATAAAAGATAGATTAAGAGAAGTTCATATGTGATGTAGCAAAAAATATACTTTTTATTCTGTGATACTGTAGAGATCATAGCAAAAATTATAAGTTTATTCTATTTTCTAGAAAAATCCTGTTAAAGAAAGTTTATCAAATTAGTTAATTCATAAAAGATGTAAAATAGATAAAGATGTGAATGTCTAACAAAATTTTTATTTAATAAATTTTCTTTAAGGATATTAGGTGATGTATGATGTTTAATGTAATATTAATAGTATGTGATAGTCTACGGAAAGATACCGGTGAAAGATATGGAAAAATCCTCAGTAAATATAATTTTAAGTATTACTCCAGAGTCATCACGCCGGCTACTTGGACACTACCATCTCATGTATCTTTGTTTACTGGATTATATCCTTTACAATATAAGATACACGAAACTAAAAATAGTAGAGCGCTGTTAAATATTAAAATAACCTCTAAACAATATGATTTTTTAATAACAAATTTTTTAAAAACCAAACAATATATTTTGCTGTGTTATTCTGCCAATCCTTACATATCGCCAGTATTTGGATTTAAGTTTTTTGATAAGCATTATTTATATCCTCCATATATGAATATCTTATCAATTAAAGAGAGAAAGGAGATTAAATATCTTCTAGAAATAAAAAAACTTTCAAGGATAGATATTTTAATAAAGTATTTTAGAGAAAGAAAATATATTCTTTTGTTTAAAATCATATTACAAGCTATCTTAGATAGATTTATAAAAATTAAAAAGATATTTTTAAGTTATTTTAAATCTATCGTCATAGACAAAGGGGCCAAAGATATACTCTCAAGGGTTGTACATGATTACAAACATAATAGTGAATTAACTAAAAATCCTTATTTTATATTTATAAATTTTATGGAAATGCATGAGCCTTATCTCACAAAAAAATCTCAAGATATAAGTGAATATGTAAAGTTTAATAAAAAAATTAGAGGAAAAATTAATGATAAGCTCATCAAAAAAGCATATGAGAAAAGCGCAGAATATTTAATGAATAAAATAGATTTATTTTTGAAGTTTTTGAAGAAATACGACAATTTCGAAAATACCTTAATAATAATAACAAGCGATCATGGTCAATTACTTGGAGAGCATGATAAATATGGACATGGAGTATATCTTGATGACGAATTATTAATGGTGCCATTGTGGATTAAATATCCTAAAAATTATAAATTAATTGAGAGAGAATCTAAAGGTCGCTGGATTACACTAGTTAATATTAAGAAATTTATAATTAAATCCCTCGAAAATGGTGTTTTCGATGAAGGATATTTATATTCTAACTGTGTCTTTTCTGAAAGTTATGGTGTACATAGAGACATTCCTTTGAATAAAATTGATGAGCCTGAAAAATACAATTACTGGAACAAGTATCGTATTGCTATATATTATAAGGATTACAAAGGAATATTTAATGTAACTGACTGGAAGTTTGAGGAAATAATCACATATGATCCTAAAATAGAAATCACGGAAGATGTTGTGAAGCATATGAAAAAAGAAGTATTGAAATTCCTAAAAACTGCTACCATTGCCAAAGTTCCAAAAGTCAAACTATAAACAAACCTTAGTTTCTTCATTATCAAAAATATTCAAAACCAACCCCCCACAACCATTATATACCTCCCGCTCCATATACTATTTGTGGACTGGGAAATAATAGTCACATTTGGGATTGTTTGGATATTCGTTTTATTTCTGCCTGAAATAACTTTTAGGTTAGAGATTACGGCAATTCCTTTTTTTCTTATTGCTGGTATGGTTTTAGGTCCCTATGGTTTGGGTGTAGTTCATGGATTTGAGGGTTTAAAATTCATGGGGATGCTCGGCCTACTCTTTCTAATTTTTCTGGCAGGTCTTGATGTTCATCATGCTGGAAAACTAAGATTCAAAGACTCTGTTATGATGGCGACTATTATAGGATGTATATCGTTCTGTGGTGGATTTTTATTGGGAATATTTGCCGGTTATTCCCCACTATCATCCGCTCTGCTAGGAACGGTTTTTCAGAGTTCTTCTGTTGGAGAGATAATACCTATCGTTAACACGAATCGCAGGTTGAGAGAAAAATTCGGTATTCTTATACTTCCATCTCTAATAATTATGGATATAGTTAGTCTTCTGATGTTTTCCATATTTTTGAACTTCAAGGATAATTTTCTTGAAACCCTTCTTATAACCTTGGAATTCATCGCCTTCGTCACGGCAATATTCATAATAATTCCGCGTGTTGGAAAATATCTGGATAGAAAATATTTTATGGCCAGTAGAGAATTCAGGGTAAAAATTCTCACAATGATCGTTCTCGCAGTATCTTCCGTTTCGCTTCTTTTGGGTATGCACCCCATAAGCGTTATGTTCATTTCGGGCGTTCTTCTTGGAAAATATGTTGATGATTCACTTTACAACAAGTTGGAAACTATAGGACATACATTCTTCATCCCAATATTCTTTTTCGTTATAGGCGTAGAAACTAATTTTCAGCTGATTTTTTCATCCACAAACTACATATTGGTAATTTCGGTGGTTTCCGTTTTAGTTGTATCCAAATTTATGGGTGGATTACTATCCTCAAAAATACTAGGTGTTAGTGGGAGAGATTCCATAGCATTGGGCATAATATATATTCCGCAGCTCAGCGCAACTCTCGCAGCTACTGAGGTGGCATATTCCTTAGGGTTCTTTGATGATTCTCTGAGAGCCGCGATAGTAAGTATGTCAATAATAACAGTTTTGATCACACCAGCCATACTCCGATTAATTTACAGGGAGAGAGAAAAGGTGGATATGAAAGACCATGTGGTTATTTTAGGTGGTGGTGTTTCTGGAGAGTATGCGGCTTCTGCCCTTTACCTAATGAAGGTTCCTTTCGTCGTAGTGGATAACGATTTGAAGGTAGTGAGAAGGTTACGTGAAAAGGGATATACGGTAATTTATGGAAACGCTATTCACAGAAATACATTAATTTCCGCTGGTATAAAGCATGCAAAAATCGCACTGATAATGCTTCCCGAACCTCATGAATGTGTAGTATCTGCCCGTCAAATAAGGTCCATAAATCCCGATGTGAGAATAATAGCGAGAGTGCATTCTCAGAAAGAGGCGAAAGTGATAAGAGAGTATGTGGATGAGGTTCTCGTTCCTGAGGTGATAACAGGAATGAACATAATATGGCTCCTAGTAAGAGAGTTTAAAGAACTCAATAAGGAGTGATTTCATCAATTTCATACTCGTCCCAGCGCCTGACTTTAAGAGCTATTTCTAACTCCTGCGGAGATATTATTATCTTTGATGATTTTTTCTCAAATTCCTCATCGTATGTTATTCTGGGGCAGGCTGTATTTACTACCACATCAACGGGTAAGTTCATAAGTTTGTACGGCGTTATCTCATCCATTTCTACCAGATACGCTTTAAAAGATGTGCTTTCAATAAGTTCCACCATGTACTTTGCCAGTTTCTCTCTTCTCTGCCCTATTTTTTTGCAGAGTATTACTCCAAAGGATTCTGATTCCTCGGCTTTTACTATCCGTGCAAATCTTTTTCTTAAAAATCCCTCGTTATGGATTTTCTCTATTCTCCCCGCTATGGGATTAAAGCTATAAACATTTTTCCCCGTAGCCATATAAGCGCCCAGAGGATGAAATTCGCCTGTGGACAGTATTATATATGCATCCACCTTTTCATTAATTTCTTTGAGGGATGAGTAGTTGCATCCTAAAATCTGGCCAACATGCGCTATCCGGGCATCCCCCTTCCCGATATAAACTTCCTTACCATATTCTTCCAAAATTTCCTTTAAAGTTTTTAGGTTTTTTAAAAACTCTATGGTTGCGCCCAATCCAATTCTTTCCTCCGGAACAACGGTGGCCAATGAAAGGATTTCCCGCCGTACGATGATCTCTGGTTCTATGAATATCGTTGATTCATATTTCAAATGTGGTATAGGCGAATGACCTATATGGACAACGATATCGTAACCTGTCGGTTTCTCAACATCACATGCCCCGTAAACATTTTCTCCACTGTAAATGGCCCGGGGAAAAATCTCGGAAATTTTTGGTATGAGGTATTTTAGACCTTCCGGTATTTGAAAATATACCTTTTTCCCAGCGATTTTCTTTTTTATTGCCTTGAGCTTTTGGAGTATACTTTCCTCCATTGAGTTCATAGTATATCATCCGCCGAATCTTCTATTTGACTGCGCAGAGGAGGATTAATCTCATTAAGGTCCACTGAGATTAGAAGTACTCCATCATGCTCCGCCGTGCATCCTCTTATTGTATCCAAGAATTTGATTATATCAGCATATCTATCACCAACTCTCATAATTATGCGGTTTAGATTGTCAATCATTATAACCCTGTGTCTATCCTCACCCATAAATTTCTTAATTACATGCGTTAAGGTACTTAGATCGCCGGGAGGTATCCTATCTTCGGTGTATGTTGTACCATCACCTATCAGCATAGCTCCCATACCGCCAAGTTGCTCCTCATTGCCATGATAATCCGTTAACCATATCACTCTTACATCCTTTGAAAATTCCACGGTGGAGGGTTTCCGATGGGTTATGCAT
>CAYVVU010000065.1:8952-9208 GCA_964455305.1 uncultured Thermoplasmata archaeon
TACTAGGGGGTCCTTCCCCTCAGGCGCCGACGCACCCCCACGGAAAAGCAACCCTACTGTCTCACGACGTAGTGAACCCATCTCACGATCCCCTTTAATGGGCGAACAGCCCCACCCTTGGCAGCTGCTGCACCACCAGGATGGGGAGAGACGACAACGAAGTAGCAAGCCTCCGGGTCGATATGAACTCTTGCCGGAGACGACTCAGTTATCCCTGGGGTAACTTCTCTCTTATCAGACGGCCCCACGTATGGGC
>CAYVVU010000066.1:0-9068 GCA_964455305.1 uncultured Thermoplasmata archaeon
CCCGTGGCCCTGATATCCGGTACGGGTCTGATAACCTTGACTATACAAACGAGATACGGTAGGGTGATAGATAGACTCAGGGAGTTCAGCAAGGAACTAGCGGAAATAGGAGACCGCTCACCCAAAAGGAGGGAGATAGTGAAGGCACAGATGGATATATTGATAAGGAGAGGTGCCTTACTACGAAATGCACTTTTTTCGCTGTATTTCACGGTTTTTCTGACGGTTCTAAGTTCAATATTCGTTTTGATATCCTCCCTTGGTGCAAGTTTACTTACATTTTCTTTAATTTTCTTTGCCGCCGCTTTATTTTCACTTATGGTGGGAATGGTGATAGCTCTCTTTGAGGTACTTATATCCTATTCCGCCGCCAGAAACGAAGCGTTGCCAACGATAAGTATGTGAATATCTTGCACAATAAATTTTTTAGTGAATAACTCTTTCCATATTTTATGAGATGGAAGGTGCTCGTTACCCGCAGAATACCGTCGCTTGAACTCCTTGAGAAGTACGCCGAAATTGAGATTCTGCGTGAAGATGAAATTCCCACCAAGCAGGAGATAATTGAAAAGATAGGGGATAAGGATGCTTTGATATGTCTTCTCACCGACAAGATAGACAGCGAGGTAATTGATAATGCGAAGAATCTGAAAGTGATTGGAAATTATGCTGTGGGCGTGGACAATATAGATGTGGATTACGCCACTCGGAAAGGAATAGTTGTTCTCAATACTCCTGATGTTCTCACCAACGCTGTTGCGGAGTTAACTTGGGCCCTGATTTTATCTGCCGCCAGAAGGATAGTTGAAGGTCATAAGATGATTGAAAGGGGAGAATTTCACGGCTGGTCGCCGAATCTACTTCTTGGTATTGAGTTGAAGGGTAAAACTCTCGGAGTCGTGGGTTTCGGCAGGATAGGGAGGGAAGTTGCGAGAAAAGCTAGGGGTTTTGGAATGAAAGTAATATACTACTCCCGAACTAGAAAGGAGATGTATGAGAATATGCTGAATGCCGAGTACAGACCTCTTGAAAAACTTATGGAGGAGGCGGATGTAATCACAATACACACTCCTTTGACCAGAGATACCTATCATCTGATAGGAAGGGATGAGCTGGCTAAGATGAAGAAGAATGCGATACTGGTTAATGTTGCGAGGGGCGGCGTTGTGGATGAGGAATCCCTTATACAATTCCTTAAGGAGGGAAGGATATTTTATGCGGCACTGGATGTTTATGAGAACGAGCCGAATGTCAGGGAAGAATTGAAAAATCTTGAAAATGTTGTTCTCGCCCCGCATATAGGTAGCGCAACATTTGAGACGAGAAAAGCGATGGGAGAGCTTGTGGTCAGAGGAATAATTGATGTGATGAACGGAAAAATTCCCGAAAATATAGTTAATCCATCTGTCGTTAATGCGGAGAGGAAGAGGATAACCGCGTTGGTTCTGGCGGGAGGATACGCCAGGCGCCTCGCTCCAATCAGCGATTTCATAGCGAAACCTCTTCTGCCAATAAACGGCAAACCACTGCTTAATAGAATAGTTGAGATGCTTAAAATAAAAGGAGTTGAAAGGATAGTGATTACCACCAATAAGAAATACGAGGATCAGTTCAGATATTGGATGGACACAATGTACTCTTTCGGATTTGATAGGCCTATGGAACTCATAATAGAGCCCACGACAAGGGAAGAGGAGAAGTTCGGGGCGATAAAGGGGATAAATTACGCCATAAAAAAGGCAAATATAAACACAGATTTGATAATAGTTGCGGGAGATAATGTTATGGAGATAGATATGGAGGATTTTGTCAGAAAATCTGGAAATAGGTTTACCGTGGCCCTCTACGATTTAAAAGATTTGGAGGAGGCGAAGAGATTCGGAGTAGTGAAAATAAATGAGGATGGAAAAATTGTGGATTTTGAGGAAAAACCTCCGCAGCCACAAAGCACATTGATATGTGCGGGCTGCTACTTCGTCCCTCGCAGCATGCTTGGATTGTTTGAGAAATACATAAAAGAGGGGAACAATCCTGACAGTCCGGGATACTTCGTGCAGTGGCTCTATCGCAAAAAAGAAGTATATGGTTATGTTATAGGTGGTGTGTGGATGGATATCGGAACAATAAAATCATACGAGGAAGCCCAAAGAACCCTGAAAGGGAGGTGGTGAATTGAAGGTAATAGGAGGTAGCGCCTCTAGAAAACTATCAAAAAATATAGCGAAGGAGTTAAGTTGCGATTATGTTGAGGCGGAGGTTAAAACTTTTCCCGATGGAGAGAGGTATGTAAGAATTCCCGAGAAGATTGAGAACGAAGTTGTGATTGTAGTTCAAACGACATATCCAAACGAAAATTTAATAGAGATGCTATTACTGCTTGACTCCGCAAGAAGATGGGGGGCGCGAAGGATAATCGGGGTTATTCCATATTTTTCCTACGCCCGACAGGATAAAATATTCAAAGAAGGCGAAGCCGTGAGCGCGGAAATTCTCGCAAAGATATTTTCCATGCATATGGATTTCTTTGCCACAGTGGATATTCACAATCCAGAAATACTGCGATGGATGAACATTCCTGCGGAGAATGTTTACGCCACCGAACCGCTGAGCGAATACCTGAACAGATACAATATAGATGTGGTTATCTCTCCCGACAAGGGTTCGGTGGAAAGGGGAAAGAGGGTCGCGGAGAAGATAGGGGCAGAGTGGGATTATTTGGAAAAGAAGAGGATAGACGGGATGAATGTTGAAATTAAGCCCAGAAAATTGGATGTGGAAGGAAAAAGGGTAGCCATAGTTGATGATATAATTTCCACGGGGGGCACGATAGTTGAGAGTTCAAAGCAGCTCAGGGCACAGGGGGCGGAGTTTGTAGTGGCTGGCTGTGTACATGGGGTATTTGCCGCCAATGCGATAGAGAGAATGGTTCCGTATGTAAAGGATGTCTTCTGCTCCGATACAATAGAGAGGGAGCAGAGTAAATATAGTGTGGCAAAACCAATCGCCCTCACGATCCAGAGGTGGTTGTGATGCCTCAGATAAAGCAATGCGAAGCCCACGGGTATTTTAGGGGAGATAGGTGTCCGATATGCGGTTCGGAGGGCAAGTTTCTGCTGAACGACTGGGAACTGGAAGCCCTTAGCAGAATGCTAAGCGGAATACTTCGCCACTTCCCCTACAAGTTCCGTGTGAACATAGACCCTATGGGATGGGCGGATATATATGATATAGTCAACGGGATAAAGAGAAGGCATCGCAGATTCTGGTGGCTTCGCCGCCATCACATAGAGGCCATCGCCCTCACGGACCCGAAGGGCAGATTTCAGGTGGATTTGGAGAAAAAGAAAATAAGGGCCACTTACGGGCATACGATTCCCGTAGATTTATCGGACCTTCCTACGGATGATATACCCGAGATTCTGTACTATCCGGTATCTAAGGAGGAAGCGGATATACTGCTGGAGAGCGGGTTAAAACCCACGGACAGAAGATGGGTTCATTTGAGTTTCAGTTACGAAGATGCCTACATAGCGGGAAGACATAGAATGGACGATGTTGTTGTTCTTGCGGTGAAAACTAAATGCTGCGAGGATAAGGGGATCAAAATACACCGTGCAGCCAAAACCATAGTCATAACAACGGAAGTCCCGCCGGAATGTCTTGAGATGCCCGAACAGAGGGAGGTTGAACTGAGCGAAGAGGAATTAAAAGCCATAGAGATGGAAAAGAAAAGGAAGGAAAAGAAGATGCGGAAAAAGATGAGGAGGAAAAAGAAGAATGAAAATATTGATATGGAGCGTGGCGGAAGCGTGCAATCTGAGGTGCAAGGGATGTAATGCCTGGCAAAAAAGGAATTTCTTTGACATCACCAATCTAAATTCTTTCGTAGATGAGTTGAAGAAAAATCGCATAAAAATAGTTAGTGTGACCGGCGGAGAACCAACTTTACATCCCAATATAATTGAAATAGTTAAGAAGCTGAAGGAAAACGGAATTTGGGTCCATATAGCCACGAATGGCTCCCTACCTCAGAGAATTAAAAAAATCCTTCCATACATAGATGCAGCCACTGTTTCGCTTGATAGTGATAAGAGAGAGGAGCACAACGAATACCGTGGTGTAGATATATATGATAGGGTTATTGAAAGCATAAAACTTCTCAGAGGGAAAGTAAAGATTCTTACGGCCAATATGCTCGTTACCGGCTTTAATTACAATCGTGTTGGCGAGATCGCAAAATTTTTTAATGAAAGTTTGCGAGTTCCTTTAAGTATGTGCTATCCTGAATTTGATGGATATGTTTATGAGCCACTGGATGTTACAAAGGATGAGATTTTAAAGGCGTTTAAGTACGCGTATGAAAACTATAACGGCCACATCTTCGGAAATTTGAGGACTTATTATGGGGAGGTTGTGAGGTATCTTAAAGGCGAGAAAACTTATCCGTGCCGTGCGGGCAAAGTAGTTTTTTACGCGGATTACGAGGGAAATGTAAAGCCCTGCTTTATGAAGGATGTAATTCTCAATGACGATGGTAAAATTTGGAAGGATTATGAGAATAGATGCAATGATTGTATGATTGAATGTTTTCGCGAGCCATCCATACCCAAAAATTTTGAGAAAGCCATGCTTATGTATAGGATATGGCGATTCACTCACAGGAGGTGATTTTAATGAAAATAATATACACCACTTTTCCCAACGAAAAAGATGCTAAGGAAATAACTAAAAAATTGGTGGAAGAAAAATTAATCGCTTGTGGAAACATATTTCCTATAAAGTCCTTCTACTATTGGGAGAATTCGTTGCAAGAGGATGAAGAATACGCCGCAGTACTGAAAACGAAAGATAGCGTTGTGGATGAGGCGGTGGAGAGATTGAAAGAACTCCATCCTTATACTGCGCCAGCCATAATCGTTTTCTCCGCCGAGTTGAAAAGCGAAAATTACGCGAAATGGATGGATGAGGTGGTAAAAACTGATTGAATTTATTCTGCCGTTACTCCTTGCCTTTTTCATAGGAATAGTGGCCGCTATGCTTGGGGTAGGAGGAGGATTTCTCTATGTTCCCACTTTAATGCTGATATTCTCCCTCCAGCCGAACGAGGCAATAGGAACCAGTTTGGCTGTGGTGATATTCACATCGCTCTCCGCCTCTACCAGATATGCTAGGCAGAAGAGAATATTCTACAAGAGTGGAGTACTTGTTATGCTCCCGGCAGTAATTTTCTCGGCGATTGGAGCGTACCTCACAGAATACATTCCCGGCAGCTTGCTCGCTTTGATATTCGCCGCAGCGCTATTTCTAATTTCCCTGAAAATGATATTTCCGAAGCTTCCGCTGGTTTTTTCGCTCAAGTTTGGTCCGTATTTTTTGGAGAAAAGAGTAGATGCCTTCGGAAACGAAGTGGAACTCAAAGCCTATTACATTCATCTGATAACCTGGGGCTCTCTAGCCGGACTGGTTGCGGGATTGCTGGGAGTTGGGGGAGGAATAATCAATGTACCCTCCCTAACACTCCTTGGACTGCCTATACATTACGCCGTGGCCACATCATCTTTCATAATTTTCCTTACAGCAGTTTCCGGAAGCATAATACACTCCGAACTAGGACAGGTAAATATAGGCTATGTTGTTCCATACGCTATAGGCGCGATAATAGGTGCTCAAATAGGTGCGAAACTCGCACCCAAGATAAAATCTGAGAAACTCAGAAAATATTTCGGAATAACGATGATTCCCGTTGCAATAAGGATTATATTGGTGAAGGTGATATTCGGATGATGATTGAGATATTTTTGCGGAAGGTTGTTTCAAAAATGATGGAGGAAATCTCTCCCGAAAATTTGATGAAAAGAACGGGGCATTTGTGGAGAAAATATATTCCGAGAGAAGTTTCGGTAATAGCTGTGGGAAAATCCTCTGTACCCATGCTCAAGGGACTTACGGAAGAAGGATATGAGATAAAAAGAGGTATTGTTATCACTACAAAAGAGTGGGGATATATGGCAAAGAACTTTGAGAATGTTGAAGTTTTTGTATCCTCGCATCCCATTCCCGACGAGATGAGTTTGAAGGCTGCACAGAGCGCGATTGAGATACTTAAAGAAGAGGAATTCGTGCTTTTTCTGATATCTGGGGGAGGTTCCTCTCTTATGGAACTTCCCGCCATAGATTTTGACGATTATGTGAGAATAGTTGAAAGGGCGATTCGCTCCGGTATGGATATACATGGATTGAACGCTCTCAGGAGATATCTATCCAGAATAAAAGGGGGAAAAATCCTCAGAGAGGCGAGGGGCAAGGTTGTTTCCTTGATTCTTTCCGATGTTCCTGGAAATTATCTTGAAGATATTTCTTCGGGCCTTACATTTTACGAAACAAAGGGATACAGTTATGTGAGAAAGATGGCTGAAAGAATAGGTTTAGATTTTGATAGGTATTCTTTACCCAAACCCGTAACCCAAGAAGAATTCAGAAGTTTCAGAGTTAGAAATTTTATAATAGGGGGAATATACTCTTCAACGAAATCCCTCCAAAAGATATTTTCGCAAATGAACATACCTTGCAGAATACTTGGAAATAGATTTTGCGGAGAAGCAAGGGAGGTCGGAAAATTCGTCGGAAGTTTGAGTCATCTTGCCAAAGAAATACTTATATTGGGGGGAGAGTGGGAAGTTAGAATTGATGGCCCTTTGGGAATCGGAGGGCCAAACCTTGAACTTGTTCTCTCCTCCTTCCTCACCAAGGATGAAGATAGTATGATTGTATCTATGGGAACGGATGGTATAGATGGAAATAGTCCCGCGGCGGGCGGCTTCGCTTTCGGTAAAAAAGATGTGGAGGATATTGTTGAGTATCTCAATGCACATAACTCCTATGAGTTTATGAAAAAAATCGGAGGAACGATAGAAACTGGCCCTACGGGAAGCAATCTGGCTGATGTATGCTTCCTTATCCCGTCAAATATTATCAGAAGCGGTATTCCTCTCTGATCACCTTGGCGAGTTGGAATCTCCCATCTTCAAAGAGAATTGTGTAATATGAGAAAGAGTGCTTGGTATACATCATCTTCTCTATCCCCATATGTATTTGGTATTCCACGGGACTAATTCTGACCTTTCTTGTCTTAAGAACTCCATCAACCAAATGCTCGTATTCGGTGGGAATATCCCAACTTGCTACTTCACTTGTGAGTATTGAGGTTACGCCCAAATCCCGGAGCATTTCCAAGAACTCAAATATCGTCGTCCTTCTCTCTATGGGATCATCTATGAAATCTAAAACATTTATGTTGTCTATAACCAACAATTCGGCATTTTCTATATTTTCCTTTATTTTTTCAGTTATTGTGTCTATCCAGAGCGGAAGAATTTTTTTCTCCTTTTTCCTCATAGATGCGATGTCCACTATTTTAACCAATGGATCAACATCCTCCGGATAAATTCTCATGCTCTCAAGGTGCTTTACCAATCTATCCTTGGGAATATCCGTGGTTATGAAAACGCTCCCCCTCCCATTCTCTTTTGCATTACGATACAGTATGTAATAGGAGAGCGATGTTTTGTATGTACCCGGGGCACCCTGAATCAGTATCACGGAGTTCTTCGGAATACCCCCGTTTAACTCTCTATCCAGCCTCCAGATGTAAGTGGGAATCCTCTCCATACAACACCGTAAGCACTGTTTCTTAATAAAGTTTTTATCCTATCTCCTCTAACCACTATTATGCGAAAAGTTTTGATTCTCGCTGGTTACGACCCCACAGGCGGAGCAGGAGTAATCAGAGATTTCATAACCATAAGGGATTTTGGATTACATCCTTTTGCTGTGATAACATCTTTAACGGTGCAAAACCCCAAAGGGGTTGTAAAGGTTGTGGAAAGAGAATATGAGGAAATAAAAAATGAAGTTGATTATCTCACAAAAATCTTGGAATTTGATGCAGTAAAAGTGGGAATGCTCTATTCAATTAACGCTGTAAAAGTTCTACAAGACATTTTAAATAAAAATATACCTGTTGTTCTTGATTTCATTCTCAAATCAAAGAATGGCCATATCTTATTGAAAGAGAATGCCGCAAAAAAAGTAATAGAAGAAATAATTCCAGAGATATATTTTCTTCATGCAAACAGAAAGGAAGCGGAATATTTAACCAAAATGGAAATAAAAACTGCCTACGATGCGGTTGAGGCCGGTATGGACATACTTGACAGAGGATGCAAATATGTTTCTATAACTTCGGGGGATTATAAGGAATTATTTGATGTTCTGGTGGGCAAGGATATCACACTCCTTTACAAAGAAAAGAAGATGAAAAAGAAAATGCACGGGACGGGCTGTATTTTTACATCCGCGATAGCCGCAGGAATAGCAAATGGTAAAAATATAAAAGAAGCTTTTAGGGATGCAAGAAAATATGTAAGAAAGAAGATTGAGGAATCCGTGAAAATTTGCGATGAGTGTTACTATTTGCCTATCTAACCCATTATCTCTTCGGCTATTTTCTCGGCTATTGCGAAGAAGGCATCGTTTACATTCTCTCCCGTTTTCGCGCTAGTAATGAAATACTTAAATGCATTGTATTTTTTCGCATACTCTTTCAAATCATTTTCTCCAAATTTCTTTTCCTCCAAATCAGCCTTGTTTGCTATGAGAATCAAAGGGACATCGTTCTTCACTATCTCCTTTATTTTGCTCATCCAGAAATCTATGTTTTCTAGAGTATCCCTTCTCGTTATATCACATACACCGATGAGACCTTTAGCTCCATAGAAATATGCATCCTTTATGAGATTGGTGAATTCGTGTTGTCCCACTATATCCCAAATCATCATAACCACATCCACATCCCTTCCGTGCCAGTTTAGTTTTACCGTTTTCTTCGTTACCTTAGTTCCCAGTGTGGTCAAATACTTATCATCAAACATATCGTAGACATATCTTCGTATTAGCGATGTTTTTCCCACGGCTGGGTCACCAAATAGGCAGATTTTGGCCTTTATCATCTCCATTTTAATCCCCTTTCCAACCATAGGAGAATGATTTATTTTTATTTTTCGTTTGGT